>JACOUH010000380.1 GCA_016177925.1 Planctomycetota bacterium | reverse complement strand
TGGTCAGCCAGCACGAGCCGATCGTAGCCATCGCGCGGGCGGTGCGCAAGAGCCGGGCGGGCATCAAGGACCCCAAGCGGCCCATCGGCAGTTTCATCTTCGCCGGCCCGACCGGCGTGGGCAAGACGCTGCTGGCCAAGCGGCTGGCGGCGTTCATGTTCGGCGATGAGAACGCGTTGGTGCAGATCGACATGTCCGAGTACATGGAGAAGCACAACGTCAGCCGGTTGATCGGTGCGCCGCCGGGCTACATCGGCTACGAGGAAGGTGGGCAACTCACCGAGAAGATCCGCCGCCGGCCGTACAGTGTCATCCTGCTGGACGAGATCGAGAAGGCTCATCCCGATGTCTGGAACATGCTCTTGCAGATCATGGAGGAGGGACGGCTGACCGACAACGTCGGCCGCGTCGTCGACTTCAAGAACAGCATCCTCATCATGACCACCAACATCGGCGCCGAGGAGATCACCGGCCGCCGGCGCCCGGGGTTCATCAAACAGGATGATGAGGAGGCGACCTACGAGGGCATGAAGACGAAGCTAATCGACGTGATGAAGAACAGTTTCCGTCCGGAGTTTCTGAACCGGGTGGACGACATCATCGTCTTCCGCGGGCTGGGCAAGGACGACATCAAGCAGATCATCGACATCGAGCTATCCAAGGTGATGAAACGCCTGGAGGAGAAAGGCCTGAAACTGGTGCTGACCGAAGAGGCGAAGGAACTCCTGATCGCCGAGGGCTACAGCACCGAGTATGGCGCCCGGCCGCTGCGGCGGGCCATCGAGCACCTGCTCGAGGACCCGCTCGCCGAGGACGTGCTCCGCGGCGTCTTCCGCGGCAAGGACACCATCACCGTCCGTGTCACCGAGGAGGATGGCAAGAAGCGCCTCGTCTTCGACGCCACCTCGACCCGACCCGCCGAACTGGTCGCGGTGGAGAAGTGAGGCACGGACTACAGGACTGAATCAGAGAGGGGGCGGGCCCATCCGGGCCCGCCCTCTTCTCGTTTCCGGGTTTTGAAGTGCGGCGAGGATCGCCGCTTTTATTGTTCTTACGGAGATTGGGCCTTCGTCAACGCGGCAGGGGCACCGGCCTGTTCGTTCGCTATACTCTTTCCGGAGACGGGACCGTTTCGTCTGGCCGGGAGGAGCGAACATGGAATGGTGGCAGGCGATCGTGCTCGGCATCGTCGAAGGAGTGACGGAGTATCTGCCGATCAGCTCGACGGGACATCTGATCCTCGCCCAGCGGGCGATGGGCATCCCAGAGAGCGAAACGGCAAACGCTTACGCGGTCTGCATCCAGGCCGGGGCGATCGTGGCGGTGCTCGGCCTCTACGCCGGGCGAGTCTATGAAATGTGTCTGGGACTGGTAGGCCGCAACCGGGAGGGGCTCCAGCTCTTCCTGAAACTGTTCGTGGCGTTCCTGCCGGCGGCAGCAGTCGGCCTCTTGTTGGAGAAGATAATCGACAAGTATCTCTTTGGCCTGTGGCCAGTCGTCGGTGCCTGGTTCGTCGGTGGGGTGCTGATTCTGGTGGTGGCGCGGCCGCGGAAGCCGAACCTGGCGCCCCCCGGACGCCTCCAGCGGGGCGAAACGCGCACGCCTCCCGAAGGACTTCGCGGCATCGCTGACCTAACCCTCTCCGCCGCGCTCGTTATCGGGTTCTTCCAGTGCTTGGCGCTGTGGCCGGGCACCAGCCGCAGTCTCGTGACGATCCTTGGTGGCCTGGCGGTCGGCCTGACCCTGGAGGCGGCCGTCGAGTTCAGCTTCCTGCTCGGCGTCGGCACCCTGCTCGCCGCGACCGCCCATAAAGGCCTGAAGTACCGCCACGAAATGCTGGACCTCTACTCCGTCTCGTCGATCGGTCTGGGCTGCGTCGTCGCCGGCTTGACCGCGGCGGCGGCCGTTGCGTGGATGCTCCACTATCTGGGCCGCCACGGCCTGGCGATCTTCGGCTACTACCGCATCGCCATCGCCGTGATCGTCGGCGCCCTGCTCCTGTCGGGACAGCTCTCCCCGTAGGCGAGCGCACTGTGGGGCAAGTTGGAAACGGGCGCAACCGGCCGAGCGCTAGGCGGCCTGGACCAGCGGCCAGGGCACGTTCTGCAGGAGTTGACGATGCGGGTAGAGGAACTCGCACTCACGCTGGTGGTAGAAGTCCTGGAACGCGTCCCAGTC
>JACOUH010000093.1 GCA_016177925.1 Planctomycetota bacterium | reverse complement strand
AGGCCCCCCCGCGGGCCTCTTTCTCGTTGGACGGCGTGGGGGCCAAGGGTTCCGCCCGGACGCGCCTGTGGGCCAACGTCGCGTTCACGGCGCTACCTCCGCGGCGGCGATCCGTTCCGCCTTCTTGCCGGCGAATTTCTCGAAGCGCTGGACGATCACGTCGCAGTAGAGCGGGTCCAGCTCCATGAGGTACGCCTTCCGTCCCGTCTGCTCCGCGGCGATGAGGGTGCTCCCCGAGCCCCCGAACAGGTCCAGCACGTTCTCGCCGGGGCGCGAGGAGTAGAGCATGGCGCGAGACGCGAGCTCCACAGGCTTCTCCGTTAAGTGCGTCATCTTCTGCGGCGACACCTTCTTGACGTGCCACAGGTCCGGCGCGTTGTTGGGGCCGAAGAACTTGTGCCCCGCGCCCTCCTTCCACCCGTCGTACGCGATCTCGAAGCACCCCAAGAAGTCCTTCCTGGTGAGCACCGGGTGCTGCTTGTCCCAGATGATCCCTTGGCTGAAGTACAGGCCGTGGGCTTTGAGGACCGGCGGGAAGTTGCCGAGATTCGAATACCCGCCCCAAACGTAGAACGAGCGACCAGGCTGGAGCACGCGCGCCATGTTGCCGAACCACGCGTGCAGCATTTCCCCGAACGCCTCGTCGCTGACGAAGTCGTTCGCCAGGGGACGGTCCTTCGCCCTCAGCTTCCTGCCGGTCGGCTTGGACTTGCCAGGGTGCCGGGCCAAGTCGAGCTTCTGGTGGTGGGTGATCTTCGTCTTCCCTCGCGCGATGTCGAACGCGGCGTTGCCCTGTCCCTTGCGCAGCTTCCTGGCGGCCGCGTCGTTCGTGAACGACGACAGCCCCGCCGCGATCGCGTTGTTTGAGCGCGGCTCCACCTTCACGTTGTACGGCGGGTCCGTGTTGCAAAGGTGAACCGGCGCGCCGTCGAGCAGCCGGTCCACGTCCTCGGGCTTGCCGGCATCGCCGCACAAAAGTTTGTGATCCCCGAGCACCCACAAGTCCCCCGGCTGCGTCGTCGCCTCGTCCGGCGGCGCGGGCACGTCGTCGGGATCGCACAGTCCCTCTTGCAGGCCATCGAGAATCTTCGTCAGCTCGTCCGGGTCGAAGCCGAGCAGGGTCAGGTCGAAGTCCATTGCCTGGAGGTCGGCCAGTTCCAGCGGCAGCAACTCGAAGTCCCAGGCGGCGATTGATGCCGTTTGGTTGTCCGCGATTCTGTACGCCTTCGCCTGCGCAGGCGTGAGGTCGCGCGCGACGTGGACGGGGACCTTCTCCAGCCCGAGCTTGATGGCTGCCTTGTAGCGCGTGTGGCCGACGACGATCACGCCGTCCTTGTCCACGACAATTGGCTGCTGCCAGCCAAATTCCTTGATGCTCGCCACGACGGCGTCCACGGCGCCGTCGTTGACGCGCGGGTTCTTGTCGTAGGGGCGAATCTCGCTGAGCCGCCGCATCTCGATCTTCATGGGAGCGCACCTCGACACCTTCGGTGTCTTCTGGGTGTGCTCCGAGATGCGGAGCGCGGTCCTGGGAACCAGGACGGCGGGCAGGCGGCCCGAGGGTCCGTGCTGCCGCTGGACAGACATTACTCGTTCATTCTACCGGATCGCGCTCGTTCGGTCTCCGTCATTCTTCCACTGGTTTCCGGGTACACGTCTATTCCCATCCAAAATGCTTGCGCGTGTCGTGTAGCAGTGCTGCTGCAGGGACCCCTTCGCGCCCAGCGTCTTCCATTAGTCGATCGGCGGCGAACTGACCCACCGAGAGAAACGCGCCGGCGACGCCAACTGCCGTCAATGGCCCGCCCATCATGCCCAAGATTACCGAGCCGACCAAGAAGGCGAAGGTGGTGGTCAGCTTGATCTTTGACTTCCGAGCGGCTGCCTGTTCCTCCTCGATCAGGTCACGCATTTCTTCGACAGCTTCAATGATCGCGGTCTGATCGGTAATCCCCTTGTCGTCGAGGAATTCACGGTGCCAGCGCCAGAAGCTCGCCCGCTTCCGCTTGTAGGTTCTGTCAGATGAAAGGTCGATCGCTGCCTTCAGCAAATCCTCGTGTGTCCAGCGATCGTCATCGGGGACCAGAAACTCCCGACCCACGATAGCGGCGACGGCGCTGCCGCACAGCGGGGCTTGTGGGTCAACGGCCCTGACTCTTAGATCCTTTGTCAGTTCTTCTACGGAGCCGTACGCGGTAACAGCCTCAATGCCGGTAATGTGCCGCGGTAGCCCAACCGTCAATTCGGTCCTTGTCGCGGCGAATGCCCAATCAGGGGCCGCCCGTGCTAGTTCAGACCCTGACTCGTATCGGGTTTTCCATTGCGCCTGACGTTCATCAGTCCACTCCACGGGATAGGCTCGGTCGCCGAGCAGAGAAAGCAACTTGTCTAAGAGAGCCGGGTTCCAGCCCTCTCGTTCCCAACGGCTGCGCTCATCGGTCGTTGGTGGTACGGGGATGACCAAGCGGTCATAGAGCATTACGTCCGCGACAAAGGCGCGGTCGGCACAGTGATCCTTCACGGAAAACGTTCCCCAGACTTGTCGTCCCATAGAGACGCCCCGTCGCGTTGCCCTTTGCCGACCAGAGTCGATTGGGTGACCTTGGCCAGAACTGCCCCGAGTCTCGACTCTGGAGATTATTGAAATGGGCGACCGGCAATGTCAATCAGTTTTGCAAGTTCTGCTCCCCGAAAGGTGGCGCCGTGCGGGAGATAGTGAACCTAGGTTCGCTTTCTCAACTGGCCTTCTTCCGCAGCGATTTCACAAACTTGTTCAGGGTCTCCTGCTCGGCCTGCTCGACGCGCTCCAGGCGCTGCCACGATTCCCAGTCGATGTGCTCGTGGATGGCGGACCGCACGCGGTCCCGCAGCTCCGTCGGCGGCAGGGCGTCCAGCTCCGCGCACTTGTCCCCGAACTTCGCAACGAAGCCGCGGGAGCGCTTGTCGCTCGGCTTCACGGGTAGGGCGACCAAATCGAACGCCTTGAAGTCGGTGCGGCGGACGCCGAGCCTTTGCCAGACGAAGGGCTGCATGTAATCGGGATTCCCGAGGACGTGGCGCCCGTGCTGATCCCAATCCCCACGGGTGTACGCTTGCCGATCGGCGTACCGTTCCAGCTTCTCCCGCAGGTCGCGCTCCAGGTCGAAGCCCGACGGGTCGAAGTCGCCCAGGTAGTAGCAGAAGATGGGCTTCGTGATCTTCTTCCAGAGGTCGGCGATCTCGCCGGCGAACGAGATGCTGCTGTAGCCGCGCACAACACGTAGGGGCAGGTCGTACTCGGCCGTAATCGGGTGGATCGTCCCGGCCACGGCGTCCTTCTCGACGAAGACCTCGATGTAGTGCCGTTGCTGCTGCCAGAAGTCCTTGCGGTACGCATGGCGCACCGTGTCGGCGAAGTCAGCCAGCCCCGACCAGGAGCTGGGCTTCAGAGTCGAACGGACGTGGTCGACGATCCAGTTCCGCGGAATCTCCTCGTCCTCCCGCAGGCGCGTGGCCACGCTGCCCAGCCGCTTGTACTCGGCCTGGGAGTTTTGCAGGGCGCCGCGCGACACGCAGCGGTAGAACAATTGCCGCAAGGTCATCGGGTGCTCCTCGTTGAGGATGGTCCCGGCCAGGTCGGCCAGCGACTTGTTCTTGCTGCGGAAGGTTGTCGCCATCTACTCGCCCCCCACGTAGCGGTAGCGCGGCGACTTGAACTCGGTCCCCGGCGCGATGCGCACCAGCAACCCGTCGGCTTGCAGCATGTTGATGATGTTGTTCAGCTTGCCGTACTTCTCTGGCATGCCGACAAGGTGTGCGGCCAAGCGGCACGACAGGAAGACTGGTTTGTCCCCCTGGATGGCCTGTAGCTCGCGGAAGATTCCGAGCAACAGCCGGGTTTCGGGCAGGTCGTACTCCTCGGCGCACTTCGGCGGCCCCTTCTCCTTGGCCCGCTGCAAGGCCGTCTGCGCGATTCCCTGGCCGTAGGGGACCTT
>JACOUH010000379.1 GCA_016177925.1 Planctomycetota bacterium | reverse complement strand
AGTCGCTCCAGTCAAGCGGTGCGAGCAGCGCGAGCGTGGACACCTGGTCGGTCTTCATGGCCGTCATTGGGACGGGGGCACGCGGGAGGCGGGCGGGCGGGGTTCGACCGGGGCACCTCCGACGCGGATCGGCGTTTTGCACAGCAGACACGGTACGACCTTGCCGCGGTCATGCTCCTCGACCAGCATGTACTTGCGGCACTTCGGATTGGGACACTGCACGGCGAAGACGCCGGGCACGCCAGATGCGTTCGACACGGGAGAACCCCTTTTTCTCCCCTCTCCCCTCGGGGGAGAGGGGAGGAAGAACCGCGTCACAGAATCCGCAGCTGCCCGACCCATTTGGCCTCGCGGGCGATCTCGGCGTCGGACAGGCCGCTCGAGCGATGAATCTCCGTCCGCGCCATCTTGCCGCTGGTCATGTCCAGCGCCAGCACCTCGACCAGGCCGTTGCTGCCGACGCCGCAGCGCACCTGCACCGGCGCTCCCTTCGGCAGGCTCGGCGGCAGACCGTCGATCCAACACTCGCCGATGCTGATGCAGGCGTCGGCCTGCTGCGCTTCGCCCTGGAGCACCTTGACACGGACGCGCTGCTGGTTCTCGACGCGCGTGTAGTAGACGCGGCTGGCCGCGGTCGGCAGCTGCGTGTTCTTCGGGATCAGGATGTTGTTGACGCGCTCGTCCTGCTGCCGCGCCTCGATGCCGAGACTGTGGGCGTTGACGTTAATCTCGACGACATCGGCCAGCGCCTCGCGGGCGCCCTCGTCGAGCGCCTCGACATCGGGCCGTCCGTGCTGCGTTGCCACGATGCCCGCATGCAGCGCTGCCCCGCGCGCCACCACCTCGCTGACCGCCAGCGAATCGTCCGGCTCCTTGCCGCTCAGTTCGCGCAGCATCACCCCTGTCATCGGCATGTGCGTCGAGCCACCGACAAGAAGGAGTTTGTCGACCTGGTTCCATCTCAATCCCGCCTGGCGGAGCACTTGCTGGGTCGTCCAGCGGGTGCGGATCAGCAGGTCGCGCGTCAGCTCCTCGAACTCGGGCCGCGTCAGCGGTACGGTCATCACCTTGCCGTTGTGCGTACAGGTGACGGTCGCCTGGTTGAGCTTGCTGAGCGTCCGCTTGGCGCGCTCGGCGGCGGCGGCGAGAGCGGCCATCGACTGGGGATGGGTACGCGGGTCGTCGCCGTGCTGGCGCAGGAATTGATTGGCGACGTGGTCGACGATGCGATCGTCCCAGTCTTTGCCGCCCAGGCGGACGTCGCCCTCGATAGCGACGGTCTGGAAGCGGCGCTGCATCAGCCGCACCAGCGAGACGTCGAAGGTTCCGCCGCCGAGGTCGTAGACCAGGACCGTACAATCGCCCTCGCAGGTGCCGGGGGCCGGGACGCCGCGGCCGGGCTGGAAGGAGTAGGCCAGGGCGGCGGCGGTCGGCTCGTCGAGGATGTCGAGGACCTCCAGGCCGGCGATGCGGCCAGCGTCCTGGGTCGCCTTGCGGCGCGTGTCGTCGAAATAGGCGGGGACGGTGATGACGGCCTGGCGCACCGGGCCGAGGCGCAGTTCGGCGTCCTGCACCAGCTTCTTGAGGATGATCGCCGACAGGGTCTCAGGGCGGAAATCCCGGCCGGCGACGGGGCGACCGTAGGCGGCGTGGCCCATGCGCCGCTTGACCAGGGTGGCGACGCGCTCGGGCTGCTCCAGGGCGACGTCGAGGGCCGCCTGGCCGACCACGGCGGTGTCCCCCTCGTCGATCAGCACGGCGCTGGGCGTCAGCATCTCGCCGTCGCGGTTGGGGAGCGTGATCGGCTGGCCGCGGTCATCCAGCGTCGCGATCGCCGAGAAGGTCGTGCCCAGGTCGATCCCGACCAGCTTGCCCGCCATTGCAGACCCCAAAGAGAAGTGGAGATTTCAGATTGTAGATTTCAGATTGCAGAGTTCCGATTGCAGAGTGCGACGAGCCTGTCGCCGCCGACCTTTGCAATTCTAGTCGACGGACAGGGCCGGCGGAAGATGCTCGCGCCGGCCCCGAATCTGCCGTCCCCATCTTCAATCTGCAATCTTCAATCTGAAATCTCTCACGTGTGCTTGTTCGTGGGGCGGATGAGGATGAGCCCGCCATTGGGGCCCGGGACGGCGCCGCGGACGAGGATGAGGTGGTTCTCGGCATCGACGCGGACGATCTCAAGATTGCGGATGGTGACGCGCTCGGCGCCGTAGCGGCCTGCCATGCGCAACCCTTTCTTGGGCCGGCCGTCGCCGCGGTTGCTGGCGTGGGAGCCGATCGAGCCGCGCTGCCGTTCTCCCTTCTTGACGCCGTGACTGGCGCGGAGGCCGCCGAAGTTGTGTCGCTTGATGACACCCGTCGTGCCGCGTCCCTTCGAGGTGCCAGTCACATCGACGTGCGGGTAGACCTCGATCTCTTGTGCCTTGTCGTCCTTGTTCGTGATCTCGAACGTCTTGAACACCGTCCAGGAAACGGGCTCGGCAAGCAGCTGGTCGTCGGGCTTGCCCTTGATCGTTTTCTTGAACGGCTTGAACACCTCTGCCGCGGTTAGCACGGCACCGACCGCGACGGTCGCCGGTGCCTCCAGGCGGAACTCGCGGATGTAGCGCTGCGGTTCGCAGTTGGCCTTCGGCGGCGGCGTCACTCCCGAGGCGGTACGATTCGCCCGCCGCTTCGACACCAGGTCCGCCGCGACGTGGCCGCGCTCGGCCCGGATCGCCTTGCGCCGCGCCTTGTCGACGAAGCCGACCTGGACCGCATCGTAGCCGTCGCCCTGGCCGACGCGGTCCGAGCCGGCGCGCTTGTCGCCCTTCTTCTTGACCTGGAGGACCGGACAGGGGCCCACCTTGAGGACCGTCACGGGCGCGATCTGCCCGTTCGGCTCGTAGATCTGCGTCATCCCCACTTTCAGACCGAGCAACCCCAGTGGCATCGTTGTACCCTTTCTGCAACTGCGACCCGCTCTCGCGGGTACCCCGCCGGGAAACCTCCCGGTGAGCATCATTGCGTGCGCCATTGGCGGCGCGAAGGCCGGGAACCTTCGCCCGGCCGGAAAGAATGTAGGATACGCAGATTGCCGCAGGACGTCCAGGGGACACGGAGTTGGGCTCGTTGGAAGCTGTGCGGAGTCCTGTCTTGCCTCGTGCCAGCGCCAGTCCCGTGTCACTTCTCCTCGGACATCCGACGCCGCAGTTCTTCATTCTCGCGGCGCAGCCGTTCGACCTCTGCCTCGGCCCGCTGCTGCGCCTGCTCGGCCCACTGTTGTGCCTCCTGCGGCGTGGGAAGCCACGGCCCGGTCGAGGGGTCGTGCAGGCGCAGCTGCTTGCCGTCGCGTTCCAGGTGCAACCCGAGCACCTGGCTGGGCAGACGACCATGGACCGCACGAATCGGCTGGTACACGCCCTTGCGCAGGCGATAGCCACGCAGCGGCGGGTCGAGGTAATCGCCCAGCACGTCGAACAGGAAATACTCCTTCACCTGGAACGTGTTCTGGTAGAGGTCGAACTTCTTCACGAGATCTTCGTGGCGCGTCTTCCGCGAGGTGATCTCGATGACCACGTCCGGTCCTTTGCCCTCCTCCCACACCAGGTAGTTGGGGCGGTCGTAGTTGGGAACGCCCTTGACGACGAATACGTCTGGTGCGACGCGACGGCGCCGGTTGCCCGGGACATAGTAGACCCACAGCCAGCCGGAGACGTAGACGAGGGGCTGGTCCTGGTAGAACCGTTTCAACACGTCAATCAGGTCCAGCAGGACATCGCGATGCCAATCCGTTTCTCCTATCGGCTTGCCACCACCTGTGGGATAGCCGTTGTACCAGCGGGGGTCACGGGGACGCTTCATGGCGAGAACTCCGAAGGACCGGACCGATCGTGAGGGCACGCTCTCCCAGCAGTCCCGCCTGCGCCAGCGCGGCCCGCCACTTCGCCTCCGTCTCCGACACGGGCCTTGTGATACTACTCCGCAGACCTCTAGCGCCGTAGTGCTTCAATCTCCCGGCGCAGCCGTTCGGTCTCTGCCTCCGCTTGCTGCCGCGCCAACTCGGCCCGCTGCTGGGCCTGCTCGGCCTGCTCGCGCGCCTGCCGCTCCTGCTGCTGCGCCCGCTCGGCCTGCTCGCGCGCCTGCCGCTCCTGTTGCCGCGCCAGCCTCTCTTGCTGTTCGGCCCGCTCGGCCCGCTCGGCCCGCTGCTGCTGGGCAACCTCCGGCGGGAGAAGCCACTGCCCGGTCACGGGGTCGACCAGCTGCAACTGCTTGCCGTCGCGTTCCAGATGCAGTCCCAGCACCCGACTGGGCAGACGTCCCTGGACTGGGCGGATCGGCTGGTACACCCCCTTGCGCAGGCGATAGCCCTGCAGCGGCGGATCGAGGTAATCTCCGTGCGGGTCGAACAGGAAATACTCCTTGACCTTGAGCGTGTTCTGGTAGAGGTTGAACTTCTTGGTGAGGTCCTCCTTGCGGGTCGAGGACGAGGTCAGCTCGATGACAATGTCAGGCCCCTTGCCCTCTTCCCAGAGCAGGTAATTGTCGCGGTCGCCCTTGGCGACACCCTTGACCACGAATACGTCGGGGGAGACATGCCGCCGCTTGTTGCCCCGCTGGTAGAAGAGCAGCAAGTTGCCCGAGACGTACACGCGCGGCTGGGCCTGGTAGAAGTGCGTGAGGATCTCGATCAGCACGTTCATCAACTTGCGATGCCAATCGGTTTCGGGCATGGGTTTCTTGCTCGCGGTGGGGTAGTCGTTCTTTGTCAGGGGGGGGATCGAAGACACGGTCGCCATGGTCGCTCCCTGCGGGCGAGGACTGCGGGACAGACGGACACCAGTCTAGCACAGCAGGCGGGCCTGCGTCAGCGCGGCCCGCCTCTTCGCCTCCCGCTTTGCGATCCGGGGGCCACGCCGGCCTGTGTGCAAGCGTTCCAGAATTCGTGCCCCGGCTGTCGGGTGGCGAGCCGCGATGGCAATTCCCCTGATAGAGGGTCGCAACGACAAACGTGCCGACAACCGGGTGCCTCCATCGGTAGCCACGAGGTTGGTGGCCGAGAGTGCATGAAAACGCGCCGTTCCAGTGGTTTGTTCTTGCTTTCCTGATCCGTGCCGTCTGAAATAGACGTTCTTCCGAGTAACCAGGCCCCTTTTTCTTCCTTGCGTGTGCCGCGGAGGGCGTCCCCTCCCGGACGCGATGGCTCGGCCTCTCGACCCATTGTCAGAGTTTGGCGACGTTGAACCCGTCCTGCTGTCGCAGAGGAGTCGTTCCATGTTGGCCTGGTTCCCCCGCTGGCTGCGCCCGAAGGCCAGGCGTTCGCTGCGCCGCTCGTGGTCAAGGAGCCGCTCGCGCTCCTGTCGCCTGGAGGTCGAGGAGCTGGAAAGCCGCCTGACGCCCAGTGCTGGCGGGACCGTGGGGCTCAACACGCCGATCACCACCGACCCCGGCGTGCAGCAGATGCCCTCGATCGCCGCGGACCCGCTTGATGGCCGAGGAGCCGGTCACGGCCAGGATTTTGCGGAGGATGGAAGAGGAGCCAACGACGATGGTCGACGACGCCGCAGTAGCAAGCACCCGGCGAACGCCCGAGGTGAGCAGTCAGGCGGCGGGCTGGACCTCCCCACGAATGGTGGACACGGAGTTAAGGGTGTCTACTCACCCTTGGAGGTCCATCAATGGCGAGAACCCGACGCACCTACACCCCTGAGTTCAAGGTCGAGGCCGTCAAGCTCGTCACCGAGCACGGCTACTCCGTCGCCGAGGCTGCACGCTCCCTCGGCCTCAGCGCGAACCTCCTCCGTAACGGCAAGCAGGCACTCCACGACCAGGGCGAACACGCCTTCCCGGGCCAGGGCAACCGCTCTCCCTTCGAGGAAGAGGTCCAGCGTCTCCGCGCCGAGAACAAGCGGCTCTTGGCGGAGCGGGACCTTTTAAAAAAAGCGGCGGCGTTCTTCGCCAGGGAGGCGACATGACCTTCCGCTTCATCGACGCCCACCAGGATCAGTGGCCCGTCCGTCTGCTCTGTGAAACGCTGGAGGTCTCCCCCGCCGGCTACTACGCCTGGCGCCGACGTCCTCGCAGCGCTCAGCAGCAATGGCAGGACACTCTCCTCGTGGAGATGCGGGCCATCCACACCCAGTTCAAGGCCCGCTACGGCAGCCCCCGCATGCACAAAGAGCTGGTCGCGCGCGGGCACGCCTGCTGCGTCAACACCGTCGCCCGGCTGATGCGGGACCACGGCATCGTGGCCAAAACGGCGCGGAAGTTCCGTGTCACCACCACGGACTCCAACCATGACCTGCCCGTGGCCGACAACCTCTTGGACCGGCAGTTCAACCCTTCCGAGGCCAATGAGGTCTGGCTGGCGGACATCACGTATATCCCCACGCGTGAGGGCTGGCTGTACCTGGCCGCCGTCGAGGACCTGTTCTCCCGGATGGTCGTCGGCTGGTCGATGGCCGAGTCCATGGAGAGCCGCCTGGTCGTGGACGCCCTGGAGAGGGCCGTGCCGCGACGCTTGCCCGACGAGGGGCTGCTGGCCCACTCCGACCGGGGCAGCCAGTATGCCAGCGAGCACTACCAGCTCCTCCTGGCCCGGCATGGGATTGCCTGCAGCAGGAGCCGCCGGGCCGACTGCTGGGACAACGCGCCGATGGAGAGCTTCTTCGCGTCGCTGAAGAAGGAACTGGTCCACGACGCCGACTTCGCCACGCGGGCCGAGGCGCGGGCGGCGATCTTCGAGTACATCGAGGTGTTCTACAATGGCCAACGCCGTCACTCCTCGCTGGGGTACGTCTCCCCGGCGGAGTACGAACAATCGGTAGAACCCTTAACTCCGTGTCCACTTTTCGTGGGGAACTCCAGTCCAGTTTTTGGAGACTTGATGGGGAGGCAATTGACATTTCCAGTGCTGCACCTTCGGCCGCTCGGTCACCTCTCCGAAGTTATTCCGTTCTTCTCAAACGGGGTGTTGCGTTGTCTCCTGGTGTGAAGGAATGGTTCGCCGCAAAGTCAGGAGAAGTGTACCAGGCGGCCCGGGCGGTGACAACGAAGCCACATCGATGAGCAGCCTGGTTGCACCTCGAAGAGGAAGCGGTCCAGGCCTCGCACAAGCCCTGGCGGGGTTGACCGGACGGATACGAACGACCCGCTCCAACGGGGCGTCACTTGTTCGTCAGCTCGAAGACGCCGTCGAACTTCTCCGGGGGGTTCCTGATCGCCTCGACGGCGCGCGCCACCAGGTTTAGACCCGGCACGTCGTAGTTGCCCTCCTGGTTGGCCAGCAGCGGGTGGACGACACGGCAGGCATTGCCGAACTGGCCCGACTCGTACAGCCCCAGCGCCTGCTCGAACGCGTCGCGGCGGGCCAGCCACTCTGGGGGAGCCGTCTCGGCATGCAACTCGTAGAAATCGACCGCTCCATGAATGCCGACCACGCGCACCTTGCCCACCCGGCGCGTTGCGAAGGCGTCGCCCAGGTAGGCCTTCGTCGAGCCGGTGATCAGAATCGGCACGCCGAACTGCTTCGTCGCCCCCTCGACACGGCTGGCCAGGTTGACCGTGTGGCCCAGCGGGCCGTACTTGAAGCGTGACCGCGCCCCTGTGTTACCGACCATCGCCGGCCCCGTGTTCAGCCCGATGCCGATCTTCAAGGGGGTGCCGATGCGGTCGTGCCAGTCGGCGTCGAGCTGCGGCAGCATCGCCTGCATCGCCAGCGCCGCGCGGCAGCCACGGGCCGCGTGGTCGGGGTGATCAACCGGCGCGTTCCACATCGCCATCAACCCGTCGCCGGCATAGTCGACCACCGAGCCGTCGACGCCGCGCACGCACGTCGTCAGCCGCTCCATGACGTCGGCGACCAGTTCGCAGGTTAGCTGCGGCCCGAGCTTCTCGGAGATCCGCGAGAAGCCGCGGATGTCGCTGAACAGCACCGTGATCTCGCGCTCCTTGCCTGTCAGCATGTCGGGGTTCTTCTGCAGCTCCTGGGCCAGCTCGGCGGAGAAGAACAGCTCGAACTGCACGCGCGCCCGCCCGGCCTCCGCCTCGTGCTGCTGCCGCGCCAGCCCCGTCGCCACCGACGCCGCCAGCACTTGCATCACCTGCGCCTCCAGGGGACCGATGCCCAGGCCGCGATGCGCCGTGAACTTGGTGCGGCAACCGTAGACGAAGCCGGCCACGTTGTCCTGCGGGTCGAAGATCGGCGAGGCCACCACCGCTTCGACTCCTTGCAAGCTCTCTGATGTCGACGGTGCTGCCGTCGACTGGAAGTACGTGCGGCGGTCCTTGAGCACGCGGTCGAGGAGGGTCAGGCTGAACTCGCGGCCCATCGTGTTGCTGTCGTTGGGGTAGCGTGCCTGCACCATCCAGCGGTTGGGCCCCTGGGCGATGGTGTGCTTGGGGGCGCGCAGGATCACCAGGCCGCGGTCCAGGCCGACCAGCTTGACGACGGCCTCGGCGGTCTGGTGGTAGAACTCGGGCGAGCCAGCCGCTGATCGCTGCACCGCGATGAACGTCTCTAACCATTCCATCAGCTTCTCCGGGGATGGCGTCTTGCCGAGGTCGACCAGGCTCTGCTGGGGAAGCGGTAGCGGTGATTGCGTGGCCGCCGCAGCACGGAGCACCTCCGCCGCCGTCCCCCCTGCGGCCGGCCGCGGCGGCTGGCGGAGGGGAGCGCCAATCGTCTCCAGCGGCGCGTTGGCGATCGGGTCGATGGCGGTCTCGATTTCGAGCAGCGTTTCGCCAACGGACAGGCGCACCGGCGGCTTGAGGAACGAGGCCTGGCTCGGGGCAAGGGTGGAGTTGTCGGCCAGGACGCGGATCGAGTTGCGCGCGCTGAGGTTCTCGATGCGGATGCGGCCGTCGGGCTGCTCCTCGATGCGGACGTGGTCGCGCGAGATGTAGCCGTCCTGGATAACGCAGCGCGTGATGCCGTCGCGCTCGGGGCCGCGGCCAAACTCGATGGGGCCGGCCAGGTGCTCGAAGTGTTGCCGTTCGCGTTTGTTGCTGATCAGAAAGCGAAGCATGGCCCAGGAATCCTTCTTGTGCCCGCCTCCCCCAGGCACGGGCCCGGCAGACGTCAGAGGCGGCTGGCCGTTCGGAGGGACGATACGTCGAACTCTCTCATTATGGCGCACCTCCCCCGATCCTTCCACACTTCTTCACAACCCAGCGAAGGAGGGACGGCCCCCCCCTTGTGCCAGCCGAGCCGGCGCTCGGTGTTCGGTCCCGGGCTTCTCCTTCTTTGCGGGCGGCTCCTGGTCGAGCGGCCGGCCCGATTCGGGGTCGCGCGCGTTCGCTGCTCCGTCTGGATTGCAACCTCCACCAGGCCACCCTGCCGAGCAAGGCGAGCGCCACGGCAGCGATCGCCGCCCACCAGGCGCGGACGCGTGGCCAGAGCCGCAGGAGGCTGAGCGGGACCACCGCCATCGTGACAGGAGCGGCAACCGGCGCGGCCAGCGGAGGGGTGGGCGCCGGCGGTTTCGTGGCCGGCTGCTCCGTGTCGGCCCGCGAGAGGCTCTGTTCCGTGTCGGCCGCGGGGCAGACCATTCCGCTCGCAGGGACGCCCGGTGGAAGGCCGCTGCCGGGGCCCAGCACTGCCGGACACAGGGGCGGGATCTCGTCGTCGGTCGGCGGCGGCAGCGGCAGGGACAGCCACTTCGCCAGCGCCGCGGTTACCTCGCCGTGCGTCTGCGGCCGCTGCTCCGGCGCCTTGGCCATCATCCGCGCGATCAAGGCGGCGATTTCCTCCGGCACGTCCGGACGCAGCGAGCGGACCGGTGCCGGCTCGCGCAGCTGGTGGGCCATCAGCTTCTGCGTCAGCGAGCCCTCGGGAAACGGCGGTCAACCCGTCAGCAGGAAGTAGAAGGTTCCCCCCAGGCTGTAGACGTCGGCTTGTGTGTCGGCCGCCTGACTGTCGAGGGCCTGCTCGGGGGCAATGTAGTCGGCCGTGCCGAGGACGTTCTGATCGTTGTGTTTGCTGGTGATCTCGTCGGCCTCGGGGTTGAAGAAGCCGGCGGCGCGCATGCGGGCGAGGCCCAGGTCGAGGACGCGGATCGTGCCGGTGCGGTCGAGCATCAGGTTGGCCGGCTTGATGTCGCGGTGGATCATGCCGGCGACCTGGTGGGCGTATTGCAGACCGCGCGCTGCCTGGCCGATGTAGTGGACCGCACGCACGATCGACAGCGGGCCGTTGCGATCGACGAGGTTCTGCAAGTTGACGCCATCGACGTACTCCAGGACCAGGTAGTGAATACCGCCCTCGCAGTCGATGTCGGTGGCACGGACCAGGTTGGGATGCTGCAGCGCCGCCGCGGCGCGCGCTTCGCGGTAGAAGCGTTCCAGCACCGGCGGGTTCTTCGCCAGATCGTGTGGCAAGACCTTGACCGCCATGCGCCGCGCCATGTGGATGTGCTCGGCAAGGTAGATCGTCCCCATGCCGCCGTGGGCGATGCGCTCGAGGATGCGGTAGTTGCCAATGGCAAAGCCGCGGTAGCGGCCCTTGAGGAACTGCTCCGCCTGGAAGATGGTCAGCTGGCCGTCCTTGACCATGCGGCGGGCGAGACGGCGAGGCGTGTCCGGCAGCGGACCGGCGGCGCCAAGGTTCTTCAGGTAGGCATCGAGCTTGTCGGTGTCGATCAGGCCGCTCTTGCGCACCAGGGTGACGAACGCATCGGTCGTTGGGGGAGCTGGCATCGGTCGCTCTTTCGATTGGGGCGCCGGCGAGCGCGCAGACCGGACCGCGGCCGGGTCTGCGAATCAAACCGGCGGGGCGTGCGCTCGATATTTCTGTCCGGGAGGGGCGCTGGGTCTCTCGTGTGCAGTATAGCTCACATTCGCGCCCGACAGCGCATTTTGACAGGAAGCACTGAGGGGAGGTCACTTGCTGGGCCGCACCGGCAGATCGCCGGCCCGGAAGTAGGTCAGGCTTTCTAGCCTGACGCGGCCTCAACAAGTCAGGCTGGAAAGCCTGACCTACGTGCCTTTCTTTCGTGCGGGAGTTCGGCTCAGCCTCCTGGCGGAGGCGGCTCCTCGCCACTGGCCGGCACCGTCTCCTCGTGGGACGGCGAGGGCGGGGCGTCCTCCCCCGGATGCGGAGCGGTCTCCTCGGCGGGTGTCTCGTGAGACTCCGCAACGGGTGTCTCGGCGGGCGGTTCCTCGGTGTGCTCGACCGTCGCGTCGGGGGCTGGCGCCTCTTCCTCCGCCCCCTTCTTCTGACCCT
>JACOUH010000378.1 GCA_016177925.1 Planctomycetota bacterium | reverse complement strand
GGGCTGTGTACGGCGCCGGCAGGGATCAAGGAGGCCCTCCGCCTGCTCGGGACACCGATCGGGCCGTGCCGCTCGCCCGTGTCGGGACTGGCGCCGGAGAAGGAGGGGAAGATGCGGGCCGCGCTGACTCAGGCCGGTCTGCTGAAATAGAGCGTTTTGCAGTCGGCCGTAGCACAGGCGTCTCGCCTGTGCGTTTTCGTGGTTCGGCACAGGCGAGACGCCTGTGCTACGAGCAAACGCAAAGCGCTCTAGCCCCCCGATGGCGCAGGCCCGACCGCTGGCACTCGCATCGCAGGCCCGGCGAACATGTCTGGTCCGCCGGCGCGGCGGCGTGCTAGAGTACGAGGACGCCGAACGGGCCAAAGCCATCCGAGGGCCGAAGACATGCTGGGAGTCAAGCTGAACCCGCGCCAGTTCCTCGACCGCGTGGCCGAGGAATTGGGACGTATCGATGAGGTCGAGGTCCAGGCACTGGCCGACGCCGTCGGCCAGTGCTACGAGCACGGGCAGACCGTCTTTCTGTGTGGCAACGGCGGCAGTGGCTCGAACGCCTCCCACTTCTGCGAGGACCTCGGCAAGGGCACGCTCAAGCGCGAGGACTTCGACAACGACAAGAAGAAGCGACTGCGCGTGCTGAGCCTGACCGACAACACGCCGTACATCCTCGCCTGGGGCAACGACGAGTCCTTCGAGCGCGTTTTCGTCGAGCAATTGAAGAACCTGGCGCGGCCGGGCGATTTGCTGATTGCGATCAGCGGCTCTGGCAACAGTGAGAACGTGCTGCGGGCGGTCGACTGGGCCAACCGCAACGGCTTGAAGACGTTCGGCTGCACCGGCTTCTCAGGCGGCAAACTGCGGGCGCTGGCGCAGCAGGGACTGCACGTGCCCCTGGACGACATGGGCATCGTCGAGTCGCTCCACCTGACGGCATTTCACTGGGTGGTCGACGACCTGTATCGACGGATCGGATTGGGTGGGACGGCGTGAGGGCGGTCAGCCGTCGTTGGGTGTGGACCCTTCGGAGGGCGTTCGACGGGCTTCCGCTTCGGCGCGGGCCTTGGCGGCGAGGTACTCCGCTTCGGCCTCCTCGGGACTAATCTCGACTACCTTGCCGTCGCGCCAGATGACGAGAGGGATGCCGAGCCTCTTGTGTTCCTGGATGACTTTGCCGACGGCATTGCGCAGGGCCTGGAGGGCTTCTTCCCGGAGGGGCCCCCGAGCATTGGTGGGCGGTGTGCGGGTCGGGCTCATGGCTCATCTCCTGCTCGGCTGAATTCCCGAAAACTATCCTCATCCAGTATAGTCGGCATGTCGGCCCGCGCGAAAGCAATCTCGCGAGGCCAGATGCCCGAGTTGTCGTAAACGATCCAGAAGTCGGTCAGCGGCCGATACACGGACAGGAAGTTCGCGATTCCGCGTCGGTAACGTCGCCGCACATCTTCTTCCGGGACGTTGTGTCCTCCCTGCTGAACGCGGTGTGCCACACGCCGCAGGTTCATTGCCACGTCCGGTAGCCAGAGAAAGTACAGGTAAATTTCGCACCCTCGCTCTTTGAATTCCCGCAGCATCGGGACGTAACTGCGGCCGGACAAGGTTGTCTCGAAGGCGAAGTCCACGCGTTCATCGGCCAGCCGGCGGATTTCCTCGATCACGAGACGACCAGCTCGCAAGGCAGCCGTCTGAGGGGCAAAGGGGGCCAGCCCAGCCGCAATCAGGTCGGCGTTGACGAAGTGTGGGATGGAAACGTAGCGCGGGAGGAAATCACGGACAAAGGTGGTCTTGCCCGACCCGTTCGGTCCCGCGATGATGCGCAGTTGCGGACGCTGCTCTGCCATGAGCAGCAGTATAACCCGAGTCCTCGAATGAAATACATCGGGATCGAGATCGGCGGCACGAAGTTGCAACTCGGCGTCGGGGCCGGCGATGGCGTGCTGGCGGGACTGTGGCGCGGGCCGGTCGACGTGGCGGCCGGGCCCGAAGGCATCCGCCGGCAGATCGTCGCCGCGGTGCCCGAACTGTTGCAGCGCGCCGGGATCGATCGGGGAGAACTGAAGGGCGCCGGCATCGGCTTCGGCGGCCCGGTCGACGACGCCACATGCACGGTCATCAAGTCGCACCAGGTCGAGGGCTGGGACGACTTTCCGCTGGCGGACTGGGTATCGGACCTCATCGGCCTGCCGGCGGTGCTGGGCAATGACGCCGACGTCGCCGGGTTGGCGGAGGCCCTGTTCGGCGCGGGAAAGGGACTATCGCCGATCTTCTACATCACCATCGGCTCGGGCATCGGCGGCGGCCTCATCATCAACGGCGAGATCTACCGCGGTGTCGGCCGCGGCGCGGCGGAGATTGGGCATCTGCAATTCACGACCTACTGGCTCAAGGATTCCCAGACTATCTACAACAGTCCCACAGATACCCTTGAGCAGCTTGCCTCCGGTTGGGGGATCGCGGAAACCGCCAAGCGGTGCATTCGCGACGAGCGGCCGATTCGCTCCCTCTTGTATTCGAGGGCAGAGGATGATAAGCGCCCGCTGACCGCCAATGACGTGGCCGCTGCGGCACGCCAGGGGGACGCTGTTGCGGAATCCATCTTGAATACGTCGATCGGATACTTGGCCGATGCCATCTGCCATGTTATCGCCCTGCTCTGTCCGCGGAGAATTGTCCTCGGTGGCGGCGTCTCGCTCATGGGGGAGAAACTGTTGTTCGATCCCCTGCGCCGACTCGTGGCCGAGCGAGTCTTCGGCTCGTTCGCGGGCCTGACGGACATCGTGCCGGCGGCGCTGGGTGAAGAGGTCGTCGTCCACGGCGCGCTGGCCCTGGCGCGGCGGCATTCCCAGAAGTGAGAGCAGGAGGCATGTCATGAGCACGGTTGAGACAACAACCCGACTGATGACCGCGGAGGAGTTCTGCGACTGGGTCCAACGTCCCGAGAACGCCAACCGCTGGTTCGAGCTGGTGCGAGGGGAGGTGATCGAGTTGCCGGCACCCCTGAAGATTCACGGCTTAATCTGTTTCAACCTCGCTCGCATCCTGGGCAATTTCATCTTCGAGCAGGGCAAGGGATACGGCACGGGGAACGACTCCGGCGTGATCCTGGCCCGTGACCCGGACACCGTGCGCGGCCCGGACATCGCCTACTACGAGGACGCCAACACGATTGCCGAAGTGCATCCGAAGTACGGCGAAGTGCCGCCGCGCCTGGCCGTCGAGATTCTATCCTCCAGCGATCGCTACACCAGGATCACGGAGAAGGTCAATGACTACCTCAACGGCGGCGTGGAACTCGTCTGGCTGATCGAGCCGGAACTGCGGAGCGTGACGGTCTGCCGCGCGGGTAGACAAGCGCAGGTCTTGAAGGAAGCGGACGAGCTGACCGGCGAGGAGGTTCTGCCGGGATTCCACTGCCGCGTGGGGGACCTGTTCCTCATGGCCGGGGACCGGCCGCGGACGCAGCAGGCTCCGGACAACACGGAGGGCAAGACGCCATGAAGTTGAGGAACCAGCCCGACGCGCCAGCGCGGGGCGCTGCACTCCGCGCTGGCGCGTCGGGCTGGTCCTTGGCGCGTCTGCTCACTTCGCCTGCTTCGTCTGCTTCCGCTCCTTGCGCTTCTTCTCGCGCTCGACTAACTGCTTCGCCTTGGCAACCTTGCCCTGGGAGTAGTTGCCGATCCCCTGCTCGGAGCGCTTGGCGATCTTCCTGGCGATGCGTGCCCTCATAACGACCCCTTTCCTCGCTCCAGGTCCTTTCGCGGACACTGCCCGCAAACGTGTACCACTTCTACGAGCCGTTAGAGTAGGGAGCCCGTCCACCCCGGACAAGAAGACGCAGACCACACGAGGCCTATGAACCGCCGCGGCGCAACGGGGCGCTCGCGGGGTTAGAATCAGGGGGTTCGCCGTCCTTGCCGGAGTCGAGCCATGCCGCGCCGTTCCGTCCCTCGCCGCCTCGAGCACGAGGCCCTGGCTCCGCGCGTCAAGGTCTGGCTCGAGGCCGGCGGCCACTACGCCTTCGGCTTCGGCCTCTCTGAGATCCTGCGCGCCGTGGGCCAGGCCGGCTCGATCAAGCAGGCCGCCGTCGATCTCGGCAAGAGCTACCGGCACGTCTGGGGCCGCATCAAGCAGGCCGAGCGCGTCCTCGGCCGGTCGCTGGTCCAGACGCATGTCGGCGGTAAGGACGTCCGGCGAAGTTCGCTCACGCCCGCAGCCCGGCAGCTCGTCGAGCACTTCCTCTCGTTCCGCACCCGGATGATGCAGGCGGCCGAGGAGGAATTCGCCCGCGCCTTTGCGCCGCATCCCTCCGGGACCTCGATGGGTTGAAATCGGCCGCCCCGGCGCGTCACTTGCCGTCGCGTCGTCACCTTTCTACCCTGGAAGCAAATAGCACTTTCGTGCGATTTGCCCCAGGGAGTGCGTTCCATGCTGCGAGCGGGGCTGGGCGTTCACCGCGGGCTGTTCTCGGCGGCCCGGATTCCGGCGCTTTCGCGGCCGGGCGGGGTGATCTCGGTGCTGGAGGTCGTGCTGCTGCTGGGCTTCGGCGCCGCGGCGGCCCTGGCGACGGTCCTGCTCGACTTCCACCTGCGCATACCCGGCCACGCCATCCTGCGCTCCGTTTTTCCCATGGCGCTGGGGCTGGCGCTGGTGCCGCGCCGCTTTGGCGGGACGGTCATGGGTGGCAGCGCCCTGAGCACTGCCCTGCTGGTCGGCGCGGCCCGGGGCGGCGGCGCGGGGGCGGGAGCGCTGACGAGCCTGTCGCTGACCGGCCCGCTGCTCGACCTCGCCCTGTGGGGGGCCGAGCGTGGCTGGCGTCTTTACCTGGGGATCGTCCTTGCCGGCCTGGGAAGCAACCTCGTCGCCCTGCTCGTCCGCGGCGGGCTCAAGGCATTCGTCCCCGGTTCGGGCAGGCGCCCGGCGGAGGAGTGGTGGGCCAGCGCCCCTTTTACCTATCCGATTTGTGGTATCCTCGCCGGCCTGCTCAGTGCCTTCGTCTGGTTCCGGCTCCGCGGGGTAAAGAGGCCCCCTGACGACGAGGAGGCGGCATGATCCACGTCGGCATCGACGACACCGACACGCTCGACAGTCCCGGCACCAACCAGCTGGCGCGAGCCTTGGCGCGCCGCCTCGCCACCCGCTGCCGCACGCTGCTGATCGTCCGTCATCAACTCCTGTCCGACCCCCGTATCCCATGCACGAGCAAGAACGGTTCGGCCTCGCTGCTCCTGGAGCCAAGGGGACCGCTGGTGCTGTCCGACCTGGTCAGCGAACTCCGGGCCGGCATGCGCGAAGGGTTCGTGCCCGGCAGCGATCCCGGCCTCTGCGTGGCGCCGGCCGTCCCGGACGACATTGTCGCGTTCGGACGGCGCTGGCAGCACGAGATCGTGGCCCAGGAGGAGGCACGCGCCCTGGCCCACGCGACCGGCCTGCACCTGGAGGGGCTCGGCGGGACGGAGGGCGGAGTGATCGGCGCCCTGGCGGCGGTGGGACTGGCGGCGACCGGCGACGATGGCCGGGTGGTGCAACTCGGCGATTGGCCCGACGACCTGTCCGGGCCACAAGAACTGGATGTGCTGCGGGCCCGCGGCATCGTGATTCGCTGCGCGTCGACGGGCGACGTCGTAGTGGAGGGGATTGTGGACGTGGGCAAGCACCTGCGACCGAACTGCCGGCAGGGGCGAATCGTGTTGTTCGTCACGCCTGCCGACGGGACGGCGCCGGACGTCCCCTGGCAAGCCGTCCGCCTGCCTTAGAGCAATTCGCGGAGTCATTCTCCGTAGGTTGGATCAGTGGTTATTAGCGCGTCTCGGGGACGGGGGAGCGGCGCTCGCTGGCGGGGCCGAAGACGGTCGTGCTCTGCTGCACGACGACGGGCTCGCGCAGCGTCGCGCTGCGCAACTCAGCCTGGAAGCGAGCGTCGCCGGGCTTCAGCGCCATCACCGAAACCGTGAAGATCCACGTTTGTCCCGGCTCCAGGCCGTCGCGCGGCGCGAACGTCACTTTCTGCCCCTCGACGCGGTACTCGCCCGGGCCGGCGGCCTCAAAGCGCATCTGTTCCGGCACCGTTGCCGTCACCTGCACCTGGTTGCCGCGCAGCGTCCCCTGGTTGGTCACCTCGATCGTGTAGACCATGGGATTTCCCGCCTCGACGGGCCCGTTGCGGCCAGTGACATTCAGTCGAAACGCCGGCAGACCGCGGACCTCGACACTCGCCTCCGCCTCCGCACGCACGGTCCCGCCGGTCGGCGCCGCGGTCCCCTCGCCGACGGGCGCCAGCGACGGCTCGCCCGTGACGACGGCACGCTGTACGGCGCCCGGAGAGACGGTGACGCAGTTGGCCGTCACTTTGAACGGACGCGTGATGCCGGGTTGCAGCAGGCCAATGTTCCAGACGACCTCGCGGCCCTCGAGCTGGCCACCCTCGGTGGTGCTGACAAACTGCAGTTCCGGCGGCAACAGGTCGCGGAGCACCACGTTCGCCAGCGGCACCTGGCCGGCGTTCGTCACCGCCAGGTCCCACGTCCCCGTCCGGCCCGCGAATCGCTCCTTCGGGCCGGCGAGGAGCACCTTCACGCTCGCGTCGCGCACCTCAACGGCCGACGCCGTCCCGTCGGTGAGCTTGCCTGCCGACGCCGTCACCTGGACGTTCAGCTTGCCGGACCGCCGCGGCGTCAGCGTCAGCGGGGCCGTCCGCGCCTGTCCGGGCCCTAGCGGCGCGTCGAGTCGCAGCCGGATCGGGTTGGCCTTCACGTCGGCTTCCAGCCCGTCGTCGAACTTCGCCTCGAGCAGGACGCTGTCGACAGCGCCGGTGCCGGGATTGTTGACCGTCAACTGATAAGTCACCGGCACGCCGACGGCGCCGCTCGGCGGACCATTCATCGCCACCTTCAGTCCGGGTCGCGTTACCAGCGTCATGATCGTCCGCTCGTCGCGCAGCCCCTCCTCGGTGACAACCGTCGCCCGCCCGCTGGCCTGCTCGTCCCGCGTCGTGCGGAGGACGACCTGGAGACTGCGCGTCCCGGCGGCCGGCAGCGCCCCGAGAGTCCAGACCAGTTGTGCGCCGTCGACGGCCGCAGGCGGATCGGAGCGGACGTATTGCAATCCCCTGGGGACGAAATAGCGGACGGTCAGCGACTTCGATTCGAGGCGGCCGGTGTTGTTGACCGTGACGGTGTAACGGGCTTCGTCGCCGATGTCGGCGGTCGGCGGGCCGTCGAGGTTCAGCGACACTGCCGGTGCCAGCCAGTCGACGCGGGTTTCGAGGCGGCCGATGACGATACCGGGAGCGCTGGGCGAGGCCGGGTCGGCAGCGGGGATCACCTCAACCTCGAGGCGGTTGCTGCCAGCGGCGGGCGTCAGCTGGGCGATGGCGACGCTGGCGTTGCCGCGCAGGTCGCTGAGGGCGGCGAACTCCTGCGACCGCGACGGCAACAGGACGGCGGGCGGGCCGTCGAGAATGCGATAACGGACGCGGTAGTTCGGCAGCGGCCGGTTGTCGCTGGGGCGGAACAGGTTGGTGGTGAAGACGTGCTCGGTGCCGCAGGGACGGGCGGCAGCAACGGGCGGCGTCCACTGGGCGTCGATCCAGTGATGCGTCACGTAGACGCGGCTGTGCTGCCAGTTGTTGATCTCGGGAGCGTAGACGGTAACGTGGGTGTCGCCCTCGACGGCGGAGCTGATGACGCACCACGACTGTCCGGGGCGGATGACGAAGTCGTCGTTGGGGTTGTCGTTGCCGCGGGTGATGCGATGCTCGAAGTAGTCGGTATAACTGACGGCGTATTTGTTGTCGACCTTGTAGCCGCGGCCGGGGAAATACCCGCTCTCGTCGACCTCGACGATGTTGCCCGCCCCTTCGACCATCCATTCGACGCGGCGATGGCGTCGTGGCTGACCCTTCGCGTCGTAGACGGTGGCGATGAGGACGTGCTGGGTGCGGGCCGGGGAGCAGCTCTCGACGGGACGGACGACGAGCTTGACGGCGTGCGGGTCGAAGTTGGAGAAGTAGGAGGCTCCGGGCGGCTTGGCGTGAGTGCGGACGATGTCGCCGGAGGGCAAGAGCGAGGGGAAATAGCTGGGATTCTGCGTCACGCCACTGCAACCGCACAGGGCGAGGGCACAGAGCATGGTCGGCAGGAGCAGGCTGGCGCAACCCGTGCGCGACGACATGACGACGGTTCTCCCTGGACCGAGTGTCGGTCCGGCCACCGTCTATAAGGGAAGCGGGGAACTTTGCAACGGCAGTTGCTCCTCCTCTC
>JACOUH010000377.1 GCA_016177925.1 Planctomycetota bacterium | reverse complement strand
TCCTTGTCCGGTGGCGGCGGAGTGTCCTTGGCGATCCCGGAAGGGGAACTGCCGTTGGGCTTGTGGCCGCGCGCCACGCGCGACGGCTGCGTGTCGTCGGCGAGAGTGGCGACAAGGGCGAAGGTGCCCAGGCCAACGGCGCACAGGACCGCGGCGGCGGCCGCGGCCAGGGTCCAGAACGGGACGGCGGCACGGTCCGGCCGGAATGCCGGGCGAAGGCCACTCTGACCGATGACCTTCAGGACCCCGTCGGAGAAGTCGGGAGCCAGGTGGGGACGGGGAAGCGCGCGCAGCTCGCGGGCATCTGCCTGGAGCCGGAGCAGCAGTTCGCGGGCCTCGGCCGAGCGGCGCAGCAGGCGCACGACGGACTTGCGCTGGCGGGTGCTCAACTCGCCGTCGACGTAGGCGGTCAGCAGTTCGCGGTCCTGGTCGGGAAGCATGGGTCCGTCTCCCCTCTGTGGCCTGCGCTCAGGCCCCGTCCTGCTCCAGCAACTCACGCAGTTCGAGGCGGGCGCGGTGCAGCCGACTCCGGATGGTGCCGATCGGCACTTGCAGGATCTCGGCCATCAACTCGTATTTCTGGCCTTCCATGTCCTTCATGATCAGGACCGCGCGGTGTTCCGGCGACAGGCGATCCAGCGCGCGCTGGATTCGCTGCTCCTGCTCCTGCTGTTCCAGGGCGTGCTCCGGACGAACCGCCTCGGACGGGTCGTGCGGGTCGACGCCCGCCTCGCCATTGCGGGACCTGTCAATGCTGAGCACCGCGCGTCGCTTGCGCTTCAGACTGATCGCCGTGTTGACCGCGATCCGGTACAGCCAGGTGAAAAACAGCGAGTCTCCCTTGAAGCTGTCGAGCGACTGGTACGCGTGCAGGAAAGCTTCCTGGACGACATCCTGGGCGTCCTCCGCGTTGTCGAGCAGCCGGTACACGGTATTGTACAGGCGGTCCTGGTGGCGACGGACCAGGATGCCGAAGGCAGCGGTGTCGCCTTTCAGGGACGCGGCAATCAGGAGCTGGTCGTCGGCACTCACAGCTTCCTTCAACAGTTAGACGGAGAGGCGCATCGAGAGTTCCCAAAACGACCGCCGACGGTGTATCACCTAACCTGCGGGATGGGTGTAAGTTATGATGCCACAATTGGCGAGGGCTGTCAAAAGGAACTGAGCGGCGGCGAAGCGCGGGCTCAGAAACTTTGCAGCGCCTCCTGCTCCTGCGCGTAGATCGACAGAATCTGCGGCAGTTTGCACAGTGCGAAGATCTCTTGCAGCGGCGCGCCGACCTCGCACAGGACGAGCCGCCCGCCCGCCTGCTCGATTTTTCCATGGGTCGCCACCAGCTTGCCGAGCAGGCCGGTGGTCATCCCCTCGACCTTGCTGAAATTGAGGACGACTTTGCGGCAACCCGTGTTCTCCGGCAGCCCGAGCAATTGTTCCCCAGCCGCCTCGACCGATTCCTCCTGCAGGATGCGGCGCCGGGTGAACCGCGCCACGGCGATGTCGCCGACTGTTTCCACCTCCAGCCAGTTTCCTTTCGGTCGCTCCATGACGCGCCCCCTTTTCGGTGTGAGGAGTCGCAGTTCGGGACCGTCCCGCGCTAGCACCAAACGGTAGAGGGAGGCTTCACTGTAAACAATCGAAGGCTCCGGTGTGTGCCATGCTTTCGCGGCCCACAGGATCAACGTCTGGGCGAAACCATCGCGGGCCGCGAAAGCATGCCACCCCCGTTGCGGGTCCTTCTTCACACCAAAGCCCCCAACTACCGTTTGGTGCTAGGAGCCGTCGGGCAGGACGTCGGTCGACTGTCCGGGGTCGAGGCTGGCCAGGCTATCGTCACCCAACTCCAGCACGAATTGCGTGTCACAGGGGCCCGCCTCCGCGAAGGGAGAGAGGGCGTCGCCGGCGGCCCCCGGCGTCGGGAAGCGGTCCGCAGGGCGCTTGGCCATCATCCGGCGGACGACGTCGCCAAGGTCCGGCGACACGTCGGGGCGAAGCCGCTCCAGCGCCTGCGGTTCCTCCTCGCGGTGCCGCAGTAATTTCTCTTCCCGCGTACCGCCGGGGAAGGGGGGGCGGCCCGCCAGCAGGTGATAGAGCGTGCAGCCCAGTCCGTACACGTCCGAGCGGACATCGGCTTGCGCGGGGGCCTCGACGCGCTCCGGCGCCACATAATCGGGGGTCCCCGCCGCCGCGATGGCCCGGGGACGGATGACCCACTGGCGTGGGTGCCCCCAGGCCGCGATGCCAAGGTCGAGGACCTTGACGAGGGCTCGGTCGGTCAGCAGGAGGTTGGACGGCTTGATGTCGCGGTGGACCAGGCCGCGCTCGAAGGCGTGCTGCAGGCCGCGGCTGGCCTGGCGGACGTAGTCGCAGGCGCGGCCGACCGGCAACGGGCCCTGCTGCCCGACCACACGGGCCAGGTCGGTGCCCTCGGCAAACTCCCGGACCAGGAAGAACGCATCCCCTTCGCGGAGTGCCCCGTGGACCTTCAGGAGGTTCGGGTGCGCCAGCCGCACTCCTGCCCGTCCCTCGCGCAGCAGGCAGTCCCAGGCCTCCTCGGTGCTGAGCAAGTCGGTGCGCAGAACCTTCAAGCCGACGGTCCGGCCGGTGGGAAGGTGCCTCGCCTTGTAGACATGGGACGTCGCGCCGCTGCCGACACGGTCGAGGAGGACGTATTCTCCAAGCAACAGCCCCTCGCCGCGCCCGGAGAAGAGTTCGCGTGCCTGGTAGGCAGTGAGCCAGCCCCGCTTCAGCACGGCCCGGACGAGTGCCTGCGGATCGTGCTGCTCGTGCTGCAAGTCGTCAAGTTCGCGCAATGTCTCCGGGGTCAACAGCTGACTGCGGCGGAGCCTGGTCATCACATCGGCAAGAGCCTGTCCGGCCATCACAGCCTCCCCCTTCAAACTCCATCGTGCCAGAGCAGGAACTTCTTTGCAAGTCGCGCGCCGGGAACAAGCGAAATGTCTTCGGGGAAGCCTGTTCGTCTTCCGCCGTTCGTGCTGACCTTGACGGGAATGAGGTCTTCTGGCATCTCCTCACTTTCCACTCAGCACCCTTACCGGCGGCCGGCCCGCGGAACACCCGACCAATCCTTACGTCAACCCGTCGGAGAGCCACCCGTCCACGCCGCCGATCGAAAGGAGGGGAAACAGCATGAACGCCCACTCGACCCACTGGTGCGGGTGCCCCGACCCGACCCCGCTCGCCCTGTCCGCCCTGCTGCTTGCCCTGTCCGCCGGCTGCGGCACCACCCGCATGACCGACTCGACACGGACGGCCACCGAGCAGCTGCTGATCTCCTCTGCCGTCGACCGCTCGGTGGCACAGTTCGACTTCACCGGCCTGACCGGCAAGAAGGTCTATTTCGACGCGCAGTACCTCGACGGCACCGTCGACAAGGGCTACGTCGTCAGCTCGCTCCGGCAGCACCTGCTGGCCAGCGGTTGCCTGTTGCAGGAGGATCGCAAGCAGGCAACCTATGTCGTCGAGGCGCGCTCCGGCGGGGTCGGCACCGACCACTCGTCGCTGCTGGTCGGTGTGCCGCAGATGACCGTACCGGCCCTCGTGCCGGGGCAGCCCTCGCAGATCCCCGAAATCCCGTTGGCCAAGAAGAACGACCAGAACGGCGTCGCCAAGATCGCCGTCTTCGCCTACAACCGGCTGACCGGCGAGCGCGTCTGGCAATCGGGAGTGGTCGAGTCGCAGAGCAGTTCCAAGGACGTCTGGGTGCTGGGCACCGGCCCGTTCCAGAAGGGCTCGATCCGCACGCGCACGACCTTTGCCGGCGAGCCGATTCCCTCGCCGTTCGGCTCGCACGCGGTGGAGCAGGCCCGTGCGCCCGTGGTCCGCGTCACGGAGGGCACGGCCTGGGCCGAGCGGCAACCGTCGCCCGTCGAGGCAAACGACCCCTTCGACCACCTTGGCACCGGCTCGCTCAGCCGCTTCGCCCTGGCCGCCTACCTGCGTTCGCGCCTCGAGGACGGGCCGCACGATGCGGGCGTCGTGCAGACCTCCGCTCCTTCGCGTCCGCCAGCCGCGCCGCGCCGTCTGCCTGCCCCGCCTGGGGCACCGCCTCCGCCAGACATCGCCAACGTCATCCTCACTGATCAGACGCATCGGCGCGGCTCCAGCGACGCGGGCCAGGCCGCCCGGGCCGATGAGGAGAGCAAGCCCGGCGGCTGATCACCCCGTCCGCAGCGCCGACACAAGCCCGAAACACCAGCGCGGGGCGACGGCGCCCCGCGCTTCGGCCTTCGGCTACTCCGCCTTGTCGACGATGCCGAGCTTGAAGGAGTGGAAGACCTCCTGCCCCGAGGCGTCGCTCGCCGACACGATCACATCCACTTCCTTCTCGGCGCAGTCCTTCGGAACGTTCCAGGTCAACTTCCCGCCGGGGGCGAACTGCATCCCGGCCGGCCCGGCCTCGACCTTCAACTTGACACCGCCCTTTTTCGACTTCACGACCGGGGTGTAGGCAAAGGTCTGTCCCCGGGCCGCCTGCCGGGGCGCCTGGGAGAGCACCACCAGGTAATCGTACTCCGCCTTGGCCAGGAGTTTCTCAACGTCCAGGCGATGGAGCACGAGGCGATCCTGCCTCGCGGGCAGGACGACCAGGAGCTTCGCCGAGGGGATCAGGTAGAAGTGCTTGTCGGCCCCGAACGGTTCGCGGCCCCAGGTGTTGAGGCCAACCGGCACCTCGGCCTGGGCGACTTCGGCCAGCGGCCGGTCCTCGCCCGCCAGATGCACGAAGAGTTTGCCGGCCCTGGCCCGGTCCCCGTGGGGAAAGCCCGGCACGTCGATCCGCAGGTAGAACGACTCGCCCTCGGCCGCGGGCAGACAGTAGCGACTGCCGTCGGAATAGGAGCCAAGCTTGCCAACCGCCTTCCCTTCGCTGGTAAACACGCCGCGCGCCGTGTAGACGAAGCGGCCTTCCGGTCCCGGGGCCATGTGGCCGGCAAAGTTGATGTCGGCGGACAGTCCGGTCTGCTTGTAGCTGTCGCCGCGGCGAAGGTGGAGGGTATGTCCCTGTGGCGACAAGTTCGGCTGATAGGAGGTCACCACCCGGCCATCGCCCGAGATGCGCCAGAACGACTGGCCCGGGTCCCACACGCCGCCTCCCAGTTTGGCTTCCTTGAGCGGCTTGAGGGTGTAGGGATCAAGGAAGAGCTGCTCGCCCTGGCCAAAGCCTTTCCCGGCCAGCAACACCAACGGCCCTCGCGATGCCGAGCCCATCAGGGCCACAGCGACCGCGCTGCTGGTCGGCCCTGGCACCGAGCTCTCGCGCTCGAAGGTTCTCAGGCTGTAACGCTGGATCAGGTTAGCCGTCGGCAGGATCACAATGAGCTTGTCCAGGCAGGCAGCGATCTTCACGCTGTCTTCCGCCACGGGGAGGTACTTGACGACCTTCGCCTCGTTGACGTCGAAGATGGCGAGCTTGCGCTGCGACGCCAAGTGCAGAATCAGGAAGCGGCCCCCGCCGCCGACACAGAGGTCGTCGACGGCCGAAGGCAATTCCCGGACTATCTGGTCGCCGCCCAGCACCGGCGCCGTCACGACGACGGGGTCGGGCGGCCTGTCCGGTCCGATCACTACAGGGGTGCCAAAATCGACGTCGATCGAGTGCGGAGCGGTGAAGACCGTCGTGCCCTCCCGGCTGTAGGCAAGCTGGACAAGGAACCGCACTGTCTTCTTCTCGGCGGCGCTGAGCTTGAGCGTACTCGCGGCCTCCTGTCCCTTGACCTCGAGCACCACACTGCTGGCGCCGGGTAGGGCAGACCAGGTGCCGTTCTTGCCGGCGACCGGCTTCTCTTTGATGGTATCGGCACGGACGTAATACGCTTGCACCGTGCGATGCCGGTTGAGCGGGTCGATCAGCCGCACCCGCAGATCGACCTCGGCGACCCCCCCGGCGACGCGGCGCGGCTGGGTGGCGATCAAGGCGACGCGGCCCAAGAGCATGCGGTTCAGCTCCAGAGGCGGGATGGCCATGCCGATGCGCGTGCCGCGCAGCTTGGCGACGGCGATGCCGACCAGCCGCCCCTTGGTGTCGACGACCGGCCCGCCGCTGTTGCCCGGATTGAGGTCGCCATCGAGCTGCACGAACGCCACCTCGTCGAACTCGTTGGTGCGGAGACTGGAGACGGTCCCCTTGCCGATGGTGATGCCCGGGTTGCCCCTCCTCGTCGACAGCGCCTGGCCGAACGGGAAGCCAAGCATGAAGACCGGCATGGTTTCGATCAGGTCGACCTTCTGGCTGAGGTCGATCGGCGCCGGCAGCTCCTTGACGCCAGTGACCTTGAGGACGGCGAGATCGTACTGGGGGTCGCTGGCAAGCACGACCGCTGGCGCCGACTGCTCCTTGCGCGTGCCACTCCAGAAGACCGCCGTGACCGCGGTCGGGAGCCCGCGCCGCAGCGGCGTGATGACGTGATGGTTGGTGACAAGGTAGCCTGTTTCACCGTCGACCCGGACAAGGAAGCCCGAGCCGGAACTGGACAGGGGGCCCGCCTTGACGCGGATGAAGACGGTGGCGCCTTTCAGTTCGTTGAGCGTTTTCAGCGGGATAGCCTGGTCGGCTTGCAGGACCTTGTCCTGATCGAGCGGGGCCGGCTTGATGCCCTGTTGCTCCTGCGGCTTAGCCGGGGCGTTGCCGCCATTCTCTCCCTTGTTGTCGTCGCCCTTGCCGGCTTCCTTCTTCTTTCCCTCCGCGGTTTGCTTGTCGTCGTCGCGATTGCTGAGGAAGATGGCGAGGCCGACACCGCCACCGACCAACAGCAGAGCGACCACGCCAGCGATGATCCACTTCAGGGCCGACGAGGACTCGAGCCGGCGCCGAGGTTCGCGGGGGCGAGCGGCCGGCTTGGCGGACATCTTCGGGGCAGGATGCCGTGCCGGCTTCCGGTCGGGCCGCGACTGCAGGCCGTCCTCCTCTTCGGCTATCGGCTCGTCGATCGGCTCGACGAAGGCTGCTTCTTTGACCGGCGGCGGCGCCTTGTGCTTCGCGGGAGGAGCCGCCGGCTCGACCGCCTTCGGCTTGGCGGGGCCAGCCGGCGGCTCGGCGACCTTCGGCTTCGCCGCCGGCGGCTTCCCGACCTGGAAGACCTTCTGGCACTGCTTGCAGCGAAGTTTCTGACCGACCATGGTGTCCGGGATGTCAGACAGCGCTTGGCACCCGGGGCAGCGAATCCGGAGGGGCATCGAGTATTCCTCCCTGGTTGAGGAGAACGCGTACGAGTCGGAGAGCAGGAGACGATGAAACCCGGCGGTTTCGGTCGTGGCGGTCGGTTAGAAACCTGCCGCCACGGTTGAAAGCACCGTGAGCAGGAATCAGCCTAACATCCCCGACAAGGGGAGACAATGGCCTGCCGTAAAAAGTTACACGATCCCGCTGGACGAGCGCCTTATCCGTCGGTGCGGAACCGGAAGACAGCGCGGGCGCGGTCGATTTGCCGTCCCACGCTCCTTGAGGCGTCAGGAGGAGAGGCTGAACAGGGCGCGGGCGTTGGCGGTCGTCTGCTCCGCGAGGGCGGCGACATCCACGCCGACCAATCCCGCCAGACACGCCGCGGTGTGGACCACGAACGCCGGCTCGTTGCGCTTACCACGCACCGGCACCGGCGCCAGGTACGGGCTGTCCGTCTCGACCAGGAGCCGCTCCAACGGCACCGTCGCCGCCACCGCGCGGAGCGCCTGCGCGTTCTTGTACGTCAGCATCCCGGCAAAAGAAAGGTACAAACCCATTTCCAGACAGGCTTTGGCGGTTTCCATGCCGCCGCTGAACGAGTGCATGACCCCGCGCACCGGGCCGTGCCGGTCGAAGTCGTCGCGCAGCATGCCCACCACGTCGGCCTCAGCGTCGCGGCAGTGGATGACGACCGGCAACTTCAGCCGGCGCGCCAGCTCCAGGTGGCGGGCGAAGTAGTCTTCTTGCTGCGGAATCGGCGTAAAGTCCCAGTAGCGATCGAGCCCCGTCTCGCCCAGGGCAACGACGCGCTCGGCCGTCGCCAGCCGGACTACCTCGTCCCAGTCGCCGGGGGCCGCCTGGGCGACGTTATTGGGCTGGATACCAACGGTGGCGACGAGGAGGTCCGGATGGCGGGCGGCGAGGTCGACACTGATTCGGCTGGTAGGGGCAGTCGTGGCCACCGTCACGATACGGCACACGCCCGCGGCGCGGGCCCGCTCCAAGACGGCGGGGAGGTCGTCGTGGAACTTCTCGTCGTCGAGGTGGGCGTGCGTGTCGATCAGCGGCAGAGGGGCGGTCACGATGTCACCATCGGCTCAGGGGCGGCTCCTGCCAGCGACCGCAGCGCTTCGAGGTGCCGCGCCTTCACGTCGCGGAGCGACTCGAGCTGCCGCCGTGCCTCGGCGTCCTTCACCGAGGCGAGGTCGCTTTCGACGGCCGCCAGGCTCTGCTCCTGAAAGGCGATCAGCCGCTTGAGGATCAGGTCGAGCGAGACGAAGTTCAGCGCGGTGAAGCTCGCCGGGTATGATGCCGCCACGAGCGGGACGATGTGGTTGCGGTAGAGGAACTGTCCCAGGCGGGCCAGCGCGTCGCGCTCCTCGTGAAGGATCTCCTGCAGGCGGTCCAGCGCTGCGGTCCGGTCCGTGGTGGTCCAGGGAAAAGCGTCGCCAACGTACTGCAATACGGACCGACTCTCGCGCCGGAACACCTCCTGCAGCACCTGGGCCGATCGGGCGTCGATCACGGCTGGCTCCCTTTCGCGATCCTGTCCGATTGCTTCACCAGAGGGGCCACCTGGTCGCCCGCCTTTTGCAGCGGACTCCAGAAGGCCAGGAACACGGCCACGGCTCCCGCCAGGACGACCGCGAAGGCCACCGACGGCACCGGCTCGCGCAGCCGCACCGGCTCCTTGCCCTCGACGTCCTCGACACGCTCGTCCAGGATCATTGTCTTCATCACCTTGACGTAGTAGACCGCGCTGACCACGGAGTTGATGCCGCCGAGCACCAAGGTGACGATCAGCCAGGTGCTGAGGGTCGGCGCGGCGGTCGCGTAGTCCTGGGCCCCCTTCAGCAGGGCTGCGAAAATCTGGAACTTGGCCACGAAACCTGCCAGCGGCGGCACACCAAGCAGACTCAGCAGGAAGATGCACAGCGTGATGACCATCCACGGCGAGCGCCGGACCAATCCGCGGTAGTCGGCCAGGTCCTCCGAGCCAGTCTGGTTGCGCAAGAAGGCAACAATGGCGAAGGCGCCGAGGTTCATCAGCAGGTAGGCGATCAGGTAGAACAGCACCGCCCGGACACCCTCGCCGCGCAGTGTGGCCAGGCCCATCATCATGTAGCCGGCGTGGGCGATCGTCGAATACGCCAACAGTCGCTTGAGGTTGTTCTGGTAGAAGGCGGCCAGGTTGCCGAACGTCGCGGTGAGGATCGCGAAGACCGCCAGCGTCGGCACCAGGTAGTGAACCATCGGGTTCATTACCGGCGGCGCGCCAGTCGTGAGCGTGCGGATGCCGCCCAGCGCCAGGGCAACGCGGGCCAAGAGCGCCAGCGCCGCCCCCTTCGACGCCACCGACAGGAAGCCGGCGACCTCCGCCGAGGCTCCCTCGAAGACGTCAGGGCACCAGAAATGGAACGGCACCGCCGCCAATTTGAAGCCGATGCCGATCATGACGAACAGCGTGCCGAGCAGCAGGATGGGATCGAAGCCCGCGGCCCCCTGTCCGACCGACGCGACGTAGGCGGCGCCCAGCTCGGGCAGGTAGGCAGTGCCGAAGCGGCCCGCCAGCAAGCTGATGCCGTAGAGCATCACGCCTGCCGCCCCACCGCCGTAGACGACGTACTTCAGCGCCGCCTCGCTCGATTGCCGCCGGCCCTTGAGGTAGCCGGCCAGGGCGTAGCTCGGCAGACTCGCCATCTCGATGCCGATGAACATCATCAGCAGGTGGTTCGTCGACGCCATCACGGACATGCCGACGGTAGCGCCGAGGATCAGCGTGTAGAAGTCGGCGGAGTCCTCCCGGTCGGGAATGCCGGTCAAGAGCGAGAGCCAGATTATCAGAAGCGCGAAAGTCAACAGGAACAGGCGCAGGAAGACGGTGAAGTAATCGTAGACCAGCATCCTGGAGAAGAGGTCGGCCGACCCCGCCTCCGCGCGGAACTGCTCGGGCGTCGGAATCCAGTCAATGCCGCCGAACCACTGGTCGTACGCGGCAGCGAGGGCAATGCCGGTGAAGCCGAGGGCCAGCCAGCCGAGGTGCCAGCGGTCGAAGGCCGAGAACAGCCGCAACAACAGCAGCACGACGATGCCGGTACACAGGACCAGCTCGGGCAGAAACGCCCCGCAGTCCCGCGGCACACTGTCCTGCAACGTGTCGATCGCCGTTTTCAGGAACATGCCGTTCTCCGACGGGCGAGCGGGGGGTGTCAACCCCCCGGTAACGCGATGGACCGGGGGGTTGACACCCCCCGCTCGCCCGGTTTCTATTTTGCCGACGCCGTCAGGCGGTACAGGGTGTCAACCAGCCCCGTCACGCTCGGCTCCATCCAGCTCAACAACAGCCCCGGCAGCACGCCGAGCAGGATCGAGAACACCACCAGCGGGATGGCGCACGACAGCTCACGCAAATCGATGTCTCGATAGCCCTTGTACGCCGGGTTGGTCCCCAGGAACACGCGCTGCACCGTCCACAGGACGTAGCCGGCGGTCAGGATGACGGTCAGCGCCGCCAGGATGGCGAACGCCTTGCTGAAGTTCCACGTCGCCAGCACCACCATGAACTCGCCGACGAAACCGCACATGCCGGGCAGTCCCATCGCTGCGAAGAAGATCACGGCACTGATGCCCGCATACAGCGGCATCGGCTCGTACAGCCCGCGGAAGTTGTTCAGGTTGCGGTGGTGCGCCCGGTCGTAGATGACGCCGACCAGGAAGAACATGCCGGCGCTGGTCACGCCGTGGCCGATCATCTGGAACATCGCCCCGTTCATGCCCCACGACCAGAACTGGTTATTCTCGGTCGGCCACACCGCCACGCCCAGCAGCACATAGCCCATGTGACTGACGGAACTGTAGGCGACCAGCTTCTTGAAGTCGGTCTGCGCCATCGCCGTGAAGGCGCCGTAGACCATGCTGATGATGCCGAACAGGGCCACGTACCACGCCAGTTCCTTCGCCGCCCACGGACAGATCGGCCAGGCAATGCGGATGATGCCGTACCCGCCCATCTTCAGCAGCACGCCCGCCAGGATCATGCTGATCGGCGTCGGTGCTTCGACGTGAGCGTCGGGCAACCAGGTATGGAACGGCACCATCGGCAGCTTGATCGCAAAGCCGATGAACAACAGCAGGAACGTCGCGATCTGGAATTCACTGGTGAAGAAGCCCCACTTCGTTGTCAGTCGGTCGATCTTCTCCTTGAGGATTTGCTGCTTGTTCGAGTCCTTCTCCTCCGCCAGGGCCTTCCGCGCCCGCACCAGGACGCTGTCGTCCCGGCTGTCGATGATCTTCGACGCTTCGCGGCCGACGTGGGCCAGCAGTACCAGGTCGAAGGTGTGAACGGCCTCCTTCGGCGTGCCCTCCGCGGACCACGGCTCGTACCAGCGCTCCTTGGCCTCCTTGCTCAGGTTCTGTTCGTCGGGTGGTTTGTCCTTCTTGAAGTCGCGGATGTCGGTGAAGTAGAACGCCAGGATCACGATCAGCATGAACACGCCGCCCAGCAGCGTATAGAGGAAGAACTTGATCGCGGCATACTCGCGGCGCGGCCCGCCCCAGACGCCGATGAGAAAGTACATCGGCAGCAGCATCACTTCCCAGAAGATGAAGAACAGGAAGAAGTCCAGCGACAGGAACACGCCCAGCATGCCCGTCTCGAGCACGAGGAACAGGATGCAGTAGCCGCGCACGAACTTCGTGATGTTCCAGGAGGCGATCATCGCCAGGAAGCTCAGTACCGTGGTCATCACCACCAGGGCCATGCTGATGCCGTCGGTGCCGAGGTAGTAATCGATGTTGAACGGCTCGATCCAGGGGCGGCGCGCCACCCAGTCATCGTTCTGCTTGTCCGTGCGCTGCTCGGGGCCGCCCTTCCTGTCTGCCAGCCGGTCCGCCTCCGCGGCGCGGTACTCCAATTGGGCCCTGGTGCGGATGTCCGCGGGCCGCCCCGTCAGGTTGTCGAGCGTCGTGGCCTTGAAGCTGATGAACGCGCACAGGCTCAGGCCGAGCGTCAGGGCAGTGCCGGCCAGCGTCCACCAGCGCATCGCCTCCTCGTAGCCGCGTGGGAAGAACAGGAGGCCAAACGCGAACAGGCTGGGCACGAAGATGACCAGCGACATCAAGAGGAGGTCGTATTCTTGCATGGGAAGTTCAACCCTGAAGGCCCCGTCCCGCCCGCTCTTCCCCCCTCTCCCCTGGGGGGAGAGGGGAGAAAGTTATCACCCGGTCGCGTTGATGAAGTACGACAGGATCACGAAGATCCCCACCGCCGCCAGGACCAGGAACAGTACGTAACTGCGCAAGTAACCCGTCTGCCAGCGACGAAACCAGTTGCCGACTCCGTAGGCGACGGTCGCGAACAAGTTCACCATCCCGTCGATGACACGGTTATCGAAGCGGCCGTCCTTCTCCGCCACGCGCACCGTGATCGCAGCGCTGTTGTCGATCAGCCAGTCGATACAGCGCGTGTCAATGTTCTTGCACCAGTCCGATACCAGCAGCGCCGGCTGCACGATCAGCGCGCTATACAGCTCGTCAAAGTACCACTTGTGTGTCAGGAAGCGGGCGATACCAGGGAACTGGGCCTCCCCCTCCGCCGGGTCAAGCACGCGGTAATAGTAGAGCGCGAACGCGAACACCAGCCCGATGATGACCACGCCTAGCGCCAGGTTGCCCGCCAGGTGGCTATATTCTTCTGCCCAGTAGCGCTCCTTCTTCTGCTTCTCCAACTCCGCCAGTTCTGGCCCGATCGGCGGTTTCCCGAAGTACTGTCCCGACAGCCGACCGTCTCTCGCGGCTTCCCACTCGGCCTTGTTGAGGCCGAAGCTCGCCTGGACCGCGTCCGGCTGGGCGTGGTGCAGCTGGTGCTCCAGCCAGCTCGATTCGGAGTCGATGAACGGGAACGCCGACGAGAAGAATGGCCAGCCCCAGGCCACGCCCACGCTGAAGACCGCCAGCACGACCAGCGGCCCCGTCATGATTCCCGGCGCCTCGTGGGCGTGCTCGTAGACGTGATGGTCGCGCGGCTCGCCGGCGAAGGCCAGCAGCCACATGCGGAACATGTAGAACGTCGTCAGCCCCGCGGTGACCAGGGGCAGCAGGAACAACAGGACGTGCTCGGGATGGACGGAGGCAAAGCCCATCGCCTGGGCGACGATGACGTCCTTGCTGTACCAGCCACTGAAGCCGGGGATGCCGGAAATGGCAAGGACGGCCATCAGCATCGTCAGGGCGGTGATCTTCATCTTCGGGTACAGGCCGCCCATCTTAAGCAGGTCCTGCTCGTGATGGCAGCCGTAGATAACCGCACCGGAGCCGAGGAAGAGCAGGGCCTTGAAGAAGGCGTGCGTCAGCAGGTGGAACAGTCCCGCCACCCAGCCGCCGACGCCCAGCGCCAGCATCATGTAGCCGAGCTGACTGACCGTCGAGTAGGCCAGCACCCGCTTGATGTCCCTCATAACGACCGCGATGGTCGCGGCCACGAACAGCGTGATGCCGCCCGTGTAGGCGATCACCAGCAGTACCTCGGCGGTGAAGAGCGGAAAACAGCGACCGACCAGGTAGACGCCGGCCGCCACCATCGTCGCTGCATGGATCAGGGCGCTGACGGGCGTCGGGCCCTCCATCGCGTCGGGCAACCAGACGTGCAGCGGGAATTGCGCCGACTTGCCGACGCAGCCCAGGAAGATGCCCAGGCCTGCTGCCACGAGCAGCCAGTACGGCATGTGGCCGAATTGACGTTCCTTCGGGTCGTCGCGTACGTCCTGGTCTCCACCGGGCGTGATCCACTCCGCATGGAAATGCCCCCTCTGGCGCGGGAACAACAGGACTTCCGGCCCTTGCGGATCGAAGATAATCTTCTTGCCCTTGCCCTCGCCGGTTACGTTACCGCGAACGATCTGCGCGGCCAGGTCGAGCTTCTCGCCGTGTGAGTCTTGAACGGGGGCCCGCACACGGCTGAAGAGTTCCTGAAAGTTGAAGGTGCCGAAGTAGGTCCAGACGATCATCAGGCCGATGACGAAGCCAGCGTCGCCGATGCGGTTGGTGATGAACGCCTTGTTCGCCGCGTTGGAGGCGCTCGACCGCTCGAAGTAGAAGCCGATCAGCAGGTACGAGCAGATGCCGACCAGCTCCCAGCTGACGAACACCTGAAAGAGGTTGTCCGCCAGCACCAGGTTGAGCATCGAGAAGCAGAACAGCGACAGAAACAGGAAGAACCGCCCGAACCGGCCGCGCCGCCGGTAATGGCCCTCCTCACCGTGGACTTGATGGTCCTCGACGTGCAGCTGCTTCTCCTCGGCCATGTAGCCGAGGGAGAACAGGTGAATCAGTGTCGCGACCAGCGTCACCATCAGGAACATGATGGCGCTGAGATGATCGATCCGGAACCCGAGCTGGAGGGCGAGGCCCTGGCGTGGGTCGTCCGAGGCGCCGAGGCGGACCCAGTCGATGCTGCCGACCCAGTGTGCCTCCAATTCCTTGAGCTTCTCGTGAGCGAGTTCCCGGTCGCTAGCCTTGCCGTGCCTGGCCTCCTCCTCCAGAGACTCGATTTGCTTGTGGTCGTCGAGGAACCAGACGAAGCCGGTGGCGCTGCAGACGAAGGCGAGGCCGATGGCGGCGGTCGCCAGCCACGCCGGCCAGCGCGACGGCACGTCACCGCCACTGGCCTGGTAGAGTTGCTGCCCGATCGAGCCTTCCGGCGACGAGCGCAGCGCCGTGCGGATGGCAAAGGCGACGAGGATCAGGACGAACGAGGCCAGCGGCAGTAGCGTCGCGACGACGAAGAGGAGCCCGGGTTTGCTGGCGAAATCCAACATCTGCCTATCCCTTCAGCTCTTCCGCGGTGTCGACGTCCACGGTCAGGTGGTTGTTGTAGAAGTTCAGCACGATCGCCAGCGCGATGGCCGCCTCCGCCGCCGCCATGACAATGACGAACAGGGCGAACACCTGGCCCTCGACGGCGAACGCCGGGTTGAAGTGGGCGAAGGCGACGAAGTTGACCGTGGCCCCGTTGAGCACCAGTTCGACGCCCATCAGCACACCGATGGCGTTGCGCTTGGTCGCCATGCAGACCGCCCCGCAGACGAACAAGATCGCCCCGAGCAGCAGGTAATGGTTCAGACCGATCGCTTCGGGCATGGGGAGGTCCTCAACTCTCTGGGCGAGCGGGGGGTGTGAACCCCCCGGTCCTTCAAACTACCGGGGGGTTCACACCCCCCGCTCGCCCAGCGGGGCGGCGCTTGGTACGGGCCAGGTAGGCGGCGCCGATCAGCACGACAAGCAAATGGATGGAAACGATCTCGAAGGGCAACAAATAGCCGACCGTGCTGCGCTCGCCCTTGTTGGGCAGTTCTTTGCGCTTCTCAGCGGGCACGCCGGTGACCTCGGCCTTCTGCGTGGCCCCGTCGACGCTCATCAGGGCCTCGCCGAGGACGGTCGTCCGCCTCAGCTCCTCACCCTGTGTCGATTCCTCGCTGGTGAACTTCATGGGCTTCGTCAGGAGGGCGACGGAGAGCACCCCATAGAGCAGCAGGCCGACGATCATGGAGATGCCCCATTCGGCGGCGCCGGTCTTCATGGTGATGAACGGCCCCTGCGCGGTGAGCATGACGCCGAAGACGACGAGGACGAGCGTGCCGCCGACGTAGACGAAGAGCTGCGTCGCGCCGACGAAGTTGGCGCCGAGCAAAAAGAGGAGGCCGGCAACGCCGGCGAGGGTGAACAAGAGCCACGCGGCGGCCCGGACGATGTTCTGCGTGACTACGACGGAGATCGCACACAGTCCCGTCAGCCCCGCGAGAAGGTAGAAGAGAAACGCTTGGAGACTCATCAGGATTTCCTGGCCATATCGTACTTCGGGGCCGGCGCGTTCCACATCCCCGACAGGCCGGCCACCGGCAGCGTGCTCGGCGTCAGGACGATCTTCACCACCATCGCGATGAACAGCCCGACGCACGTCACCGCCATGACATACTTGAACCACGGCGTCCACGGCTCCAGCCCCACCTGCCACAGGCTGACGCCCAACAGCAGGAAGCAGCTGATCGGCAGGAAGTATTTCAGGCAGGTCATCATCACCTGGTCGATGCGCAGCCGCGGCAGCGTCCAGCGCACCCACATCATGACGAAGACCAGCAGGTAACACTTCATGATGAACACCACGACGTTGATCACATTCCCGAACAAGCCGCCGAGGAACGTCTCGCTCAGGTCCATCGCCCACGGTTTCGGCATCAAGCCGGTGTGCCAGCCGCCCAGGAACAGCAAGATGGCGATGCCGCTGACGGCGACCATGCTGCCGTACTCGGCCATGAAGAAGATCAGCCAGCGGAAGCCCGAATACTCGGTGTGGAAGCCGGCGACCAGTTCGCTCTCCGCCTCGGCGAGGTCGAACGGAGCGCGCTTGCAGCTGGCGGTGGCGCAGGCGAAGTAGGTCCAGAAGGCGCCGAAGGTGAACGGGTCGTGAAAGACGTACCAGTTCCAGAAGACGCCGCTTTGCTGACGGCCGAAGATGCTCAGGCTCATAGTTCCGGCGACGATAACGGGCACCAGTACGCAGATTGCCATCGGCACCTCGTAGCTGACGATCTGGGCCGCCTCACGCATGGCGCCGAAGACCGCCCACTTGCTGCCCGAGCCGTAGCCGCCGAGGATGATGCCGAAGATCTCCGTCGACATCACCGCCAGCATGAAGAAGACGGCAATGTTCAAATCGACGGGCACGACGCCGCTGCCGAAGGGCAGGACGATGAAGGCGAGGAAACTGCCCGCCAGCGCGATGTAGGGGCCGATGCGGAACAGCACGTGGTCGGCGTCCTTGGGGACGAGGTCCTCCTTGCAGAGGAGCTTGAGTCCGTCGGCAAGGGTCTGCAGCCAGCCGAACTTGCCGCCGACGCGCGTCGGGCCGAGACGATCCTGGATGCGGGCTGCCACCTTCCGTTCGAGCCAGACGGCGAAGATGGCGGAGATCAGCATGAAGGTGATCAAGACGAAGGAGGCAATGAATGCAGCGAGGAAGCCGGCCAGGGGAGCGGACAGGCCGAAGCTCTGGAACAATTTGGACACGGCACGGTTTCCCCGAAGTCGCTGGGCGAGTACACTTTCCCGCTGCCGGGACGGGCGTTACTCTATCCGTGGTCTACGGCGGCGGCAAGCGTGCGGCAGAGGCAAAAGGAGAGAAGATGGGGAATCTCTTCCGGCCGGCGAACGCGGTGCTGCGGGCCCTGCCGGCCCGCGCGCAGTTACCGCACGATCACCGTCTTCCGCTCGTCTATCGTCCTGTCAACGAAGGGCCGGCGGAGACACCGCTCCAAGGCGAGTTCGCGCGCGCGCCGCGTCTGGCCCTGGTCGAGGCGGCCCTGATTGCCGCCGACGACCCGCTGACTGCCCGCCGGCTGGGGCAGGCGGCCGGGCTGAAGGACGCCGCCGAAGCGCGCGCGCTCGTGCGACAGTTGCAGGAGCTTTACGAGCGCGAGGGCTCGGCGTTCGAGGTGGTGGAGGTGGCGGGCGGCTTCCAACTGCTGACGCGGCCAGCGGTCTATCCGTGGCTGGTGCGCCTGCGCAAGGCGAGCAGCGAGTTACGCCTGACGGCGGCGGCGCGCGAGACGCTGGCGATCATCGCCTACCGGCAGCCGATCATGCGGGCCGACATCGAGGCCATCCGCGGCGTGCAGTGCGCCGACGTGCTGCG
>JACOUH010000376.1 GCA_016177925.1 Planctomycetota bacterium | reverse complement strand
TACGGCGGGTCGTACTCCTCCTCGTCGGTGACCATCACGATCGACTCGACGACCTGCTTCTTGCGGCGCATCATCTCCAGGGCCACGCCGCACGACGTCATGCCGTTGGCCGTGATGCCCGCAAATGCCTTGTGCCACGAAGCCAGGTCCGTTCCCTTCGGAGTAATCGGATACGCCATCTTGTCGAAGGCGTACACGTACAACTCCTTCTCGCAGATCGTCGAGATCATGGCGGCGATGCGCTTGCCCACGTCGATCGCGAGTTCCATCGAGCCCGAGTTATGGTTGATGATGCCGTTGCCTATGAAAGAATGGTCTCTCGGCACGGAGAGGTCATAGACCTCCTCTTCGCCTTCCTCGATCGACTTGATCGCATCCAGGAATAGCTGCGAGGCAACAACCTCGCGGATGTCCCCGACCTTGGCAAGGGCAGGGTATTCGCGCAGGAAGCTGGGGAGCAGGTCGGTCGGGACCGAGGATGCCCTGCTCCCGCCGCGAAAGCACTCGACCGTTGGGAACAGGCCATGGAGGCGATACAGGGTCCCTCGCCCAAGGACTCGCGCCGCCGTTTGGGCGAGGTGTGGGACGGAGTCCCACCGCCCTGACCAGGTCAGGGAACGTGCTTGAGCCACAACTGCTGCCACGGCGGCCTGCTTGCCCTTCGAGGCGAAGCCGATCGTCGTCAGGAAGCGGGTGGCATCATTCCCGCCGATGGTCAGCCGCCAGTAGGAGCGACGGACGCGCCGGCCGTTGGTTGCCAGACTGCTCATCGGCGACAGGCGGGCCACGATCCCGAAGTTGAGCAGCATAAGCTGAACGGTCCTCAGGAGTTGTTCCGACGCCGACGTCGCCGCGAGAACCCCGCTGGTCCGGTTCATCAACCCGCCATCCCCGGCAAAGTAGGCGCGGAGAAAGTCGCGGTGAGTTTCCTCCGACGACATCAGCACGCTCAGCGGGACGAGACAGTCACGCGACCGGCCTTTCCGTAGTCCCAGCCTCTGCTCCATGAAGTGAACAAGCCCTTCTGAGGTCACGCTCAGGACGGACGAGCCGTGACACTCCTTGCTCCTGCACGTCAGGCCGAACACTTCAACCGTCAGGTTGCGGAAGTCCTCCAGAAGCTCCGCATCGCTGTTGCAGAACTCAACGAGCCCGAGTGGGGAACGGACCCGCCCTTCCGACACGAGGTAACCGAGCCAGCGCGCCAGCGCCGGGGTCATCTGCTGTGGGAAGTGAACGGGCAACTCTCCGGGCTGATAAGCCTCTTTCGGTTTGTAATCGTGTAGGGGGGCGTCGAGGCCGAAACAGCGAGTGTTCCGGCGAAGCGCCACCAGGTCGCCGATCCGCAACGACTCTGTCGTTCGCCATTCCAGGGCAGCGGAGACAGGGTCATAGCAGAGAAGAGGGTGGTTCAGGGAGGCGCCCAGCCGGAACCCCTTCTTTGTTTGGATGTAACGGACCGCTTTCTTCCCGTTCAGGAAAAGCCGGTTCGCACGCCCTTTTCCTCGCCGTGTGGCGACGCCCATGTCGAGGACTACTTCTTCTACCCCCTGACGAACGACAGGGACGAGGGCGCTGAGCGGCAGCAGCCCGTGCTCGGTGCAGACGAGTGTGTCCCCGGTCACACACTTGTCCACCAGCACCGCCGTCGAGCGCCGGATGCGGCCGCGTGCCTTGAGCTGCACGTCGGCCACCTCTTCCAGCTTCTGGCGCGTGTCGGCGCTGACGTTGACGGCCTCGAGCGCCGTCTCGGCCTTGAAGGTGCTGACGCGCTTGTCCTGCCGCGCCTGCTCCAGCTTCAGGTCGATCAGCGCCTTGAGGTTCGGATCGTCGAACGCCCCGCGCCGCTGCAAGAGCGCCAGCGAGTTGATGACCTCCTGCGGGCTCATGCGATCGATCAGTGCCTCCAGCGTTGCCGGCGTCATCTCCTGGAGCACCGTCACGGCGATGCGGAAGGGGATGCGCGACTCGACGATGGCGCGGGCCTGCTCGTCCGGGGTCGACGCAGCGGCGAGGCGCTTCAGGCCGGCGACGCGGCTGTCCGGCGGCGGGCGGTCGTCGAACAGGATCGCCTGGGCCCGCTCGCCCGGCTTGATGTGGAGCAGCGCATACAGCCGCTTGAGCGCCTTGCGAGCGACCAGGACGGTGCTGTCGAACCACTCCGGGCTGGCCTCACGCTCGCGCAGGTAGCGCGTGACCTCCGTCTTGAGGGAGCGCGGCGGGTTGCGGTTGAGGCCAAACTCGCCGACGACCTCGCGGCGGAAGGAAGGCGAGCGGGGCCAGTCATGGCCCCGGTTACCGGGGCCATGACTGGCCCCGCTCGCCTTCTTCGTCTCCTTGCGGCCGTGGACAAAGTCGACGACACGGACGACCTGGTAAGGCGGCAGGGTGCGGAGCATGGCGAGGCCGATGTCGCGGTGGCCCTCGAAGTCGCTGAGGACCAGCGTGATGATGAACATCTCCTTGTGGTCGCGCACCTCGCCGTGATCGCTGTACCATGCCGCCAGCCTGGCGTAGAACAGCGGGTCCTTGCGCACCATCTCCGCGTGCAGCGGCTGGATCGTTTCCAGGCGGCGGTGCGGCGTCTTCAGCAGCGTGTTGAGGATCTCCAGGCGCAGGTCCTGCTCGCTCTTGGCCGGCTTCTGGTCGCCACCGGCGAGGCGCTGGCTGGCCTGCTGCACGTCGACGGCCTGGGCAACAGCCTGGCCGAGGTAGCGCATCTGCTGGTGCATGTCCTGGACGGCGGAGTGTGTCTGCACGACGACGTCCTGCACGCTCTCCAGCAGCCCCTCGACGCGCTGACCGTGCTGGGCCAGGGCCTCGCTCAGGGCGGCGAAGCCCTCTTCCTGGCGCTGGCCGAGGCGCTCGAGTTGGGCAAACGCCAGTCCCTGGAACAGCTCGCGATCGCTCTCGATCTCGCGGCGGAAGAAGTAGCGCACCGCAATCACCAGCAGCGGTGCATCTCCCTCGGGCCGCAGCGTGAGCAGTTGGGCGAGCGTCGGGTAGCCGGCCTGGCGCACCTCCTGCGCCAGCGCCTCGAGCGTCTGCCACTCGGCCTGGAGCATCTGCTGCGGGTCGGCGAAGCGCGCGAGGTGGCCTGCGTCCTGGGCGAGCGCCTGCGCGTTGAGGCCGCCATCGGTGAGCAGGCCCTTCTTGCGAGCCTCGCGCAGTTCGCGCACGGCGAGGGCGCGGAACTCAGGCCCGTGTGACGGCAGACCCGCGAGCGGCGTGGCGTCGAGGAAGGCCTGGACCTGCTTGCGGAAGCCCTGCTCGTCGCCGCGCGACAGCGTGACCTTGACCTTGTCCCACCACGACTCGCCAGCCAGCGCGATCTCCAGGGCCTTCCATGCGTTGTCGTTGGCCCGCGTGAGGGCGTCGGTCAGGCGCTGACTGTGATCGGCAAAGCGCTGGCCGAGGAAGCCGGCTACGGCCTCGCCAAGGGACGCGCCCGCGACGAAGCCGAACGCCTTGCAGGCGCCGTCGACGACGTGCTTGAGAGCGAGCGTGGAGAGCTGCTGGAGAACGGCCATCGGTGCCACCTCCTCGAGTTGCTGCGCTCCCTCGTTGGGGTCGGAAACCCGACGCGGGAGTGCGTGCCCCTGACGAGACAGTGAAGCAGGGTTCTTGCTGAGGGACAGAGAATGGTAGCCAAAGGTTCGTTGCCCCGCGCCCTGGAAGGGAGCTTGAACCGCTGCACGCTGCTTACCGTCCCAGCACAGTCTCGATACGAGCAGTGCGTAGAATCTTCATGGTGGGGCCTCCGAGGGGAAAGGGAAGCCGCTGTCATGTTTACCAAAATCGTCTCGGGCGGACAGACGGGAGTGGACCGGGCGGCCCTCGACGTGGCGCTGGAACTGGGCCTGCCGTGTGGCGGCTGGTGTCCGCAGGGCCGCCGCGGCGAGGATGGCTGCATCGACCCGCGCTATCCCCTTCAAGAGACGCCGTGGGACGGCTATCCGCAGCGGACCGAGTGGAACGTGCGCGACTCCGACGGCACGCTGATCCTGACGTGCGGCGAGCCCGACCGCGGCACTGCCCTGACGGTCGAGTTGGTCCAGCGGAAAAAGAAGCCTTACCTCGTCGTTGACCTCAGCGGGGAGGTTGACGTGAAGGTGCTCCGGGCATGGGCCGAGGGGAACGGCGTCCGGGTGCTCAACGTCGCGGGGCCGCGCGAGAGTTCCTCACCCGGCATTTACGACCGTGCTGCGGAAGTGCTGCGCCGGCTCTTTCGAGAAGTGGGCGAGATCAGATCGAATGGCCCGTGAACAGTTCGGCGTTCGAGCGCGTCTTCTTCAGCCGGCCCGTCAGTCGCTCCATCGCCTCGATGGGGTTCATGTCGCTGAGCACCCTCCGCAACATCTGGACGCGCTGCAGCTCCTCGGGCGACAGCAGCAGTTCCTCGCGGCGCGTGCCGGAGGCGTTGATGTCGACCGCCGGCCAGACGCGGCGGTCCACCAGGCGGCGATCGAGGTGCAGCTCCATGTTGCCGGTGCCCTTCAGCTCCTCGAAAATCACCTCGTCCATGCGCGAGCCCGTGTCGACCAGCGCCGTCGCCAGGACGGTCAGGCTGCCCCCCTCTTCGAGCTTGCGGGCGGTGCCGAACAGCTGCTTGGGCCGCTCCAGGGCGCCGACCGTGATGCCGCCCGTCAGCGTCTTGCCGCCGCCCGGCGCCAGCGCGTTGTAGGCCCGCGCCAGCCGGGTCAGCGAGTCGAGCAGGATGATTACGTCGCGGCCCGACGCGGTCAGGCGCTTGGCCCGCTCGAAGGTGCGCTCGGCGACGTCGACGTGCTCGCGGGGCGGGCCGTCGAAGGTCGAGCCGACGACCTCGACCACCGGCACGTTCAGGGCGCGCCGCATCTCGGTCACTTCCTCCGGCCGCTCGCCCACCAGCAGCATGAAGACCTGACACTCGGGGTGGTTGCCCACCAGGCCGAGAGCGATCTTCTGCAAGAGGATCGTCTTGCCGGTGCGCGGCGGGGCCACGATCAGCCCGCGCTGCCCCTTGCCGATGGGGGTGACCAGGTCGAGGACACGGAGGCTGATGTCCTCCGGCCCCGTCGCCAGGTGTAGCCGCTCGCTGGGGTGCAACGGCGTCAGGTCCTCGAAGGGAAACGTGTGGTTCGCTCGCGCGGGACGATCCCGACGCGGGCCGCCGGCGCTGTGCCGCTCGGTCCGCATCTGGCCGTTGTCCCGCACGCGGGAACGCAATGTCATGCGCATCATGTCTGTCATCGTTTGTCTCTCGTGAAGTAAACAGGGTTCGGGCATGTCGTCCCGTGAGTCGAAGGAAACCGGAGAGGGATCGGGCGGAAAGAAGAGGTGTCGCAGAGGAGGGGTCGTCTGCGGCGGCTCGCGACCCCGCAGACAACTCACTCGAAAAGACACTGCCAACCGGGAAAGGTTCACGCCGTGGGGCAGGCTTCCAGCCTGCTTTCTT
>JACOUH010000375.1 GCA_016177925.1 Planctomycetota bacterium | reverse complement strand
TGACCAGCGGGAGATCCGTGAACGAGTGGCCGGGAAGCTCCTGATGCTGGACCGCGCGCTGGAGCCGCTGCTGACTCCGCTGCTGGCGCTGCTGGATGTGCCCGTCGACGATGCCGCGTGGGACGCCCTCGACCCGCCCCACCGCCGGCAGCGGACCCTGGATGCGGTCAAACGACTGCTCCTCCGAGAAAGCCAGGTCCAGCCGTTGCTCGTGATTTTCGAGGATCTCCACTGGATCGACTCCGAGACCCAGGCGCTGCTCGACGGTCTGATGGAGAGCCTGCCGACTGCGCGCGTCCTGCTCGTCGTCAACTACCGACCCGAGTACGAGCACGCGTGGGGCCGCAAGACTTACTACCTCCAGCTGCGGATCGACCCGTTGCCGCCCGAAAGCGCCGAAGAGCTGCTCCACGCCCTCCTGGGCGAGGACGGGTCCCTTGAGCCGCTCAAGCGGGTGTTGATCGAGCGGACGGAAGGGAACCCCTTCTTCCTGGAGGAGAGCGTGCAGACCCTCGTGGAGACCAAGGTGCTTGTCGGGGAGCGGGGGGCCTATCGGCTAGCGAAGGCGCCGGAGGCGTTGCAGATCCCGGCGACGGCGCAGGCAGTCCTCGCGGCGCGAATCGACCGGCTGCCGCCCGAGGACAAGCGCCTCCTCCAGGCCGCCTCCGTCATCGGGAAGGACGTGCCGTTCGCGCTCTTACAGGCCATCGCGGATGTGTCCGAGGACGGCCTTCGCCGGGGGCTCAGCCACCTCCAGGCAGCCGAGTTCCTGTACGAGACGAGCCTCTTCCCGGATCTCGAGTACACGTTCAAGCATGCGCTCACCCACGAGGTCGCCTATGGAAGCGTGCTCCAGGAGCGCCGGCGCGCGCTCCACGCCAGGATCGTGGAGGCCATCGAGGCGCTCTACCCCGAGCGGCTGACCGAGCAGGTCGAGCGGCTGGCCCACCATGCCTTCAAGGGCGAAGCGTGGGCAGCGGCGGTCGCCTATCTCCGCCAGGCGGGGGCGAAGGCATTCGAACGCTCCGCCAATCGCGAATCAGCCGCCTACTTCGAGCAAGCGCTGGCCGCCTTGGGCCACCTGCCCAAGACTCGCGAGGTCCTGGAGCAGGGGATCGACATCCGGTTCAATCTTCGAACGTCCTTGTTGCCGCTCGGTGACGTGGCACGCATGCAGGAACACCTTCGTGAGGCCCAAGCGCTCGCCGAGACGCTTGGCGATCAGCGGCGATCGGCTCGGGCCCTTCACTACATGGTGATCCAGTGCCTGCTGACCGGGGAGCACGAGGAGGGCCTCAAGCTTGGCCGGCACGCGCTGACGATCGCCACGAGCCTCCACGACGTAGCGCTTGAGGTCCCAGCAAACTCGTATCTTGGCGTGATCCACCATGCGATGGGGACCTATCGTGAGGCCGTGACGTCCCTCAAGCGGAACTTGGTGTTAATCACAGACGACCTCGGCCAGGAGCGGTTTGGCCAGGCCACCATTCAGTCCGCGTTCTCCAGACACATGTTGTCCGACGCGCTCACAGAGCTGGGCCAGTTTGGCGAGGCCATCCACCATGCCAACGATGCCGTCCGCATTGCGGAGACCGCCAGTCATGCCTACACGCTGGCTTTTGCCTGTCTCGGTCGGGGGCTCGTGGCCGTGCGTCAGGGGGACTGGCCGATCGCGATCAACGCTCTCGAACGCGGCCGCGAGCTCTGCCGGGGCGGACAAATCACTGTTGTGATGCCTATCATCAGCGGGGCCCTGGGATTTGCCTATGGATGGTCGGGCCGCCTCGAGGATGGCTTGCCGCTGCTCGAGCACGCCGTGGAACAGGCGGCTGCGAGACGGCTGCTGTTTCGGTATTCGCTGAACGTCGTCTTCCTTGGCGAGGCATATCTCCTGTCTGGTCGAGTGGGAGAGGCAACCACCCGAGCGCAGGAGAGTCTCGCGCTGGTCCGCCGGCAGAACGAACGCGGACAGGAGGCCTATACCCTTCGCCTCCTCGGAGAGATCACCGCCCATACCAATCTTCCCGATGTCGACGCAGCCGAAGGCTACTACCGACAGGCGTGGGTTCTCGCCACCGAGCTCGGCATGCGCCCGCTCGTGGCCCACTGCCACCTCGGTCTCGGCAAGCTGTACGAGCGAGCAGGCAAGCGGCAGGAGGCCCGAGAGCATCTCACAACCGCTGTGACGATGTACCGCGAGATGGACATGGGTTTCTGGCTGGCGCAGGCGGAGGCGATGCTGGCACCGCTCAGCTGAGACGCATCACAAGCGGCATAAGGTTCGGAAGCATCGACCGCATCGGACACGGATTCCAACGGACGGTAGCCGACCGGGTGCGAGCCGTCCGTGCCGCCACGACAACTCAGCGAAGGCGCTCGGCCTGACGATTCCGCAGTCCGTGCTGCTCCGAGCGGATGAGGTGATTCAGTGAGCGGTGGCATTGCAGGTCATTGGACAACGCGGTCGAACCGACGGTAGGCCAGGGAGGTGTCAGATGGCCAAGTAT
>JACOUH010000374.1 GCA_016177925.1 Planctomycetota bacterium | reverse complement strand
GGAGCCGGAGGGCGGCGACCTTCTGCTCCGGGGGGTAGTGGCGACGTTGGCGGGTCATGGGTGTTCCTCCGCGAGAGTATTGCCGCGAACTCCCGCGAAGGCAAACTCCTGTTCCGACTGGGGCAATACAGACAGAAGCAAGTGAAACCTCACGGACTCTAGGAGAATAGACATCTTCATCAATTACAAGTTCCTTCGCGTCAATCGTATCTGGAAAGAACATAATGAGAGCTACGACTTCTTGAACGACAACATCAGAACCTCGAAGACTTTCCTGGATTTCTCGCAGAGCAGCATCAATCTCTTCCCATTTCACCAAGGAGCCAGCATAGCGAATATACCGATCTTTTTTCTCCTGTTGACAGCCCCGTTGTCGGTGCAATTCCCTGCCCAGCAGCTCAATGAGTACTGTCAACCGAGATCCAGTCGGGTTAGGCGGAACGATGAGAAAACCATAGCAACTGGGACATTTGATCCGTTGTCCAGGAATATAATCTGCAGACTTCAGCCGATGCCCGCACCTGCACGAAAAGCTATTGAGCATCGCAGTTACTCCTGCAAGCTCCTCTTCACGAACAAAGAGGCTCGGTTACCCCTCCACAGTATTTGTTCTGGGAAACAGCCACTAGCCGATATAGAGGAATTCATTCGACGCCAGGAGCATCGAACAGAGGCTGGCCAGGGCCCGCTGCGCGGCCTGCTCGGGCGGCGACTTCTGCCGAAGGTAAAGTTCTGCCTGCGCGTGCAAGTACTCTCGACAAAACCCGGACTCGGTAGCAGTTGGCACGCGGCCGAACGCCAGCACGAACGCCGCCTCGACGGTCTTGTCCGCGGGAGCCTGAGCACCAGCCGAGGCGCGCACACGCTCCGCGAAATACCGCGCCTGCTCCATCATGAACTTGCTGTTGATCAACGCCAAGGACTGCAACGGCGTCGCCGAGTTGGTTCGGCGGGTGCAATTGATGGCCATCTCCGGATAATCAAAGATCTCCAACATCGACAGTTTGAATCCCTGGCCTGAAGCATGCGATCCGCGCAAGGAGCGCAGGTAGAGGGTGCGCCGCCAATGGCTCGTCGGCGTCGGCCCCTTCTCGGAAACCGTCACCAGGCCGTCGGGATTCGACTGCACGGGGACGGGCGGCCCGCCCATCGTCCGGTCGAGCTTGCCGCTGACCGCCAGGACCGCGTCGCGGAGGACCTCTGCTTCCACGCGACGCAGGTTCATTCGCCAGAGCAGCTCGTTTTCGGGATCGGCTGCTAGTTCCAGGGACTCGCGTCCCCCGCGCGCTGCCGGCCAGTAGGCCGACTGCCGGTAAGCCGTGGACGTCATGATCAACCGATGCAGGTGCTTGACGCTCCAGCCGCGCTCCCTGAAATCCACCGCCAACCAGTCGAGGAGTTCCGGGTGCGTCGGCGGCGACCCGCTGTGTCCGAAATTCTCAGGCGTCGCCACGATCCCTCTGCCGAAGTGGTGTTGCCAGATTCGGTTCACCATGACCCGGGCCGTCAAGGGATGATCTCGGCTCGTCAGCCAACGGGCGAGCGCCAGGCGGCGACCGCTCGAACCTGCTTTCGTGTCCGGCGGCCGGACGGCGGCTGATTGACCCGGCGGACACAGGACCGACGGGAATCCAGCTTCGACGACTTTCGCCGGAATGCTGGGGTCGCCTCGGATCAACTCGTGGAGAGTCGGTGGTTTGCCGACGTCGCATAGTCCCTGGATTCGGCCGAACGAGCGCTTGGACGCCAGCAACGAACCGAACTCTGTTCCCCATTTCGTGGCCAGGACGCGTTCGGCTTCGCTGAAAGAGTTCATCAACTCTTTATCCGAGACCGCCAATAGGGCCTCGAACCGGCTCGCCAGATAGCGCTGCACTTCGTTGCGCTGGGCCGGGGGGGTTGCGAGTGCCTTGGCGACGTCGGCCCGAATCACTTCCGGTAGTTTCTCAATCTTGCCCGCGAATAGCTTCCGCCGGTGGGGACCGCGCAGTCCCTCCAGTTGTTTGGTGATTTCCGCTTTCCGTGTTTCGATCTTCGCGTTGTGCTGCTCCATTTTCGCCTTGTCCGCCGGCGGAATATCAGCCAGATAACGATCGACGGGCGGGAGCCAGTGGTCGGGGTTGTACGCGGTCGCAAAAACAGCCATCAGCCGATAATAATCTTCATGAGGGATGGGGTCGAATTTGTGGCTGTGACAACGGACGCAACCCAGGGTCAGGCCGAGTACGCCGGTCGAGACGTTATCGACCACGCGGGAGAGGGTGTCAAAGCGGTAGTTGGGGAATTCGGGGCTGTGCGTCCAGTCGGGTGTGGTTCTTAAGTAACCGGTGGCGATGAGGGCGTCGAGGATTGCCGGCGTGTACTGGACCGCCGATCGCCACTCCACCAGCTCGTCGCCGGCCAGTTGTTCGAGCAGAAACTGGTTGTGTGGTTTGTCCTGGTTGACCGAGCGGACGACGTAGTCGCGATAGCGCCAGTCGTCGAAGGGCACCATATTCCCCGCTTTGTCCGCGGTGTAATGAGGCGAATCAGTGTACCCGGCGACGTCGAGCCAGTGACGCCCCCAGCGCTCCCCGTAGTGAGGAGAGTCCAAAAGGCGGTCAAGCATCCGCTCATAACTATCCGACCGCGTGTCGGTCAGGAAAGCTTGAACTTCGTCCGGCGAAGGAGGCAACCCGATCAGGTCCAAATAGGCACGGCGCAAGAGGGTCGCTTTGGAGGCGTCGGGGGAGAACGTCAGCCCCTTTGCCTCCAACTTTGCCAGCAAAAAGGCGTCAATGGGAGTGCGGGCCCGCTGGGCAGCACGCACCGTGGGCAGCGGCGAAGCGATGGGTGTGCGAAACGCCCAAAATTCCCGGTCCTGGTCCGTTACCACGCGTTCCTTGCCCTGGGCGACAACCTTGCCGGACTCCATGCCGGGCGCTCCCGCCTCAATCCACTTTCGGATAATCGCGATCTCGTGATCACTCAAGTGATCCTTCTTCTCGGGCGGCGGCATCGTGCGGCCCTCGATCTTCTCGAAGAGGACACTTTTCGCCGCCGAGCCTTTCGCCAACACCGGGCCGCTCTCGCTGCCGGCCACCAAGCCGGCGGCCGTGCTCAGGTCGAGCCCGCCTCGTTTGGGCTTGTCGCCATGACACTTGACGCAATGCTGCCTAAAAATAGGCAGGATGTCTTTTTCAAAGCCGGGAACTCCGTCCTCGGCCGCGATGCAAGGCGGAACGTGGAACGCCAGGACAGCCAGGATCGCCGTCAGCGCGATCTTGCGAATGCTTGCACTCCCCAGAACCATGTCGTCTGCTGTCCTTTCGTTTAGCCGCGACGCGGCAGCGGAGCGCTCCGCTAGCGCGTCGCGGCTAACCGAACTGGTTGTCAAACGAGCACTTAGGCTTTCGGCGGCGTTTGGAGCATTTCTCGGACGATCTTTGCTCCGCTGACCGCCGCGTCGGTCAAGGTTTCCTTGCGGCCGTGGTACGGATACCACAGCCGTTTGTGATCCAGACCCAACTGGTTCAGGATGGTCGCCAGTAGATCCGGAACGCTCACTCGGTCGACGACCGCCTTGTAGCCGATGTCGTCCGTAGCGCCGTGGACCACACCCTTTTTGAAGCCGCCGCCGGCCATGAACAAGCTAAAACCGTGGCGATTATGATCACGTCCATCGGCGTTTTCCGTCGTCGGCAGCCGGCCGAACTCGCCTGTCCACAGGACGATCGTCCTATCGAGGAGTCCGCGATTCTTGAGATCTTTAATCAAGGCGGCAGCGGGCTGATCGGTCTTGGCACAGATTTTCGTCAGCGCCGTCCTGATCTGACTGTGGTGATCCCATTCGTTGCCTTCCAAAGGAGGACACACCTGAACGAAGCGCACTCCCGTTTCGATCAGCCGTCGAGCCATCAGGCAGCGCGTGCCGTAAGCCGCCGTCATCGGATTGTCGAGTCCATACAGCTTTCGAGTAGCCGCCGTTTCCCTGGAGAGATCGAGAGCGGCCGTGGCGGCCAACTGCATGCGGGCCGCCAACTCATAATTCTTGATCCGGGTTTCCAGCTCGGAGTCTCCGGGATAGTTGCGGAGGTGTTCCGCGTTCAGTTTCGCGAGTAACTGCAAGCTCTCGCGTTGTGCCGACGGTGGGACCGGTTCGTCGGGCGTCAGAAAGTGGACCGGTTTGCCGCGCGAACTGAACTCGACGCCCTGGTACAGGGCCGGGAGCCAACCGTTGGTCCACGCTCGCTTGGTGTTGCCGCCGTAGCCGGCCGGGTCGCGGAGCACGATGAAGGCGGGCAGATTCTGATTCTCTGTCCCCAAGGCGTAGCTGATCCAGGCGCCGATCGTCGGGCGACCCACGAAGGTCTTCCCGGTCTGCATCATGGCGCTCGCTTCGGGATGGTTAGTGTGCTCGGTGTGCATCGAGCGGATCAGACACAGCTCATCCGCGATCCCGCCGAGATGGGAGAGCAGCTCCGACAACTCCATGCCGCACTGTCCGTGTCGCCGGAACTTGAATGAACTGGCCATGAGGACGTTCTTGTTATTCGGCGAGCCCTCGACACCCCCGGGGACCGGCTGGCCGTGGCGTTTGCTCAGCTCCGGTTTGGGGTCGAAGAGGTCCATCTGACTGGGACCGCCCTGCTGCCACAGTTGGATCACAGCCCTGGCCTGACCCGGGAAATGCCCCGACCGCGCCCGCAGATCGTTGTAAACTCCTCCCTTTACCGGAGCAGGCGCATGGTCCGCTCCCAGCAGTCTCTCCTCTTTCAACAGATAAGCGAAGGCCAGGCTGCCGAGGCCTAATCCCGAACGTTGCAAGAAGGCGCGGCGGGAAAAAAGGTTCCCGGCAAACACGCGATCCGAAGGGTACTGGTCGTTCATGAGGCCTGGCCTTCTTCTTCGTGGGGCAGGTCGCTGACCTGCCGATACAGTCGGCAGGTCAGCGACCTGCCCCACGAAGTTATTGTTGGACGTCGGCTAGAGCAATTCCACAATCGGCTTGGTCTTGTCGGCGGCGGCAATGGGGCGGCCAGTGTGGTCGCGGAAAGGCGTCGCCGGGTCGATGCCAAGGATGTGATAAATGGTGGCGTGAATGTCCGGCGGGGTGACGGCCCCTTCCTTGGGGGCGGCACCGAGACGGTCGGTGCTGCCCACGATGCGGCCGCCCTTGACCCCGCCGCCGCCCAGCAGGCAAAACATCGCGTTGCCCCAGTGGTCGCGGCCGGGATTGCTGTTGCCGTGGACGTCGTTGTTCATCTTGGGCGTTCGGCCGAACTCGCCACACACCACGACGAGAATCCGCTCCAGCAGGCCGCGCTCGTTCAGATCGGCGAACAGGCTCGCCAGGGCGGCATCGAGCAGGGGCAGGAAACCCACCATCCCCGACTTGAGGCCCAAATGATGGTCCCAGCCGCCCAAGTGAACCGTCACGAACGTGGAGCCGGCTTCGGCCAGGCGACGTGCCAGGAGAGTCAATTGACCCCAGGAATCGCGCCCATAGCGATCGCGCAAACGCGGGTCCTCCGTGGAGAGGTCGAATGCTTTGCGCGCCGCGGGGCCGGTAGCCAGCTCAAAGGCCTCGCGCTGGAACTGGTCCATGCTAGCGAAGGTTCCCTTGACATCGACGTCACGGCGAAGCGTGTCGAACGTGGCAGACAGCTTCTTGCGATCCTCCAGTCGCTGGAGCGTCACGCCGGCGGGCATGTGCAAATTGGGGACACGGAAGGTCGGGTTATGCGCATCAACCTCGGGCTGGCTCGGATTGGCGCTCACCTCGAACGGGTTGTACGCGCTGCCCAGGTACTCGGCGCCGAAGTAACCGGGACGAATGCCGATGCTCTTGGCAAAGGGCAGTGCGACGTAGGCGGGCATTCCCGGACGGTTCCGGCCGCGCAGCTTGGCAACGATGGAGCCGATCGACGGGTATTCGCTATCCACCTTGCCGGCGCTGACCCGGCCGGCGCGCCCAGTCAGCATGATGTGGCCGCCGGTGTAGTGGTCGCCGCTGTCGTGATACAGCGAACGGACGATGGAGAAGTGGTGGGCCACCTTCGCCTGCTTCGGGAAGAGTTCGCTGATGTCGATACCCGGCACGTTGGTGCGGATCGGTTTCCAGTAGCCCCGGTATTCGACCGGCGCCTCGGGCTTCATGTCATAGAGGTCCATGTGGCTGGGGCCGCCGTCCAGCCAGATGAGGATGACGGCGGTATCCTTGCCGACCTGGCTGGCCGCCTTGGCACGCAGCACGTCCCCCAGGCCGACGCTGGCCATGCCAGCCACACCCAGTTGCAGAAAACTCCGGCGCGTCAAGCCATCGCAGTAGCGACCGGTTTTGCCCGCATCGACGCGAAACATGCTGAGCACTCCGAGGAAATTGCAACGAGGGTGGGTGGGAGGTACGTTTGCCGGTGGGTACGTCCGCAGCCAAGGCCCGGCCCAGGCGAATCGCTACGCATGCAACGCATATTGTACTATCGTAGTATTATTGTCAAGGAGCGGGGGTCGCCGCGTCGCCGCTGTCGCCCCTTGCGAAGTGTCAGAGTTCGGAGTTGAGGGTGGCTGATCGCCTCGGGAAGCAGACGGTCGTGGAGATCCGCTAGAAACCCATGGCGACCGTGCCACAACCTCTGACAACGCTCCAAGCTCAACCCCAGTCCTTGGCAACTCCTCGCGACTGCTGTCTCCTGGGACAGATCGGATTGGAGTAAACGCTTTTGTTCGGCGCTCTGTGGGAACGAAAAGAGGAGGCACCGTATGCGATTTCTGCTCTTTGTCCTGGTCCTGGTAACAACCGGCCTCTCTTTTCTCTCCCCTGCCGCCGGTGCGGAGCCGGTGTCCCTTGGCCGTTCGCGGCAGCTCTTTCTGGATGACCGGCTGATCGCCTCGTCGAAAGGGCTGCAGCGCGTGTGGCATTCCGCCAAGAAAGTCACGGGCAACCCGGTGCTGCGGCGCGAGAAACCCTGGGAGGGGTCCGGCCCCTACACTTATGGGACCGTGCTCTTCAACGCAGAAACCCGGATGTTCAAGCTCTGGTACAACTGCTACGTCGGCAAGCGGCCGGATTACTGGGTCTGCTATGCCACCAAGGATGGGAGATGGTCTGGGCAGGTACGGGCAGCACCTCCCCTTGGGTCTTCAAGCGCAAGCTCGCAAAGTAGCCGAGCGACCTTGCCGATCGTCTCCGGTGGTCCGTTCAGCCGCAGGCGAGGCGTTGTCCGGGTTCATGAGCCCGCAGACAGGGCAGTCCTTCAACAGGACGGACCTCCGTCAGGGGAAATACTTCGCCAGCAACGCCGGGTCGGGCCGTGTCGCCAGGCTGATGCCGATCGTCAGCAGCAGAGAAGCCGCCAGGCCCCAGACGAGCGGATCGAGGCCGCCCAGGTGCAGCGGCTCGAACGCCGTGTCGGGCTTCTGGCCCCAGCCGGGAATCCAGCGCAGGTTCTCCTGCAGCCAGGTCGACGCGGACGGCATTTCAGGCTCGGGTTGCTCTGCCTGCCGTGCGTGGGCGGCCTGCTCACGGTACTCGCGCACGGCGGCCTCGCTATGGTTGTTGATCCATCCCAGCGCGTACAAGCCGACCACGACGACGAAGCCACCGAGCATGCCGGCCAGTGCTCCCTGCCGTGTCGTGCGCCGCCAGTAGAGAGCCAGCCCGACCGGCGCGAGGAATGCGCAGCCCTGCCCACTGGCCGTAAAGACGATGATGTACTGCAGGAACGCAGGCGGGTTGATCGCTCCCAGCATGACGACCAGGCCGACCAGGCCCGTCACCGCGTAGCTGGCCCGCCGCAGCGTCTTCTGCGACGCCGTGGGGTTGATGACGCGCTGGTACAGGTCGCGCACCAGGCTCGACGAGATCATTAGCAGGAACGCCGCCACCGTCGACATGATGGCCGCGTACGGCGCCGCCAGCAGCAGCCCCGCCACCAGCGGATGCGCCAGTCGTCGCGCCATCACCGGCATGATACTGTCTGGCTCGCCCTCGCTGCCGATCTCGCGCAGATACTGCGTCGGCAGCATCGCCCGGGCACAGACAAAGATGATCAAGAGCGACACGTAGATGACGATGTAATAGCCGGCAATCAGCATGAGCGCCCGGCGCAGACTCCGCGCATCCTTGAACGACATCAGCCGTACCAGGCCACTGGGCTGCCCCGCTCCCATGATGGACCACATCAGGAAGAATGAGAACGCCAGCCCCAGCGGCAGGAAATGCTTCGGCCCGGGACCGTAGACGAGGTCGCCCTTCTCTCCTTCCGGCGGCGTGATCTGGCGCAGGTGCTCCGTCGCCGCGGCCAGTCCCGTGTACCCGTTCACCGGCTCGACCGCGCGGACCGCCAGCACCGCCATGACAATCACGCCCGCCAGCATCACCAGCCCAGCAAGCAGGTCGGTCAGCGTCACCGCCCAGTAGCCCCCGTAGGTTGTGTACGCCACCACCGTCAGCGTGAAGATCGCCAGCCCGATCAAGTAGGCCGTCTCGACCGGCTTGCGTAGCCACGGCACCCGCAGCTTCGCCGGCGGAAACGGGACCACCTTCTCGACCGTCTCGCCCTCGACGTCGAAGACCACCCGCACCTGGCGCTGTTCCTCCCGGACCTGGGTCCGGTCCTTCAGGAAAGTCGCCTTTTCGCTGGGCAGAGGAACTTTCTGCGTGTCCGTGGTGCCGTCGACCTCGAAAGCGAGGACGAGGTTGCCTCCCTTTTTATCGACGTCGGCCTTGACGAAAGTTGCCGCGGCCGGCGGAAGGCGCATCGCCTCCTTCAGGACCAGCCCGCCGGCCTTGAACTGGGCAACGAGGTTGAAGATCAAGCAGACCAGGATGAGCAGCGAGGAGACGATGCCCAGCGCCGGGCTGGCGAAGCGGTCGCGCATCACGTCGGGCAGGGTAACGGCACCGGACAGACGGGCCGCCTGGTTGAGGCGCTTGCCGAGCAGGACCATGGTGGTCAGCGGCACGACCATGTAACTGCAGATCCACAGCCCCATGATCCAGCCGTTGCTGTAGATCAGCGAGGGAAAGCCCATGAACGTGCCGCCGCTGATCGCCGTCGCCGCCACCGTCAGCGCCAGTACCCACGCCCCCAGGCCGCGGTCGCCCAGGAAGTACGACGCCATGAACTTGCGTTTCTGCAGGTAGTGGTGGGACATGTAGCCCAGCGCGACGCACCCCGCCAGGTAGAGGCCGAACGCGACGAGGACCTGCCAACTCTCCGCCGAGATGTTAATGCTCATCCAGCGTCCCCTCTCGGGCCGGCCCGAGGTCGTCGTCGGTCATGAAGAAGCAGAAGCCGAGGGTGAAGGCGGTGCAGAGCAGCCACGGCACGACGATGCCGGCGAAGACCCAGTCGGGGAACCCGGCGATCAGTTTCAAGTCGTCCGCGGTGCGCGGCTCGACGAGCTTCCAGCGGACGACAACACTGTTCTCGTCGTGGCGGTAGCCGCGCAGGTAACAGTAGCCGACGGCCCAGACCAGCGCAAGCATCCAGACCGCCAGCACGATAACGGCCTCGCGGCGGGTGTGACGAAGGAGGCGCACTTCGCCGTCACGCTCTTGCATGGTTTCTCCTCCTGTCACGGAACGACCAGCCCGCACCGCGAGCACTCGCTCAGAAGCTCTTCTGCTGGGAGGGATGATGTCCACCCCGCCCGCCAGCTTACCGCAGGCCCTGCAGCACGTCACTTGCATTCTGTTACTGGGAGCAGCGTGGACAATGCTCCCCTCGTGGCCGGGGCTGAGTCCGCGAAGCCCCGGCCACGAGGGTGCGTGCGAGGACAGTTCCCACGCTGGACGCAGTAACGGAAAGGGTCGCACGTGGCCGGTGCCGGACGCTGTCTGAGCGCGCGGAAATGGTATCGCTCATCGAGTGGGCAGGCTGATAGCCAACCCAGGGTAAGGGAAAGTGGTTGTGGGTGTGGCATGCTTTCGCGGCCCGCGCTGTCGGGGACAAGGACCCAGCCACAGAAGGCCGCGAAAGCATGCCACCCCCGACACTTCACTTTCCCTCTTGCGGGGAGCTATCTGGCGAGCGACCCTCGAACATTTCGGAGTGGCCAGCCGCTGGATGCGGCCTCCCCAACCCAGCTACACCGACCAGCAGATGAAACAGGTCAAGGCGTTCTATCAGAGCCTGGACTTACTGACCGCTGCGCAAAGCGCTTGAGTTGCTGACACCAGCAACCTCTGAAATAACAGGCAGTGACAACGGGTTGTCCTCAAGTTCTCAGCGCAGCGGTCAGTAAATGCTGCGGACAGTCAGCCGGGGAGTGGCGACCGTCCGCAGGGCCCCCTACGCTTTGATGATCTTGTGGACCACGTGTCCATGCACATCCGTCAGGCGGTAGTCGCGGCCGCTGAAGCGGTAGGTGAGCTTCTCGTGGTCCAGCCCCATCAGATGTAGGATCGTGGCATGTAGGTCGTGGACATGCACCTTGTCGTGGACGGCGTGCCAGCCGAACTCGTCCGTGGCGCCATGAACCATGCCCCCCCTGATTCCCCCGCCGGCCAGCCACATGGTGAAGCCGAAGGGATGATGCTCGCGGCCGTTGGCATTCTCCGCCGTCGGCGTGCGGCCGAACTCGCCGCCCCACAGCACCAGCGTATCGTCGAGAAGCCCCCGGGCCTTCAGGTCGGTCAGGAGGGCGGCAATCGGTTGATCGACGGCCGCGCAGCGGCTGGGAAGGCGCTCGCGCAATCCGCTATGATGGTCCCAGACGTTGTTCTCCGGGGCATCGAACAGCTGGACGAACCGGACGCCGCGCTCCACCAGCCGCCGGGCCAGCAAGCACTGCCGGCCGAACAGGTCGGTCGGGGGATGGTCGATGCCGTAGCGTTGATGCGTCGTCCGGCTCTCGCGCGCGAGGTCGAAGGCCTCCGGTGCTTCCTTTTGCATGCGGAAGGCCAGCTCAAAGGAAGCGATCCGGGCGTCGAGGGCGCTGTCGATCACCCGCTCGCGCTTGTGGAGTTCATTGAGTTGGCGGAGCGCATCGAGCTTGGTGCGTTGCCGTTGGAGGGTGCCGGAGGGATCACGAAGGTTGGCAATCGGATGCTTCAGATCTCGGATCAGTGTTCCCTGATAGGCGCTGGGAAGGAAACTCGATGACCAGAGCTGAGCCCCCTGGAAGACGGGGGCGGGACTGACGACCACGAAGCCGGGAAGGTTTTGGTTTTCTGTTCCCAGACCGTAGGTCAGCCACGAGCCCATGCTCGGCCGGGAAAAGGCCTGCTCGCCGGTACACATCTGCAGCGCGGCCCCCGAATGGTTGATGTTGTCGGCCACCATCGAGCGGATGACGCAGAGGTCGTCGATGCACGAGGCCACGCGCGGCAGCAACTCGCTCACCTCGATCCCGGACTGGCCGTGCTTTTTGAACTTCCACGGTGAGGCCAGCAGGTTGCCGGTCTTGGTACGTTCGAGCTTCGGCTTCTCGAAGGGGAGCGGCTTGCCGTTGTCCGTGCGCAAGCGCGGTTTCGGATCGAAGAGATCCACGTGCGAAGGACCACCCGGCATGTAGAGGAAGATCACCCGTTTGGCGCGTGGCGCGTAATGCGGCGGGCGCACCGCGTACGGATGGGCGGCCCGATCCGCAGAGCCGGCGGCCCGGACCGGGGCCTCCGCGGCCAGGAGATCCGCCAGCGCTAACAGGCCAAACCCGTTGCCGACACGGGATAGCAGTTCGCGGCGTGAAGGAGGGGAACCAGTCCACATGGCTGTCACCTTGTCTGTCGCTGCGAGGCCGCTCCGCTAGCACCAAACGGTAGTTGGGGGCTTTGGTGTGAAGAAAGACCCGCAACGGGGGTGGCATGCTTTCGCGGCCCGCGCTGGTTTCGCCCAGACGTTGACCCTGGGGGCCGCGAAAGCAGGGCACACACCGGAGCGTTCGATGGTTTACAGAGAAGCCTCCCTCTACCGTTTGGGGCTAGCGGCCTCAATCCAGGTAAACGAACTCGTTGCTGCACAGTAGCACGTGGGCGAAATCGCGCCAGGCTGTGCCCGCGCCCTCCTTGCTGGACGGAGCGACGATCTGCCAGGCGATTCTCATTTCTTCCGCGTTGGCCGGCCGGCCGAACAGCAGGTGAAAAGCCCGTTGCATGCGGGCCGTTTCATCCATCGGTACCTCGCGGATCAACCGTTCCATGAACTGCTTGGCCTGGACCAGTGCAAAGTCGTTGTTGAGCAGGAAGAGCGCCTGGGGGGCGACGGTACTGACAGTCCGCTTTTCCTCGGACGCATCGGGATTGGCCGCATCGAACAGCATGGCGAAGGTACTGCGGTCCCAGCGCGCCGTCTGCACGTAGAGCGATCGGCGCGTCGTATTCAGATCCGCCGCGGCCGGCCCCCCCGTGGCCGGATCGAGCCGGCCGGAGACGAACAGCATGGCATCGCGAATCGCCTCGGCTTCCAGACGACGGGCAGTGAACCGAGCGAGCCAGCGATTTTCGGGATCTCTGACGAGTTGATCGCGGCCCACCACACTGGACTGCTGGTAGGTCGCCGAGAGCAGGATGCGCCGATGGAGCCGTTTCAGCGACCAACCGTCCTCGACGAACTTCGCGGCCAACCAGTCCAGCAGTGCCGGGTGCGACGGCGGTTCGGACAGCATGCCGAAGTTGTTGGGCGTGCGCACGATGCCGGCGCCGAAATGTCCCTGCCAGATTCGGTTGACGATCACGCGCGCCGTGAGCGGGTTGTCCCTGGAAGCAACCCAGTTCGCCAGCTCGCGCCGGCCGCTCCCCGCCGTGATCTTCGGCTGCCGCTCGCCGGCGAAGAACTGGGGCATGCGGCGCGGCACCACCGGGCCGAGTCGGGTGTAGCTGCCTCGGATGTGTAAGGGCACGTCTTGAATCTTGGGGAACAACCCGCCCGGCGTACCGCCTTCCTGCGCGGCCTCGGCCACGGGCGGTTCGGGCAATAGCTCGGCTTGCATCCGGTCACGCTGCTTGACGAGCAAGAGCCGCGCCCGATCAGCAGCAGCAGGTTTGGGCGACTTCTTGTCGAACTCCGCCAGCCTGGCGTTGATCTGGCTGAGTGACTTCAACTGCTCGGCGCGCTGCGCCACGACGGCCTTTGACACCAGCGGCACGCGGTTGAGCGTGTATTCGGCCCCCTTGGCGCCAAGCTCCTTCAGGATGCGCGTGCTGTAAAAGATCCCGGCCAGCGCATAGTAATCGGTCTGAGACAGCGGATCGAACTTGTGGTTGTGACAGCGAGCACAACCGAGCGTCAGACCCAGGAAGGCCTTGCCGGTCGTGTCGATCTGGTCATCAACCATGTCGCTGACCATTTTCTCCTTGTCGGCGTCCCCTCGGTCCCAGGAACCGTTGGTGAGGAAGGTGGTCGCAATCAACCCCTCCGTGTAGATCTCCTTGCCCTCGGGACTGGGCAACAAGTCCCCGGCGATCTGATGCACGATGAACTGGTCGAACGGCAAGTCCCTGTTGAGCGAGACAACCACCCAATCGCGGTAGCGCCAGGCATTGAGCGGCTCGCAACTGGCCGTACGCGTCGTCGGGTTGCCGTCGTGGTAATCGGCGTAGCGGACCACATCGAGCCAGTGGCGGCCCCAGCGTTGGCCATAGGCGGGCGAGGCCAGCAGCCGGTCCACCACCTTCGCAAAGGCATCGGGCGCGTCGTCCTTCGAGAACGCCTCGACTTCCTCCGGCGTCGGCGGCAGGCCGGTGAGATCGAAGCTCGCCCGGCGCAGCAGCGTTCGCCGATCCGCTGGCCTGGCCGGGGCCATGCCGCGCTTCTCCAACTCCGCCAGGATGAATCGGTCGATCTCTGTCCGTGCCCAGGAGGCATTCGCCACGTTGGGCGGCGTCACGGGCCGCACCGGCTGGTAGGCCCACCAGCGTCGCTGTGCCTCGGAAGGCTCGAACTTCTCGCCCGGTGGGGCAGGGACCGGACGGGCCGCGTCGGGCCACGGGGCGCCCTGCGCCACCCAGCGCTTCAATTTCGTAATCTCCCGGTCGGAGAGCTTCCCGGTCGGGGGCATCTTCAGATCGCCCTCGTAGCCGACGGCCCTGGTAATCAGACTTTGCTCCGGCTTGCCCGGGACGAGTGCCGGGCCGCTGTCACCTCCCTTGAGGAGGGCCGAACGCCCGGTCAGGCGGAGCCCGCCGCGGACTTTCTTCTCGCCGTGGCACGACTGGCACTTCGCGACGAGGAGCGGTCGAATCTCTCGCTCGAAGAACTCGATCGCGGCGGGATCCGTCCTGGTGGTCTCGCCGGCCAGGAGCGCGGGACAAGCGATAGGCAGTAAGCTCAAAGTCCCCAGTTGGATCAATCGTCGCATCGTTGTTACACCAAGGACGAGGCAGATACGCGGCCAAGGTGGGAAGGGCCGCATGGAATCCGGTGGGATTTCCGATGGCAGCTTGAGCCTATCGAGCGGATCGCCTAAAGTCAATTGAGTCGCTCTGCGCCGCAGAGCGGGTGCAGTCGCGTTGTTGCGGAGGCCGTGTTTCTCCGCGTTTAGCCCGACGGGCCAGCGAGGAATGAGGAAAGACCTCGCTGGCGCGTCGGGCTAAACGCAGGTCCGGGACGCAACAACGCGACCTCGGGTTGCACGGTTGTACTTGCTGGGACACCGCGGAT
>JACOUH010000373.1 GCA_016177925.1 Planctomycetota bacterium | reverse complement strand
GTCGTGGTGCAGCAGCCTCCGGTAATTGGTGCGCTGCAGTTCCTGACCGGCGAAGTCCCGGCGGATGACGGCGGCGATCTCGGCCGGGATCACGTCGATGTTGCGGTTGTTCTCGTCGCGGTAGCTCCACAGCAGCCCTTGCCGCTGCAGCTCCTTGCGGGCCTCGTTGATCTCCTCGGGCGTGTGGAGGGCGCACTTCTCCTTGGGGAAGCGCTTCAGCAGGGCACTGATCAGCCAGTGTTCCTCAAGCGAAATGCCCAGGTGAGTACGGAGGACCGCCAGCAGGCGCGCCTCGTCGGGCGAGATCAAGTCGTCGTTGCTCCAGGCCGCCTCCAGCACGATCCGGTAGGTGTCATAGTGGTGCCAGCGGTCGGGGTCCTGTCGTTTGAGTTCGGAGAAGTCGAGCGTCTTGCCTCGCTTCACCAGGTCCTTCTCGAAGTCGATCACCTTTTCGTGAAGGCGGTTCTCCCCGACGCTGTGGGTTTCTTCCTGGAGGAGGATGTTGAAGATAATCGCCTTCAGCTGGTCGCGGCTGAAGTCCGGATCGGGAGTTTTCAGCGCATTCAGGACGCGCGTCCGGTCAGCGAGCTTTTCTCCGTCCTTCTTGAGCAGTTGGGTCAGATCCTCGTCCTCTAGGCCGTGCTTGGATTTGAGGTAGCTGCCGAGGACGCGCAGCATAACCGTCTTGAGCATCTGCGAGGCGATGTCCGCAATCCGCTTGCACAGGGCCCGCCGGCCCCGTAGCCGAAGTTCCGCGGCATCCGGCCTGAGCTGCCGCTTGCGCCGTCGCGCTCGAGTCACCGCCTGGCCAGACTCCTCGCCAATGGCGGTCTCATCCTCGGCCGGATCAAAACTCTCCTCCTCTTCCCAGTCTCCCGTCTCATCAACCGCCTCGTCGGCGGTCTGACCGCCAGGCGCGCTGGAAGAGAGAACCTTCTGTCCCAGCGTTTCCTCGGCCTGGTTGCTTTGTGCCTGACCGACCTGCTCTGCGGAGAAAGGCGTGGGGTTTTCGGCCGTCTGCGAGACTGCTGGCGTCGTCACAGGCTTTGAGTCTGGTTCGGTGTGCTCGGGCATGATGTCCTCGTGGGGGTTAGGGGAACCCGCTCGGTTGGTTAACTAACTCGTCCTGTCGCGGCCTGTGCGCATCCTGTCTCGACAGGTATCATTTTTCTCCGGCTGTCCTGCCGCCGCAAGAAAAATCGGTGAGGAAGGACTTTTTCCCTTCCCCTGGGCTGGATAAGGAACCGAGGAAAGGTGTCGGGGACCGAGGGAACCGGGAGCCGTGGACTGGTGGCGTCTGCTCGACGCCTCGCGGCTGCGCTGTCTGCCTGGGTGCCCTGCCCAGTGCAAGCCGCGAGACTCCTGCTGCCCCAGTGGGAACGCCCGCGAGAGGAGCTACACTGAAAGCGACGTCGATTCTCCTCATCAGTGGATGGCGTTGAAACGAGAGCGGCAAGTCAAGAGGGCACGCGGGTCGACGTGCTGGAGGCGAAAATCCAGGGCGGCACGGAAGCGGACGAGACGGGACAGGCGGAATGAAGACCGATCACGCCAGCGAGGGCAGGGATCTTCCCTGCCCTCGCTCGTTGATGGGCCCCGAGATTCCGGCCGTGCCTTGTTGAATGGGTTCTCCATTCCAGGTAACCTGCACAGGCGACGCGCCGACCAGGAGCCACCATGAGCCGTGTCACCGAGCAGTATCTGAAGGCATGCCAGTACCTTGCCGGCGGCGTTAGCGCCTCAACGCGGCTGAACAAGGCTGTCGGCCACGCCATGCTTTTCGACCGCGCCGACGGTTGCCGCGTCTGGGACCTCGATGGCTATGAGTACCTCGACCTGTGCTGCAGTCACGGCGCCACCTTGCTGGGCCACGGCGACCCGCGCGTGCGCCGAGCGGTCGGGCTCGACGGGACTGCCGACGGGGCTGGCGGAGAACTTGGTCCTGCTGCCGTACAACCGCCCTGACCTGCTCGAGGAGACCTTCAACCAGCACGGCGATCAACTGGCGGCGGCCATCCTCGAGCCGGTCTACTACAACGCCGGCTGCGTGCTGCCGACAGAGGACTTCCTGGCGACGCTGTTCTGCCTCACGCGCGAGCACGGCGTGCTGTTGATCTTCGATGAAGTACTTAGCGCCTTCCGCATGGCGCCGGGCGGAGCGCAGGAGTTCCTCGGCGTGACGCCCGACCTGTGTACGCTCGGCAAGGCGGTCGGCGGCGGATTCCCGCTGAGCGTCTTCGGCGGCAAGGCGCACATCATGGAGCGGCTGATGCCGACGGGCGATTGCCAGCACAGCGGCACGTACAACGGGCATCCGGTGCCGGTGGCGGCTGGCTTGGCCGCGGTCAGCGCCTACCGCGAGCCGGGCTTCTACGATCACATCAACGCCGTGGCCGATCGTCTTTATCAAGGTTTGACCGAGGTCTTCGAGCGGCACGGTGTGGCGGCGCGAGTGCAGGGGCTGGGGGCACGGTTCGGCATCTACTTCGGCGTGTCGGGGAAGGTGCGCAACTACCGCGACACCGTCAAGCACCACCGCGAGAAGATGCTGAGTTTCATTGCGGCGGCCATTAGCAAGGGCGTTTACTTCCACGACTACGGGGGGGCGGCGTGCCATCACGGCTTCTGCGCCGCGATGTCTCTGGCCGATGCCGATGAGGCCCTCAACCGCCTCGACGACGCGGTGCGGCAGCTGTCATAGGCGAACGGCCGGCAATCCCTGGGGCCGCAAGCGGCTTTGCACGGTCGGGTGCAATGCCGCAAGCGGTAAGAACGATCTCGGAAAACTCTCATGCGCATCGCGATCGGACAACTCTGGCAGGAGACGAACACGTTCAACCCGTGGCCGACCACGCGCGCCGACTTTGAGCACTTCGGCGTCTGCCGCGGCGCGGCACTGGTCGAGCGCATGGCCGAGACCAATGAACTGGGCGGCTTCATCCAGTCGTTGCGGCGTTGGCCCGAGCGGCCCGAGATCGTCGGCCTGGTGCGCCTGCCCGCGTGGCCCGCCGGCCTCGCCACGGCCGACACCTTCGCCTGGCTGCGCGACGAACTGGTCGGCTCCCTGCGCGGGGAACTTCCCGTTGACGCCGTCCTGCTTGCCCTGCACGGCTCCCTCGTCGCCGAGACGGCGCCCGACGTCGAGGGCGAGGTGCTCGATGCGGTGCGCCAGCTGATCGGGCCTGACATCCCGCTGGTTGCGACACTCGACCTGCACACCAACCTCACGCAGAGGATGGTCGACGTGGCGGATGCCCTGGTCCTGTACCACACCGCCCCGCACATCGACGTCTTCGAGACGGGCCAGCGCGGCGCCGCGGTGCTGCGCCGCATCCTCGACGGGGCCCGGCCGAGAACGGCGTTCCAGAAAGTGCCGATGGTCGTCCCTGCCGAGCGCGCCA
>JACOUH010000300.1 GCA_016177925.1 Planctomycetota bacterium | reverse complement strand
AGGCAAGTTGCGTACCACGGCACCGCGAAAAGCTTTTCCCCGCCAGCCGATCCAGGGAGGTACGGCAAGACGTGGCCTCAGCTGAGCCGCCTGCGCGATCTGTGACATTCTCCGATCGGGGAATCGCTGAGAGGGGCACGCCGCGCGGGAAAAGGATCGCTCAATTCCGGTGCCGGCTTTTCGCAGCCGGACCTGTCAGTGGAGTTCGCGAAAAGGGTGATAGGAAGCGGCAAGGTGAGGGAGCGAGGACTCGGTCCAGTCAAGCGGGACCGACACATAGCAGCGCCTCGGCCAGCTCCAGCGCGTCGACGGGCCAAAACTCGACCGAACGTGGATGAGCAGTCGGCGTGCCGGGCAGCGGCCGGCATGACAGCAGACAACGCACCCAGCGCTCCGGCACGGCGGTGCGGCCGTGGACAGCGCCGAGCAGGGCTCCGGCGATGGCAGCGGTCGTATCCGTGTCACCGCCGCACTTCACCGTGTCGACGATACCGTCCTCGAGCGTCGGCGCGTGAAGGAGTCGATAAAACGCATTCTGCAGGGCGAGGAGCACGAAGCCCTGCTCGGTGACATAGTCCGCCGGCGGGGCGTGGCGAGCGGCCTCCAGGGCGGCGCGGACGTCCGCATGCACCGAGGACCGTTCCGCCTCGGCGAGGGCCACCCGGTAGCCCTCCTCGGGTGAGAGGCCGTCCGTGATGGCGGCCGCGATGGCGGCCACGTAGACGGCACAGGCGTCCTGGCAGAGCGGGTTGGGGTGAGTCAGCCGACTCTCCTCGCGGGCCCATGCTGCCGCCTCGACGGACCGCCCGGCGCCGAAAATGCCGAGGGGACTGATCCGCATCAGCGAGCCGTTGGAGGGCCGCGTCGGGTCGGCGAACTGTCCGATCAGCTGGAGCCGTTCCTCCGTCGAGGCCCCGCGTGATGCCGCCGACAGCGCCTTGCTGATCGTCCCGCCGCGGTCCCAGGTCGTCGGGTCACTCCACCAGCGGACGTAAGCGTTGAGGACGGCGCCGCGGTCGTAGCGACCCCGATGGACGAGGGTGCGGGCCAGCAGCAGGGCCAGTTCCGAGTCGTCGGTCGGCTGGCCAGCAAGGTTGTTCCATGTCCCGCCGTCGCGCAGCTCGCGGCAACCGTCGGGATACCGTGTTCGGATCGTCTGGAGGTCCTTGAACTCAACCAATCCGCCCAGTGCGTCCCCGGCGAGCTGTCCCAGCAGGCAACCCTGGGCGCGCGTCAGGCGGCCAGCGTCGGCGCAGGTCCGCCCACGCTGCGGACGCACCAGGGCGAACGGAGGCACCGGCGGCACGTAGGTGGCGCGAACCATCTCCCAGTCGCGCTGCCACAGCTCGCCGACGACAGCAGGTGCGCCGCCGAAGCAGTTCCCGGTCGAGCTAGTGCCGTCGGGCGTGTAGCGGACTTCCTCCCCGTGTTCGTTGACCAGTGTCCCGCCGGCGCCGCGCAGCAGGGCGTGTCCTGCTGCGTAATCCCAGCCGACCGGCCCGCTCAGCGACACCGCCGCCACGCCGTCGCCGGCCGCCACCCGTGCCAGGCGGTAGGCGATGCTCGGCAGGGCGATGTAACGCGCCGGCTCGACGAATGCTGTGTTGAGCGCCGGCTGCTTGTCGGCATCTTGTGACAGAAAGACGATCGCTGGAATCGTCGGACCACCGGCGAGGTCGGTCTTCAACTCGGCACCATTGCGGGTGAGCGGGCAGCCCTGGGCCCAGGCGATCAGGTCGCCGCGATCGTCGGGGAAGCAGAAGGCGTAGACGACGCCGAGCACCGGCACGCCATCGCACAACAGGCCGATGCTGACGGCACTGCCACGCCAACCCTTGAGATAGGCGCTGGTCCCGTCGTTGGGGTCGACGAGCCACTGGTAGTGCGAGTCGCCGCGGTTGGTGCGCTTCAGCTCCTCGCCGAGATAGTTGAACGGGAAGGCGTCGAGGAGTCGGCCGCGAATGAGCGCTTCCGCTTCCGCGTCGGCCTCGGCATGGTCGCCGTGCCCGCGCGGGCCGCCGGGGCGGTAGAAATCGGCGCGGAGCAGAGCGCCGGCCTCCTTTGCGGCCTCGATGGCGATCGACAGACTCCGGGCGTAGAAACTCATGGGCCTCTCCACAACGGCGAACAGGCCTCTTTCTCCCCTCTCCCCCGAGGGGGAAGAGGGGAGAAGACAGGATTCAGCCCTGCACGACGGGGTTGCGCAGAATGCCGAGTTTTTCAATCTCGATTTCCACCACGTCGCCGGCCTTCAGGAACACCGGCGGCTTGCGGGCGAAGCCGACGCCCGGCGGCGTCCCCGTGAAGATCAGGTCGCCCGGCTCCAGCGTGAACACCTGCGACAGGTACGCTACCACCTCCGGCGCCGGGAAGATCATTTGCCGCGTGGTGCTGTCCTGCATCGTCTCGCCGTTGAGCCGCAGCCGGATGGCCAGGGCGTGCGGGTCGCCGACCTCGTCGGGCGTCACCAACTCCGGGCCGAGCGGAGCGAACGTGTCAAACGTCTTGCCGACCATCCACTGGCGGCCGTCCTTCTTCAGCTGCCAGTCGCGTGCGGAGACATCGTGGCCGATCGTGTAGCCGGCGATGTGGCCGGCGGCGGCCTCCTTGCTGAGGTGCCGTCCGCCGCGGCCGACGACGATGACCAGTTCCGCCTCGTAGTCGACCTCCTGGCTGACCGGCGGCAGCACGATCGGCTCGTCGGGGCCGACCAGGGCGGTCGCGTACTTGCTGAACAGCACCGGCTCCTTGGGAATAGGCGCTCCGCTCTCGGCAGCGTGGTCGCGGTAGTTCAGGCCGACGCAGATGATCTTCGCCGGGTCCGGGATGGGCGGCAGCAGTTTCGCCCCGCGGACCGCAACGCGGACCGCAGCGGGGCGTCCCGCAGCCGCCGCGGCCGCCTTCAGTGCCTCGGCCCCAGCCGCGAGCAGGCCGCGCACGCTCGCCGGCAGCGCGGCATCGGTGGCGTGCAGGTCGACATAAGCGTCGCCGTGACGGACGGCGGCGCGGGGGCCCGAGGGCGTCTGGATGGTCGCAAGTCGCATGGGTCGTCTCCGGTACGGATGGGGTGGAGCGCGCTCTCTGTACCACCATTACAGAATGCCGTCCGGTCGACCAGACCGAGGAATGGCGGGTTTGACGTTGCCCACGTCGTTCATATCCTGACGGCGTGAGTCCGCCCCAGACACCCGGAGGTCCCTGCCATGCAGAAACGTCCCGACGCGGTCAAGTTCCGAGGTCAACCCAAGACACTGATTGGCCCGCAGCTGAAGCCCGGCGACAAGGCGCCTGACTTCGCCTGTCTCACCCAGGGGCTCGAGGTCGTCGGCCTGTCCAACCTGTCGTCCGACCGGCCGCGCCTGTTCAGCGTGGTGCCGTCGCTCGACACCCCTGTCTGCAACACCCAGACCAAGAAGTTCGAAGAAGCGCTCGGCTCCTACAAGGACCGGCTGGCCTGCTACACGATCAGCCTCGACTTGCCCTTCGCCCAGAAGCGATTCTGTGGCGCCGAGAACATCACCACCATGCAGACGCTGTCCGATGTCCACAACCACTCGTTCGGGCAGAATTACGGCGTGTTGATCGAGGGATTGCCGCTGCCGCTCTTGTCGCGAGCGGTCTTCCTCGTCGGCAAGGACAACAAGATCACCTACGCCGAATACGTCCCCGAGGTGACGGAACAGCCCAACTACGACGCGGCCGTCGCCGCCGTCAAGTCCGTCGTCGGTTGACCCGCTCTCCCGTCCGACGATTAGCCCGACGCGCCAGCGAGGCAACCAGCGAACCTCGCTGGCGCGTCGGGCTAAGCTCCTCGCTGGCGCGTCGGGCTAAGCTCCTCGCTGGCGCGTCGGGCTAATCGTTAGAACGCGCACGACCTGTCATCTTTAACGGACCTGACAACTTTATCACTTCCCGACCGCTTTTCCGGCAAACGCCTGCCCTTGCGCTCTATGCAGCCGCGAACGACGAACGTACGCTTGAAATGGATGTACCCACGTCAGGGTGCGCATGGACTGAAACGAGAGGGGTTTGTGGTGCCTTGCTGTTCCTGACCGGACGAACAGAGGCCTCTCACCACCCCAACCCATTGCAGGAGATCGTGCCATGAGACCCTTCCGCGGAGCCGCGTTGGTTGCGCTGGCCGTCCTCGCGGCGGCGGAGGTGCCGGCCCGGGCGGCGTGGAACAACGTCTTCCAGGTCAGCTGCTTCCATCGGCGACGCGTCGCCACCGCCAACTTCACGCCCTGCTGCCCGACCCCCGTCGTCGCCGCAGCGCCCGTCATTGCCGCGGCCTCGCCTTGCCCCTGCCCGCCGCCGGTCTGCACGACCCAGTACGTGCAACGCAGCTACTACGAGCCCGTCACCACCTACAAGGCCCAGACCGTCCTCGAGCCGGTGACAACCTATCAGACAAGTTATTGCCTCGAGCCCGTGTGCAGCTATCATTACAGCTGCTACTACGACCCGTGTACCTGCTCGTATCAGCAAGTAGCGACGCCGGTGACGAGCTACCGGGTGCGATCGCAGTGCAACGCCGTGACGTCGTATTTGCAGCGCTGCCAGATGGTGCCGGTGCAGAGCTATCGGCTGTCGTACCGGCTCGAGCCGGTGCAGACCTGCTGTACGCCGGTCTGCCCAACGCCGTGCTGCAACGGCGGCACGCCCGCGGTCGGGACCATTCCGTCGACGCCCACGGTGCCGTCGCAGCCGGGTGTCGGCGAACAGCAGCAGCCGGTCGTGCCGGTGCAGCCGCTGCCGGCGCAGAAACCGATCGTCGGCGAGCAGACCAACCCCGGCGGCACCGGCTTCCGCCGCTTCCCGGGTGAGACCCCGCCGCCACCGATGCCCAACGCCGACGGCAGTTCGTTCCGCCAGCCGCGCGTGCCGGCTCCGCCGCCGCAGGTCCACTTCGATCGCATCGCATCGCTGCCGGGCCGCAGCCTTGAGGGCCGCGTCCTCGATACCAATCGCGCTCCGCAGGCCGGCGCCCGCCTGCTGTTCGTCAGCGCCGACACCGATGGCCGTCGCCAATCCTCGACGGCCGACGGCGAGGGGAACTTCCGCGCCACCCTTGCCAACGGCAGCTGGCTCGTCTACGTCCGCAACCGCGACGGCGTTCCGGTCTTCCAGGCCAAGATCGACGTGACCGAGCGGCCATCTCCGCCGCTGACCCTGGTCAGCCGCTGAGCCATTTCGCCAACTCACTCCCCAACAGGCCGGGGCCCTGGAGTTCTTCCAGGCCCCGGCCTTTTTCGTCTGACCGCCTGAAGCGTCAGGGCCGGAACAGAACGGGCCGGCGCCTCCCCGATGGGAGCCGCCGGCCCGTTTCCATTTCCACCCGGCGAAGAAGGCGTTATTTCCCCGTGAGGTTCTCCTTGACGTAGGCGAGCACCTCTTGGGGGTGCTTGCCGGCGTCGGAGACCTTGTAGATCTTGCGGACAATGCCGTTCTTGTCGATGACAAAGGTCACGCGGGACGCGAAGCCGCGCTCACTGAGGACGCCGAACGCTCGGGCGACTTTCTTCTCGGGGTCGGCGAGGAGGGGGAAGTTGAGTTTCTCTTTCTCGGTGAACTTCTGCTGCTGGGAGAGCGGGTCGGTGCTGATGCCGATGACGAGGGTGTCGGCGTCTTTGAACGACCTGACCAGGTCGCGGAAGGCACAGGCCTCCCGCGTTCAGCCCCCGGTAAGTGCTTTGGGGAAGAAGTAGAGGACGACATTCTTCCCTTTTAACTCCTTGAGGCCGAGTGTCTTGGCTTCCTTCTTGTCGGGCAGGACCGTATCGATTGAGGTCGCCGGCAGCTCAACGTCAGGGGCAGCCTTGCCCTCTTTCACCGTGGAGTCCTCCTTGTCCTCCTTGGCGCCGGCGGGCGGGGCGGCCAGGAACAGCGCCGCCGACAGACCGAACGCCACGCCACCCACCAACTTCGCAAGCCTGCTCATCGTTCCTTCCTCCAGTATGGGAGTTGGTCTCGAACCGCTGCTATTGTCTTCGCGTCGTCGTGTGAAAGCAAGGGGCCAGCGCGCCGGCCCCGTCTTCGGGAGCCACTCTCGGCTGCGGGCTGGAAGGCTGCCCCACCGACGCGTATACCGAGAAGGGCAGCAGTGTAACCATCACCGGGAAGGCATGCACCATGACACACCACACCACGCACTGGGGAACCGTGGCTTTCCTCGTCCTTGCCGCGCTGGCAACGTCGCCGCAATCGGGGCCCAAGGCGGCAGCGGCCGACGAGAAAGCCGACAAGCTCCGCGTCTACGTCGGCACCTACACCGACGGCAAGAGCAAGGGGATCTACCTGTTCGAGCTGGACCTGGACAGTGGCGCTCTGACCTCGAAGGGCGTTGCGGCCGAGGTCGCCAACCCGTCGTTCCTGGCGATCCATCCCACGCATCGCTACCTCTACGCTGTCGGTGAAATGAACGACTTCAAAGGCAAGAAGGGCGGCGCCGTCAGCGCCTTTGCCATCGAGGGCGACACGGGCAAGCTGGAACTGCTCAATCAGCAGTCGTCGCGCGGCAGCGGCCCTTGCCACGTCGTCGTCGACCGTGCGGGCAAGAACGTCCTGGTGGCCAACTATGGCGGCGGCAGCGTCGCCAGTCTGCCCATCGGCAAGGACGGCAAACTCGGCGAGGCGACTTCCTTCGTGCAGCACAAGGGCAAGGGCACCGACCCGGGCCGGCAGGAGGGACCGCACGGTCACTCGATCAACCTCGACGCCGCGAACCATTTCGCCTTTGCCGCGGACCTTGGCCTGGACAAGGTCCTCGTCTATCGCTTCGACGCGAAGAAGGGCACCCTCACGCCCAACGATCCGCCATCGGCGTCGGTCGCCCCCCGCTCGGGCCCGCGTCACTTCGCCTTCCACCCGGACGGCCGTCACGCTTACGTCATCAACGAAATGGCCAACACCGTAACCGCCTTCGACTACGACGCCGAGTCGGGCGTGCTGAAGGAGATTCAGACGATCTCCACGCTCCCTGAAGGCTTCAAGGGCAAGACGTGGACGGCGGAGGTGGTCGTCCACCCGTCGGGCAAGTTCCTGTACGGTTCCAACCGCGGTCACGACAGCATCGCGATCTTCACGATCGACAGCAACGGGAAGCTCACAGAGGCGGGGCATCAGACGAAGACGATCAAGGTGCCGCGCAACTTCGCGATCGACCCGACGGGCCGGTTCCTGCTGGTCGGCAACCAGGAGGCCGATACGATCAGCGTCTTCCGCGTCGATCAGAAGACCGGCGGGCTGGATCTGGTCGGCAAGCCGGTCGAGGCCCCGAAGCCGGTCTGCATCCGCATGATCCCGATGAAGTGAGGAGGTCTTGCCGATGCGAGCCAACACCGTCAAACGCACGCTCCGCGCCGGCGGCGTATCGCTGGGCACGATGGTCTTCGAGTTCGACAGCACCGGCCTCGGCCGGCTGATCGCGACCGCGGGTGCCGAGTTCGTCGTCTTCGACATGGAGCACACCGGCTGGGCCCTGGAGACGCTGCGCATGCTGGTGGCGACGACGCGGCCGGCGGGCGTGGTGCCGATGGTGCGTGTGCCGGCCGTGCAGTACCACTTCCTGGCCCGGGCGCTCGACATTGGCGCCATGGGGCTCATGGTGCCGATGGTGGAGAACGCCGAGCAGGCGCGGCTGATCGTGCAGTCGGCGAAGTATCCACCAGCGGGGCGGCGCGGAGCCGCCTTCGCAGTGGCCCACGATGACTACGCGGCCGGCGACCTGGTCGAGACGATGCGCTCGGCCAACGAGGAGGGGCTGCTGATCGCCCAGGTCGAAACGGCGGTGGGGCTGGAGAACGCCGAGGAGATCGCGGCGGTCGAGGGGATCGATGTGCTCTGGGTCGGCCAGTTCGACTTGACGAACTTCCTGGGCATCCCGGGGCAGTTTAGCCACCCGCGCTTGAAGGGGGCCCTGGAGCGTGTCGTCCGCGTGGCCCGGCAGCACGGCAAGACGGCGGCGATCCTGGTGATGTCGGTCGACGAACCTGCGTGCGCCATCGTAGACCTCACGCTCCGCGTGAGGACGCCTCCTCCGCGCTCTGCTGGAGGAGGCGTACCGCGTCCCCGCTGGTGGACACCGGGTTGTCAATCCCTTCGGGCCGGGGGACAGCGGCAAACGCATCGCGTCGACGGTGGTACGGCTCTTGAAGGCACTCCCCCAGGCGTCGTGGATGCCGCCGCCGTAGCTGGACTGCACCGCGTTGCTGATCGGGAAGGTGGTCGACGAGTCGGTCAGCCCGGCCGCGTAGACCTTTTGGCTGGCATCCACGCCCAGGCCGGTACACTCCTCGCTGCCGCCGCCCCCGAGATAGCTCAGCCAGCCCAGCGCGGTGCCGTCGGCAGCGAGTTGGCCGACGAGGGCGTCCTGCGTGCCCGACAGAGCGCAGGCTTGCGGACAAGAAAAAGGGCGGAGCGCCTACCGCCCCTCGGGTGCAGAAGCCGTCGCTCCACCGGGGCGAGCCCGGTGGGGGCGGGACGTTGAGACCAGCCGTTGCTTGTGCAGAAGCCTCGCTCCACCGGGGCAAGCCCGGTGGCGGCGGTGCGCAATCCGGGCTAACCCGGCGTGACAAATCGTCGGGGGGGTACCCAGTCGCTCCCGGAAAAGGCTGGTCCCGTTTGTCTCCCCTCGCCCCCCGAAGCGGCAAGACTGTTGGGCCCGGACGTTGCGAGAAGCGCGAAGGGATCGGTCGGGATGGTTTGCCGTACACGGGTGCGCGCTGCGCGGCCGTGGCAGGAATGTCCTGAAAGTTGAGAGTAGTCACAACTCCTTCGTTCCCAGGCAGTTGCGTCGTGGGTTCGACTTTCTGCCTGCCTACCTCTTCTCATCTGGATTTTTTCGGGCATTCGCGCGAACCTTTTTCCGCAAGCCGAGTCTGGTGAGTACACAACCGCCCAGACCCCCGCTCTTTCCCTGGTTGCAGAAAAAAAGTGAAATTGTTCGGCCCCTTGGACGAACAGGGAGGGTGGAGGGAGTATAATCAGGTGATTGTTGCTTCGTGGCGCCTTTTTTTCATCCGTGAGGTAACCGAGAATACTGTAACCTTCTCCAGACCGCTGACCCGCCGAGTCGCGGGTCACCAATGTCTCTTCCAAACGATCGTCCGGAGGTCTGCGATGTTCGTCAAGACGCTGAAGTCCCTGGTGCTGCGTGACGTTTCCGTCCGGCTGGACGGTGCGGTTGCCGGTGCGCGCCTCGGGTTCGGCTATCGGGCCGAGTCGCAGCCCCGGGAGGTTCCTTTCTTTTCAATGCGACACGGTGGCGGCGAGATCGTCGCGGAACCGCAAGGCGACCGGGCGCGGGGGTTACACAAGACCCCCGTGGATGACCCCGTCGCCTTACGGGCCGGTCGGTCCGTCCGCCTCGCTGGTGTCCTCAACCGTCGAACCCCCACGACCAGAGTCGTGGGCGGGACCACCGGGCTCGCCTGGCGGTCCCGGCTAGCCGGAGGAGCCATCCCAACGGCTGCCGCGGGAACAGGTCGGAATCGCATTCCGCCCTGCACCGTGGCACCCGTGGGCAAGACGTCCTCCCGTGCGTCCGTCCCGGCCAACAGGACCGGGATACCGTCCTGCCGAAGTGCATGGCAGCGCTTGCGCTGCTGCAAACAGGCAGGGAGGACGTCGCCGGCTTCGACGAGGGGACAGGTGTCGTGAAGGCCGAGTGAGCTGATCCCTGGGAGAAGCGCCGAAGGCTTCGCCTGACGCAGCCCTCCGGGACAGGCACCGCCAACCCGCACCGCCAGCGCGAGAGATCGCCATCCCCGCGCGACCATCGACCGAGGCGTTCCCAGCCCGTCCGCGAGCAAGGGCAACCCTTGCTTGCGCTTCGGGCTAAGAAACGTCGGGAGTCTTCCTGGCCGCACGTACTGTCGCTGTCACCGCTTGCCAGTAACCGGAACAGGTGGCGCGGGGCAGAAGCCGCGCCAGCGCGGCGCGGGGTTCCGTGGCATCAAGGGCTTTTCGAGCACCGACGCCACGAGGCCTCGCGCCGGAAGAGTTCGGCCCAGCAGGCCCCCAACGCAGCTGATCCTTGGCGGCCTTCTTCTGGCGTGTGCGGTGTGCCACAACACTCGCTTGGATCGGGATGGACAAGGGACCTTGATGACCGAGCAGGAGCTGATCACTGTTGTTCTGCGGGCCCGCGACGGCGACCGGATCGCCTATGGCGAGCTGGTCGAGCGCTTCCAGTCCACGGTCTACGCGGTCGCGCTGGCCCGCCTCCGCAACCCCACCGAGGCGCAGGAACTGACCCAGGAGGTCTTCCTGCACGCCATGAAGAAGCTGCCCCAGCTGCGCGACGTGCAGTGCTTCCCCGGCTGGCTGCGGCAGATTACTGTCCGCATGGCCATCAATCGCATGACGCGGTCCGGGCCGCTGCACAAGGTCGAGCCGGAGGCGCTCGAGAACGCCCAGGCAGCCGGGATCAGCCCGCTGGACGAGTTGGTCCGGGCCGAGCTGCGCGAGGAGCTGTGGCGGGGGCTGGAGCGGCTGAAGGCGGTCGACCGGGCCACCCTGGTCGCGTTCTACATCCGCGGCCAGTCCCTGAAGCAGATGAGCCGCGACTTCGAGACGCCCGTCGGCACCATCAAGCGGCGTCTGCACGTCGCCCGCAACCGGCTGAAGAAGCAGATGGAGCGGGCATCAGCGGAGACCGCCGGGTCGGTGGCGATGGAGGAGCCCCGTCCGAAGCGCCGCAAGCGCAAGCTCGCCTGCGTCTGACGCGGCCCCGTTGTGACGGATCGAGGGTGGGCGACTCTTCGAGTCGCCCGCCCGTTTTTTGTGAAGAACCGCTTCCTCCGGACTCTGCCCGAAAAACGCACGATGACTGTCGCGCCGCAGGGCAGCCGGCAGCGGCCCCCGGGAGGATTCGTCTCAGGTCGCATCGCACAAACACTTTTGGGACAAGCGCTTACAGCGTACTCCGGCGCCGCGTTGCAGGGTGGCATCCGGTTTGCAGGGGGAGATTGCAATCTCCCCGAGAACGACTTCCTCGTTCCCGTTTCCCCATGTGGCAGAGACAATGCGACGTACGAACTCCACGCCTGCGGCGAGAACGAAGCACCAGCAAGCCCTGCAGTGCATCGCGCAGAAGCAAGCGATCATTGCGGACCTGATTGGCGGTCGCCTGCGCCTGCTGGAGGCAACGGCGCGGTTCCTTCAGGCGGGCGGGGCCGAGCCGGAGGGCGGGGGTGAACCGGGCGCTGAGGAATGGTGTCGTACTGTCATCGGCTGGGCTCATCTCGCCCTCAGCGATCGCCCCGAGCGAGCGGAAATCGTTTCCGAAAACCTGGAGCAAGAATTACAGAGTCACCTGGCCCGGCACGGCGCGGTGTGCCTGCCCTCGTAGCCCGCTCACCGAGCGAGCTACAAGGGCGAAAGAGCCGTTTTCGTTCTCTTCTCGTAAAGGCGGCAGTGCGATGAGCTTCCTCGGAGTGCAAGCGCAGGCGAGCAGCAGGGAGGCCGTCTCGTTTTCGACAGACGACGTGGTCGAGGTGCCCCTGCTGGTGCCGGCCTGGCAGGTCGAGGCGCTGGAAGCCCTCGCGCACGCCCACGGTCTGACGGCCGGGGAAATGGTCCGCCACCTGCTGAGCGAGTTCCTCACTCAATCGAGTCAGCAATAACCGAGTGTTTCAAAAGTCCGGCGAGCGGGGCGGCGTCAGCCCGCCGGTCTACGTTACACCGGCGGGGTGACGCCGCGCCACTCGCCGAATGGTCAGGTCTTGTCCTCCGGCTCTTCCATCTGCGAAAGCAAGTCGCGCAACTGCCCATCGGCCGGCAGTTCCAACGGGAGGTCGTTGGCAAGTTCGAGTTCGACGAGCGCTTCTTCCTCCACGACGGGAACGTCGACGTCAGCGTTCGGGTCGTCCATCAGAAGGGGGAGGGCCGGGTCGTCCTCGAGCGCGAGCACGGGTGGGTCTTCGCTGTTGAAGTCGAAGTCGCCGCGCGGGTTGGCGCGCTGGGACTCCCACCTTGCCAGGCGATCGAGCGCCGCTTGGTCCAGCTGGTACTCGACCACGAAGGTCACCGGCCCCACCTTGAGCTGATCGCCGGGGCGGACCGCCTGTCGCTCCGTCACCGCCTCGCCGTTGAGTGAGGTGCCGTTGACGCTGCCGAGGTCCTCGACGGTGAGAATGCCCTCAAAGACCTGAAGCCGGCAGTGCTCACGGCTGACCGCGGCGGAGGGAATCCGCAGACCGCAGCCCTTCTTGCGGCCGACGACCATCTCCGGATCATGCATCCAGAACGTGCGCCCGTTGCGGGCCCCGCGCTCCACGACTAAGCGAACTTCCATAACTCTCTTCCGGAAAACGATGAACGATGAACGAAAGACACCCGTCTTCCGTTCATCGTTCATCGTTCATCGTTCATCGTTCAGCCTGGTCACGGGCCGCCGCCGCCCGGGATCACCGAGCTGACGACCGGCTTCAGCTTTGTGCTGGTCGCCACGTTAAAGATCGGGTTGATGTTCAGCCGCACGTAGCGGCGGTCGCCATCGATGACCGCCTGACTCGTGAAGCTCACGTTGTTGTTGACGAAGGGCGAGACACGGTTCTGCGCCGCCCGCCGCTTGAGGGCCTCTCGGTCCTTCTCCTTGAGCTTCTCGACGGTCATCTCCTGGGCACTGCCGCCGAGCGAACCGACGCCGCCGCGGAACCCACGCTGGACCGACGAGCCGATTATCTCGCCACTGGCCATGCCGCGAAGTTTGCTCAGCGCGTCGGCGGCCCCGAGGTCCTCGCCGAGCGGCTCGGTGGACGGCTGCAACGATGCCGGCGGCACCGTCGCCACTTCCGTGCGCCGCCCTTCCGCCAGGTCGACCTCCACGCTGTTCGTCTCCGCAAGGTTGACCGTGATCAGCTTGCTGATCTCCTGGTCGGTGCCCTGGTGCTGGATGATCGTCAGCTGCGCCTTGTCGCCCAGCGGACGGCCCCAGACCTTGTCCACGGTAATCTTGTACTTGCCGGGGAAGGCCTCGGCATTGACGTAGGTCTCGACGTTCTTCTCGCCGAGCGTGTCGCCGATCAGCGTGCCGCCGCCAACCGTCAGCCGGTTGACGCACGAGCAGACGCTGCCCGACGGCTCGTCGACGCGCAGGTCGAGGTCCGCCTCGCCGCCCCAGCCGAGGCGGATGACCAGGTCCCGCTCGCGCTTGGCACGGGCAACTTCCTGGAGCCGCTCCGCTTCCTTGCCGCGGCTGGCGTCCAGTGCCTTGGACAGTGCTTCGACGCGATCCTGAGCTTTGCGGTGCAGGTCGTCGCCCTTGACCGGCCAGTCCTGCTTGAGCAGGTTGCCGGCGGCCCACTCCATGGCGCCGACGTCCTTGTCCATCTCCGCGTAGTTAAGCGCGTCGGCATAGACCTTCGGGGCGCCGGGCTCGAGCAGGGCGGCCTGACGGCAGAAGGCCAGGGCACGGTCCCAGCGCTTGTGGTCGGCCATCGCCTTGGACGCCTTGAGAAAGCCCTCGGCGTCCTGCGGCTCGAGGTCGGCCAGCGAGGTCTCCGCTCGTTCGATCTCCTCCGCTGAGCCGCGGCTCTCGCGCAGGGCAAGCGCCAACGACTCGTAGACCCACGGTTTGACCACGACCCCGCGGCGCAGGTTGGCCTTGAGGAACTCGGCGGCGTGCTCGAACTTCCCCGCCTGCAGCAGGAAGTCGGCCGTCGCCACGATCAGACCGGGGTCGCTGACCTCGCCTTTGTCCAGCGCCTGCTGCCAGGCGACAGCCTTGTCGGAGTCCGCCTTGAACCCCGTCGGATTGTCTGGATCGTCCGGTTTCATGACGAATTTCGGTTGCCTGTCTTGCCCCTCGCCGGCGTCGCCCACTTTTCGTTTCGGATCACGATCGTTGGCGGCGACCGCGTCCCCCCCGCCGGGCAGACGTCCCATGCCGGGCGCTCCTCCCGGGGCGCCCGGAGGGCCGACGCCTGGCCGGCTGCTGTAACTCCAGACGCGCGAGGTTGCCTTGACGACCAGGGCCAGCGCGGACGGGAAGTAACCGAGCTGGTTGCCACCCGGCGTGTTGGCCGGGTTATCCTCAGGGGGCCTGCCGGGATCGTTGGGAATCTGACCGGGACCAGCCAGGCCCGGCACGATGGGCGCCCAGTCGGACGGCTCACCGATTAGCTGGCGGATGGTCAGGATCAGGATGCCTTCCTGGGTGCCGCCCTGGAAGCCGAATTGCCCGCCCAGGTTGCCGAACTGGCCGAGCTGCCCGCCGAACAGGCCACCCTGACCACCGCCGACGCCGAAATTGTTCTGGCCCTGAATGCCGGCTTGGCCAGCCCCGAGCGCCCCGCCGCCGCCGAGCTGACCGCCGCCGATACCGCCGAGACCGCCGCCGCCGAGCTGACCGCCGCCGAAGCCGCCGCCACCGAGGCCGCCAAAGCCGCCGAAGCCGCCAAAACCTCCTCCTTGGAAGCCACCTCCTCCTTGGAAGCCGCCGAAGCCCTGGCCACCCCCCCCGAGGCCGCCGCCGAGGCCGCCGCCGATGCCACCGAAGCCCGAAAAGCCGAACTGCCCGAACAGGGTGGCCTGCTGCTGCAGTGAACTGACGTTGATCGCGTTGGGAATCGGCACCACCAGGTCGGAGACCGCGTAGCCGACTGTCTCCTTGTGGTACTTCGCGAACTGCACCGACGTGATCAGCACCACAAACTGCGACGGCGGTGGCAGATCGCTCCTGTCAAAGTTCTCGATGATCAGCGGGAGTTCTGTCTCCTTCTTGACCACGAACACCAGGCCCGAGGGCGGCGCGCCTTCGACCCGGTTGAGGATCTTCTGCAGGTAGCTTGACAGGCTGATATTCTTCTCCGCGGGGATCTTGGCCTTCTCGATGCCCAGGCCCAACTCCTCCGGAGGCTTGTTGGCGGCGGCGCCTTCCGCCTCGAACGCCTTCTTGTCCAGCTCAAAGTTGAGGTAGAAATTGTCGCCGGGACGACTGAACTTGCTCTGCAACGCCGTGAGCACGCGGCCCAGGGTCAGCGACGGGTCGCCCTGCTCGTCGAACTCCGTTGGGTTGCCACGCGCGTCGCGCGGAATGCTCAGCACGTCCAGCAGCGTCTTGAGGTTGCGGTTGCCCGTGCTGGCGCCGAAGCGGAAGGAGCCATATTTCGACTTGCGCGAGCGGGTGAGCTCCCTCCACTTCGCCGCTGGCGGGAACTCGGTGGGCGGCTCGTCCGGAAACGGCAGGTGCCGCCGTTCGACTTGCAGCATCGTCAGCAGCCAGCGCTGTTCGCGCAGCCGCTTCAACTCGACCAGTTCGGTCAGATGGAAGTCCGCCTGGGCGATGCCGTAGGCGGCGGTCAGCGCCGGCGGGATCGGCTGGCCTTCCTTGATCAGGTCGTTTTTCATCTCCTCGGCGGCCTTGACCGCGGCGAAGCGTTTCTGCTGGTCGCCGGAGGTGATGATTTCGTAGCGAGCCCTCGCCATCAACTCGTTGATGGCCCGCATCCGCTCGCGGACGCGGTCTTGCGCCTCGCGGCGTTCGCGGTCCAGACCGACCTGCGCGCGGGACACCGCCAGCTGCTGGGCCTGTTCAAGCAGGGTGCGCTTGATCTCGGTGCCACGGATGCGGACATTACGGACCTCATTTTGCAACCGATCCGCCAGGATGAGCCGAGCGCGGTTGCTGAGGTCGGGGTTGTCGAGGATCGACTGGCGCGTGTCCTTGAGCAACTGCTGGGCCGCGTCGGGGTTGGAGCGGAGCAGCCGCTGCGCCTCGCGGACGGCATCCTCGACCAGTTCCGTGTTGCGCTGGTCTTCGACGACCTCGCGGCGACGGACTTCCTCGAGTTGCTGGTCGTCCCCACGCCGCGGCGGTGGGGCCTCGTCTCCCTCGCGCGGCAGCGCCGCGATCATCTGCTTGTGGTCAAGCTTGAAATGGCGCAGCTTGCCCTTGGCCGTTATAGCAACGACCTCGTCGCCGGCCTTGGGCTCGGTCATCTTGCGCAGGTCTTCGCGGGTGAGCTTGCCCTCGCGAACCCGGCGGACGATGAACTGACCGGACTTGGCGTCGACCGAATCGGGGTCGAGCTGCAGGGCCTGTTCGTAGAGCTTCTGGGCAGCGGCCAATTCGTTCTTCCCCAGCGCCATATCGGCCTGGGCGAGCAGCTCCTCGCGGGCCAGGACGTTGTGCTGGTAGGTGAAGGCAAGGGCACGGTCGGCCTGGAGGATGGCCGGTTGCTCCTTGCGCTGCCGCCACTGCTGGAGCATGGTGGCCAGGAAGAAGTTGTCGGGCTCCGAACCCGGCAGTTCTTCGGTCAACTCAAGCTTGACCTCGTGACTGCGGTTGACGAAGCCGGTAATGCTGCATGACAGTTTGCCCTTTTCCTTGATGCGGCCGACGACCAGCGTCGGGACGTCGGTGCGAAGGGGCGGAAGAGGGGCGGGCAGGACCTCGAGGACGTCAGGGGAGAACTTCGCCAGCTGCGGATAGAAGATGGGCACGTCCAGCGCGGCCTTGAAGCTCTTCAGGAGGCCCTCGGCGCCCTCGTTGGGCTTGCAACGGACGACAGTGCCGCCGGTCGCGTTGGGCAGGCCGTGCAGGTTGAGCGGGTCGAAGCGGGAGCCCAGGGGGACGGAGAAGAAGGCGATCCGCTTCTTGACCTGCTTGCCGCACAGCTCGGCGCGAGCGTCGGCCGAGAGCGGGCCGGCGACGCTCATGCCATCGCCCAGGTACAGGATGACCCGGCGGCGGCCGCTGTTGTTCTCGAAGCCGTTATCGCCGAGGGCGTCCTGGAGCGTCTTCTTGAGGTTGGCGGCCCCGGAGGGATACTCCTTCTCGAGGGTCTTGAGGGCGTCGTCGAACTTGCCCTTCTCCAAGAAGCCCTTGGTAAGATCCTTGGGCTCGACGTTGACCGTCCAGATGGCGGCGCGATCGTCCTCGCGCAGGTCCTTGACGACGGCCTCGGCGATTTTCTGGGCCGCCTGGAGGGGGCCGCGGTTCTGGCTGGCGGAGGTGTCGACCAGGATGAGGAAGTCACGCGGCCGCTCGTCTTTGTCGACCTTGAGGGCCGGCTTGATTTGCCAGCCGAAGGTCCAATCATTGTCGCGGGTCTGATAAACGACGACCTTCTCCTGGGCGAACTTGGTGGCGGCCAGGTCATCCGCGAGGTCGTCGGCGGGGACCTTGCCGCCTTCCGGCTCGGTGCCGGACTTCCGCCACTTCTTGAGGGCATCGTCCTTGTCCGGCCCGCCCCGGACCTGAGTGCAGGTGATGACGGCTACCAGGGCCAGCACGGCCCCAACGACGCCAAGCCGACGGACTTGGATCATGTCCAAAACCCCCTGTGCGCTCGAACTGGGAAGCCCTGCCTCGGCACGCCCAGTCATTGTCTCTCACCGGATGATTGTACGAGAGAACAATCCCCCTCCGCCAGTAAATTTTTCCCCACTTACCGGCGGCGCCGTGCAAACCTTCGGCGTCTCCCGCAGTCCTCATGCGATCGGTGTTCTCCTGAAACGCAGAACGCCCGGCGCGACCGGACTTGCGCGCCTTGCCCGCTTTACCATTGATTGATTTTTCGAGGGGCCGCTGGCAGAGTATCGCACGCCGGGAGCGCTGACACAAGCCCCAAGCGCCAGCGCGGGGACACACAAGCCCCAAGCGCCAGCGCGGGGACGTCCCGTCGCTCGCGCTCCGGGCTTGTGTCAGACCGGCCCGCGTCCGGGATATCGCACGCCAGGACGACCTGGTTGGTTAGAGCGGTTTGCATTTGCTCGTAGCACAGGCGTCTCGCCTGTGCGCTGTCGTGGTTCGGCACAGGCGAGACGCCTGTGCTACGGCCGACTGCAAAACGCTCTAGAAACCGGCCCCACGGTTCAGGGACGAGGGAGGCAGGCGAGGCATGGGAGCCTACTGTACGGCCATCTGGCGCTGTCGCTACTTCTGGCTGGCGCTGGTTCGCATGGACCTGCGGGCGCGCTACCGCGGCTCGGTGCTCGGCATGGGCTGGTCGCTGCTGCAGCCGATTGCCATGACGGCGATCATCTGCCTCGTCTTCTGCCGCCTGTTCCACTTGCCGGTCGCCGAGATGGCCGCTTACGTCATGGTCGGCCTGGCCTGCTGGAACTACATCCTGACGGCCATGCTCGCCGGCTGTCAGTGCTTCTTCCAGGGGGAATCCTACATCCGCCAGTTTCCGGCGCCGATGGCGATCTATCCACTGCGCACCGTCCTGGGCGCCGCTTTCCATCTGTTCTTGGCGCTGGGCGTCGGCTTCGGACTGGCCCTGATGGCGGGGGGGGCCCGCAACTGGAACCCGCAGGCGCTGCTGACCCTGCCGGCCACCTTCCTGCTGCTGCTGCTGGCCGGCTGGTCGCTGGCGACGCTGGCGGGGCTGGCGACGGTCTTCTTCCGCGACACGCGCCACCTCGCCGAGGTCGGCTTTCAGGTCGTCTTCTATCTCACGCCCATCTTCTACCCGAAGGACTTGCTGGCGAGCCACGGCCTGACCTGGATCGTCGACTGGAACCCGCTCGTGCCGTTCCTGGAGCTGGCGCGTCAGCCGATCGGGGCGATGACGGGCGATGTGGCGGCGGCGGTGCCCGGCCTCGACGTGTTTGCCCGAGCGGCGTTGGTCACGCTGCTGCTGGCGAGCGGGGCGATGTTCGCCTTGACACGCCTGGAGAAACGGTTGATCTTTCATCTGTAGAGGGGGCGTCGGGGATGGCCCGTATCGAACTGGACGGAGTAAGTCTGACGTTCCGCGTGCGCCAGGATTCCAAAGGCTTGACCTGGAAGGACTGGGTGCTGGGGCTGGTTCGCCGCCGGGCCCGGCCGCGCATCGAGATCCGGGCGCTGCAGGATGTCAGCTTGGAGGTGTCGCGCGGCGAGCGGGTGGGCATCGTCGGCCACAACGGCGCCGGCAAGAGCACGCTGTTGAAGGTGCTGGCCGGCATCTATCCGCCGACGGCGGGCCGGCGCGTTGTCGAGGGACGGATCAGTTCGCTGTTCGACATCGCCCTGGGTTTCGAGTCGGAAGCGAGCGGCTGGGAGAACATCAAGTTCCGCAGCTACCTCCAGGGCGAGACGCCGGGCCGGGTGCGCCGCAAGATCCAGGCGATCGCCGAATTCAGCGAGTTGGGCGAGTTCCTGAATATGCCGGTGCGCTATTACTCGGCGGGCATGCTGGTGCGGCTGGCGTTCTCGATTGCGACGGCGATCGAGCCGGAGGTCCTGCTGGTCGACGAGGTACTCAGCGCGGGCGACTTGAACTTCCAGCACAAGGCACGAGCGCGGATGCAGGAGATGATGGCCAAGGCGCATCTCTTCGTGATGGTCAGTCACGACCTCGATTCGCTGCAGAAGCTATGCGACCGGCTGGTCTGGATGGATCACGGCCGCGTGCGCCGCACGGGGCCGAGCGCCGAGATCATCGCGGCCTACCGCGAGTCGGCACGGCCCGCGCCGCTTGCGGCTTAGCGCTTAGCGCGCGCTGGAAACCAAATTCGGTTAGCCGCGACGCGCTAGCGGAGCGCTCAAACCAAATTCGGTTAGCCGCGACGCGCTAGCGGAGCGCTCCGCTAGCGCGTCGCGGCTAACCAGGGACAGCGGCGGTGGAGGAGAGGGGTGGACGGACCGCTGAACTTCGAGGCCTTCCTGCGGCCGATGGTCTGGGGCGGACGCCGCCTCGCCGAGCTGCTCGGGAAGCGCCTGCCCAGCGACGAGCCCTATGGCGAGTCGTGGGAGATTAGCGACCACGCCACCCACTCCAGTCGCGTCGACCGCGGCCCGCTCGCTGGACAGACGCTGCGCGACCTAATGCGCCAGCACCGCCAGTCGCTGCTCGGCGCTGTCGTCCTCGCTGCCGAGCCGGCCAGCCGCATCTTTGCCGGCCTGAAGCCAGGCGTCGACGAGCCGGGCCTGCGCGAGGCGCTGCGCCGCGGCAGCGTCGCCGACTGCCTGCACAGCTTCACGCCGCGCCCCGGCGACTGCCTGTTCCTGAAAGCCGGTACGGTCCACGCGGTCGGCGGCGGCGTCCTGATGGCCGAGGTGCAGCAGACCAGCGACGCCACGTTCCGCCTCTTCGACTGGAACCGCGTAGCCCAGGGCCGCTCGCGCCCGCTGCACGTCGACCAGGCGCTGGCCTGCATCAACTGGCACCAGGGACCGATCGAGCCCATCCGCGTCCCTGCCTTCGAGGAGCCGCCGTCGGGGCCGGCGGAGCGGCGCTGCCTGGTCGAATGCGACTATTTCACTCTCGATTACCTGCACGGCGGTGAGCCGGTCACGTGCGGCGGCGGACGGCTGCAACTTCTGACGGTCGTGCGCGGCGAAGGCCGCCTCGTTGCTGGGGGCGCCGCGGAGGAGCTGGCGCCGGGGCAGACGTGGCTGCTGCCGGCCGCCGCCGGCGAGGTGTGGCTGGAGCCGCGCGGCGGACTCGGCGTTCTGCTCAGCACGCTGCCCGACGGCCATCGGCTTTCGGCTTTCGGCAATCAGCCAGAATGATAGCCCGCGGTTTCTTCCAGCCGACAGCCGATAGCCGAAGGCCGTCAGCGCAGGGCGATCGTGTGATTACTCAGCCGCTCGAAGCCCTGCTCGGTGATTAGATAGTTGTGCTCGATGCGGATGCCGCCGACGCCGGGGACGTACAGCCCCGGCTCCAGCGTGACGACGTCGCCGGCGACGAGGGTTTCGTTGGCCTCGCGCACGAAGAACGGCGCCTCGGGATGCGTCAGGCCGAGGCCGTGTCCCGCGTGGTGCGGGAAGTGCTCCACTACCCCGGCGCGGTCGAAGGCGTCGACGACGGCGCCGTAGACAGTGCGGCACTCGCGGCCGGCTGCCAGTTCCTTCTCGCCGGCCCGCATCGCCTGCACGCACAGGTCGTACAGTCGCTGCTGCTCGGCATTGGGATCGCGGCCGACGACGAGCGTGTTGGTGAAGTCGCTGCGATAGCCGTGGATCACCACGGAGTAATCGAGGATCAGCATGTCGCCCGGCTCGAGGGGCCGGTTGGTCGGAGGTCCGCCGCGCCGCTCCGGGCCGGGCGAGACGGCGAAATCGCCGTAGACGATCACCGCCTGTCCCGCCGCCTTGGTGCAGGCAGCGCTCACGCCGCAGTAGACGTCGAGTTCCGTCATGCCGGGACGAACGTTCTCACGGGCCCAGGCGTGGCCGGCCTCGGTGGCGCGCATGCAGCGGCGCAGCAACTCGACCTCGTCGGGGCCCTTGCGGCGACGCATTGTCGCGAGGGTGTGAACAACCGTCGCAGCGTACGGGTCGCCGGGCCGGTCGTGAATGCGCAGGCCGCTGCCGGACGGGTTGACGCTGCCGAGCAGGGCGAGCTGGCGCGGGCCGCGACCGGGCGACCGGCCGTCGTACCACGGCACGACGGAACGGTCCTCGATGTGGGCCTCCTGTGCCGACTGGGGCAGGCGATTGTCGTGCAGCAGCTTGGCGTGGCCGTCGTTGCGGACGAGCAGGTAGCCGCCGAAGCCGGCGCCAAGGCTGAACGGGTCGACCCAGAAGTTGGCCAGGTAGGTCAAGTGGATCGGGTCGGCGAGGCGCACGTGGTCGCTGTCGGGCGGCGGGTCGAGCTGCTGCCAGAGCCGCTGCCGGCGTGCGCGACATCCTTCCGCCGTGAGCATGTTGTCCTCTCTCGCTGCTTGCCGGTTACTTGCTGGGCGAGCGGGGGGGCGTGAGCCCCCTGATGGCTTGCTGGGCGAGCGGGGGGCGTGAGCCCCCTGATGGCGTCGATGAATCAGGGGGTTCACACCCCCCGCTCGCCGGCGCTCGCCGATATTGTAGCCGGCCATAGAAAAAGAATGAGAGCACACCCCTTCCGGGTTCGACCGACCCTCGCGGGAGTTGCCGTGCCGCCTGCGCTGCTCGACAAACGCGAAGTCCGCATCCGGCGCATGTTCGCCAACATTGCGCCGTGTTACGACCTTCTCAACCACTTGCTCAGCCTGAACGTCGATCACTACTGGCGCTGGCGGACGACGAAGCTGGTGCCGCCGACCGGCACGGCGCCGATCCTCGACGTCTGCACGGGCACCGGCGACCTGGCCCTCGCCTACGATCGCGCCGCCGAACACCGCGTCCCGGTCGTCGGCACCGACTTCTGTCATGAGATGCTGGTCGGAGCGTGCGAGAAAGCCCGGCGTCGATTTGCCGGCAGCCCGCGCCGCCCCGAAGGCCCGGCGCCGGTCGAGTTCGTCGAGGCGGACACACAGCGGCTGCCGTTCGCCGCCGATCAGTTCCAGCTCACGGTCGTGGCCTTCGGCCTGCGCAACGTGACCGACACCGACCGCGGCCTGGCGGAGATGGTGCGCGTGACGCAGCCGGGGGGACGCGTCGCGATCCTGGAGTTCTCGCGGCCGCGGCACTGGTTCTTCGGCCGCATGTACCAGGCGTACTTTCGTTACGTCCTGCCGTTCGTCGGTCAGTTCGTCTCGCGCAGCAAGGATAACGCCTACCGCTATCTGCCGGCGAGCGTCCAGGAGTTTCCTGACGGCGACGTACTCGCCGAGCGCCTGCGCCGCCACGGCCTGACAAACGTCCGCTGGCACCCCTTTACCTTCGGCATCGCGACGCTGTACGTCGGCGTCAAAGAATACCAGCCCGACGCGCCAGCAAGGGATTCGAGGAGAGGATCATGAGCGACGGAGCGAGCGATCCATTGTCTCCCCCTCATCTGCTGGTCCGCGCCGCCCGCGGCGAGGTGGTCGAGCGACCGCCGGTGTGGGCGATGCGCCAGGCCGGGCGCTGGGACCCCGAGTTCAACAAGCTGCGGCAGGGACTGTCGTTCTACGAGTTCTCGGAAAACGTCGAGCTGGCCGCCCGGGCGTCGCTGCTGCCGCGCCGTTTCGGCGTCGACGCCATCATCCTCTTCTACGACATCACCTCGCTGCCGGTCGCGATGGGCCTGCCGTTCACGCTCGGCGCTGGCGTCGGGCCAGTGCCAGCGCACCCGGTCCGCTCGCGCGAGGATGTCGAGCGGCTATCGCCCGAGGTCGAGCCGGAACGCGTTCGACACATTCGCGATCTGCTGCGCCTAGTAAAGGACGAGCTGGCCGGGGCGCTGCCGGTGCTGGTGTTCGCCGGGGCGCCGTTTACCGTCGCGACCTACTGTATCGGCACCGGCAAGGACATGGACGCCACGCGTGCCTTCGCCCATGAAATGCCGGATGTCTGGGAGGACCTGCTGCGCCGGTTGTCCGCCGCGACAGCGCGGTTCCTGTCGGTGCTTGTCGAGGAAGGGGCGGACGCCTGGCAACTGTTCGACTCCTGGGCCGGTATGCTGACGCGCGACGAGTACCTGCACTGGGCCCAGCCGTTCCACCGCGACCTGTTCGCTGCCGTCCCGGGAGCCCCGCGCATTCTCTTCGTCAAGGAGGGACCTTATCTCGATTTGATGGCCGCCTCGGGCGCTGACGTGCTCAGCCTCGGGACGAGCCACGATTTGGCTGCGGCCCGTCGCGACTATCCTGACCTGACCTTCCAGGGCAACGTCGACGAGGAGCTGCTGCGGACGGGGACACCGGAGCAGGTGGTCGAGGCGACGCGCGACTGCGTGGCGGCTGGCGGCGGCCGGCGGCACATTGTCAACCTCAGCCACGGCGTCGACCGCGCCACGCCGGTCGCCAACTTCGAGGCCTTCGTCCGCGCGGCCCGCGGAGATTGATGTCGCCGCCGTCTGCAAGGAATTTCAGGAAACCATCCGCACCACTCCCCCACCCTGCTCCCGGCGCGGTAAGATAGACTCCTCTCCCCCCAGCGCCCGCCTCGCCGAGACGTCGCCATGAAATTCAGACACTTTCGCTCCGTCATTGCGGCGACCTTTTTCGTAGCGTGCATCCTCGCACACGGCGGGGCATTCGCCGACAAGCCCGCACCGCAATCCGACAAGGCGAAACGATTCAGCGCCGCGCAGGTCGCCTTCTTCGAGAAGGATGTCCTCCCGATCCTCAAGGCGAACTGTTTCAAGTGCCACGGCGGCAGCAGGGTCCGCGGCGGGCTGCGCCTGAATAGCCGCGAGACAATCCTCAAAGGCGGCGACACCGGCCCGGCCATCTCCCTCACCAGGCCCGACGACAGCCTGCTTCTGCGGGCGATTCACTACAAGGGCGACCTACAAATGCCGCCCGATGGCCGGTTGCCCCAGAAGGACGTCGATACCCTCACGCGCTGGGTCAAGGAGGGACTGCCGTGGACACCCGGGACGGTCGACGTGCGGCGGCCCGACGAGAAGGGCGTCGTCACCGAAGAGGCGAAGAACTACTGGGCGTATCGGCCGGTCAAGCGGCCTGCTGTCCCCGCGGTCAAGGATGCGGCCTGGGTGCGAACGGCTGTTGACGCCTTCCTCCTGGCGAAGCTCGAGGCGAAGGGGCTGACCCCGAGCCCGCCGGCCGACCGCGTTGCCCTGGTCCGCCGCGTCACCTTCGACCTGACCGGCCTGCCGCCGACCCCGCAAGAAGTCGATGCGTTCGTGAAGGACGATGCCCCGGATGCCTACGAGCGGCTCGTCGATCGGCTGCTGGCGTCGCCGCAGTACGGCGAGAAGTGGGCCCGGCACTGGCTCGACCTCGTCCGCTACGCCGAGACCAACGGCTACGAGCGCGACGGCCCCAAGCCGTTCGCCTGGCGCTTCCGCGATTACGTTATCCGCAGTTTCAACGCCGACAAGCCGTATGACCGCTTCGTCAAAGAGCAGCTGGCCGGCGACGAGATCGACCGCGACAACCCTGACGCCATTATCGCCACCGGCTACTATCGCCTCGGCCTGTGGGACGATGAGCCGGTCGACGCGGAGCAGGCTCGCTTCGACGAGTTCGACGATGTCGTGGCCACGACGGCGCAGGTCTTCCTGGCCATGACGATGAACTGCGCTCGCTGCCACGACCACAAGATCGACCCCATCCCGCAGAAGGATTATTACCGCCTGGTCGCGTTCTTCCGCGACATCCAGCCCTTCAGCGATACGCGCGGCACGTCGTCGCGCTTCAACTTGACCGACCTCGTGGCGGGCCGGAAGCGAGCGGACGAGGAGCGGGAACAGAAGCGCCGCGACGCCCGTATCGCCGAGCTGCGGGCGGCGCAGACGCGGATCGAGGACAAGGTGATCCGCAAGTTATCGGCAGAGGATCAGCGGGCTGCCGAGGGGGACGATCGGCCGCGGATCGTGCGCAAGGTGCAACGGCTGTTCACACCGGAGCAGAAAGACGAGTACGATCGCGTGCGTTTCGAGTTGGATCAGCTGCGGCGAAAAGTGCCTGCCGGGCGCGAGCTGGCGCTGTCGGTGAACAACTGCCTGGTCCATCCGCCGGCGACACACGTGCTGGTCCGCGGCAACGTCCACGCGCCGGGGGCTCGTGTCGAGCCGGGGTTCCCGGCCGTGCTGGGTGGGTCGACGCCGGTCCTCGCGCCGCCCGTCAAGAACGCTCGTTCCAGCGGCCGGCGTCGCGTGCTGGCCGATTGGATCGCCTCGCCGGACAATCGACTGACAGCGCGCGTGCTGGTCAATCGGCTGTGGCAGCACCACTTCGGCAAGGGCCTCGTCGCCTCATCGAACGACTTCGGCAAGTTCGGCACGCTCCCGACGCACCCCGAACTGCTCGACTGGCTGGCCGGCGAATTCGTCCGCGGCGGCTGGCAGATCAAGCGGATGCACAAACTCCTTTTACTGTCGAGCGCTTACCGGATGTCGTCACGGGCGAGCCCGGCGGGACTGAAGGTTGACCCGGGCAACACGCTGCTGTGGCGCTTCAGCATGCGGCGGCTGACGGCCGAGGAGGTGCGCGACGCGATGCTGGCGATCAGCGGGCGGCTGAACCCGAAGATGGGCGGACCGAGCATCTATCCGCCGATTCCGCGCGAGGTGCTCGCCGGCCAGTCGAGGCCGGGGGAGGGCTGGCCGGTCTCGCTGCCGGACGAAGCCGCCCGCCGCAGCATCTATGTGCATGTCAAGCGATCGCTCTTGGTGCCGATCCTGTCGCATCACGACCAGGCCGACACCGACTCGAGCTGTCCGGTCCGCTACACGACGACGGTGCCGACGCAGGCGCTGGGCATGCTCAATGGGGAGTTTGCCAATGAGCAGGCCGAGGCCTTCGCCGGCCGGCTGCGCCGCACGGCACCGGATACCCTCGACGAGCAGGTGCGTCAGGCGGTGCGACTGACCACGGGGCGCAGTCCTTCCAAGGATGAGGTGCGCAAGGACGCCGCCTTCGTTCGGTCGCTGCGCGAGAAGCATCTGGACGAGACAGCGGCGCTGAAGCAATACTGTCTGATGCTGCTGAACACGAATGAGTTCATCTACCTGGATTGAGAAGGCCGTCTGGAAAACGGGAGGGCGAGGCTCCTGCCGAGCCGGCACGGCAGGAGCCTCGCCCTCCCGTTTTCCAGACGGCCTTC
>JACOUH010000299.1 GCA_016177925.1 Planctomycetota bacterium | reverse complement strand
TGATCGACTCGCGCATCGACACGCGCGACGAGCTTGAGGTCCTGGAGCTGGACATCCGGCAACGTCTGCAGACCAAGCGCGGCTTCCCGGGCCGCGAGCACATCGTCGACTGGATGACGCTGGACGTGTCGGCGTCGGTCTTCCCCGCCTCCAACCGCGACAACTTCGGCCGCACCTTCTCGTTCCTGGAGTACGACTACACCTGGAACATCGGTGACCGGACGGCCCTGGTGAGCACCGCTTTCTTCGACCCGTTCAACCACGGCCCGGCCGAGTACACGGTGGGGACCTTCCTCAACCGCACCGACAAGACGAACTTCTACCTTGGCTACCGCCAGCTTGACCCGTTGCGGAGCAAGGCGGTCACGGCGTCGGCCAACTACCTTTTCAGCCCCAAGTACGCGACGACGATTAGCAGCAGCTACGACTTCGGGACCAGCCAGGCCCTGTCGAACACATTCATTTTCACGCGCATGGGGACCGACGTGAATGTCAGCCTGGGCTTCACGTACAACGCCCTGCAGAACAACTTCGGCGTCCTGTTCGAGATCGTGCCGAACCTGGTATCGATGAACCGGCGTGGTTTCTCCCCAACGGCGCTGGGTGGTGGCGGCGGACTCCTGGGCGGCCTGCGCTGACACGCGGCTGGGATTGCGGATTCCCCAGCGGAACGCTACAACGATACTCTCGATGCGGACGATCCGATGACGTGGGGTTGCGGTCGACAGGCTGCACTCTGAAATCCTTGAATGCCAACGGTCATGCTTTTTTCCCCGCCCGAGCCCGAGGCGCCAGCGGCCCGACCGCGATCACGCCGGCACTGGCGCGACAAGTTCCGGGCCGCCTTCCGCGGCCTGAAGCTGGGCATCCGCGGCCATTCGAGTTTCTCGGTCCACTTCTTCTTCGCTGCCCTGGTCCTGGCATCGGCGATCGTGTTGCAGTGCGACTTCTGGCAGTGGTGCGTGCTGCTAGGCTGCATCGGCCTGGTGCTGACGGCGGAGCTGTTCAACAGCGCCCTGGAGACGCTGTTCCGCGGCCTGGACGAGGCGACGAAGGAACGGGCCTGGCCGGCGCTGGACGTCGCGGCGGGCGCCGTGCTGATGGCCAGCATCACCGCCAGCGTCATCGGCGGTTTGATCCTCTTGTACCAGCTCGCCCTCCTGCTGCACCTGTGGTGAGCGCATCATGAGCGAACCGTATCCTTTGTTCGAGGCACGGGGGACGCCCCGCGAACTGGGCCGCCAGCACGGCGAGCAGGCCCGGGCCCGCATCCAGGCCTTCCTCAACTACCTCGCCCACTCCCTGCGATTGTCGCGCGAAGCAATACGATCGCGAGCCCTGCGATTTCTGCCGCTCTTCGAGCGCTACTGCCCTCAACTCGTCGAGGAAGTCCGCGGGTTGGCCGAAGGAGCAGACGTCTCCTTCTCAGATGCGCTCGCGGTCCAGATACGGGGTGAGCTGGGGCAGGTAAACGGGGAAGGCTGCACGACCTTTGTGGTCTCCGCCCGCGGGACGGCGGGCGGGCAGGTGCTGATCGGCCAGAACAGCGACGTCAAGCCCGAGCTGGAGGACCTCGCCTACGTGCTGCGACTGGAGCCCGAGGGGAAGCCGGCCCTGCTGACGTGTCCCATCAAGCGACTGATGCTGGAGCAGCGGACCGTGACCGCGATCCTCGATCTGCTGCGGCGCGTGCCGGTCTGTTCCAGCGGCAACTACGTCCTGTGCGACGGCGAGGGAAGGATTGCCGACGTCGAATTGACGCCGGAGGGCCCTGTCCTGATGGAAGCAGACGGCGAGGGCTTCCTCGCCCACACCAACCACTTCCTGTGCGGACCGCACGCCTGCCCGGCCAGCGACGCGGCCAGTGTGGCCGACTCCTTCCCGCGTCTGAGTCGAATGCGTCAGTTGCTCGCCGGCCGGTTTGGGCGTCTGACGGTCGACGACCTGAAACGGTTCCTGGCGGACCACGACGGCCGGCCGACCTCGATCTGCCGTCACCCGCACGACGGCCCCGACCACGCCTCGGTTTCGGCGCGGGGCAGGACCGTTGCCTCGCTGATCGCCGAGCCGGCCGAGGGACGCTTGCACGTGACGCGGGGCAACCCGTGCGAGGCGCCTTACACAACGTACCGACTCCGCGAAAGATGAAGATCGTGGATAGGGTTGCTTGTCCCGCTTCAGGAGAAGTGTTCTTCCTTTTCCCCATTGCGTCTTCCCCAGTTGTTGACTCGGGTCAAGCAAGGGATTCAGGACTTCAGGAGGGGGACCTGCCCGCGAAGTCAACGCGCGACGGCGAAGGCCAGCCGGCGCGGTTTCTCGAGGCGCTCGAAGTCGGCACAGCGGACGCGCACTGCCTCGACGTGCGTGTTGCCCTCAAAGATGAGCATATCGTCGGGATGGAGCGCGTCGTCCAGGAGAGTGGGCAGCCTGTAGAGGGAGCCGAAAGGCAGGACGACGCCCCACTCGCAGTCGCGGAAGACGCGTGCGATCTCGCGGTCGTCGGCCAGCCGCACGAGCCCGCCCAGTTCGTGCGCCAACCGGGACGGATCGATCTGGTGCGTCGCCGGCAGCACGGCGAGCAGGAAGCCTTCGGGGACGGCGAGCAGGATGGACTTGGCCACCTGCCGGCCGGGGACGTGCAGCACTTTCGCCCGCTGCTGGGCACTGAACGCCGGCGCGTGCAGCAGCGTCTCGAAGCGGACTTGTTGCTCGGCAAGGTAGTCAGGCACGCGCATGGAAATCTCCGTCTGACGTGGAGCAAGTTTGTCACTTGCTCTGCGAAGCACCCCGTGACTCAAGTATAAAGGGGACCGTTTCCCTCCATCACTCCCGCCTTGTCCATTTTGAGCGTTCCCTGCGGCCCGGTGTTCCTGGTATGACAACTGTAACGGCCGTGCCGGCGGAGACGTGATCCGCTGCTGTTCACCGGCCGTCTTCCTCACGGCGTGGAGGCGCCTGGCACATGGAGTTGCCCCCCGACATCGAGGTGCTGCGGCCGGACCTGCCGCGTGGCGGGTTCCGGTCGGTGCTGTTCGACTTCGACGGCACCCTGTCGCTCTTGCGCGAGGGCTGGCCCCAGGTGATGATCCCGATGATGGTGGAGGTACTTCGCCAGACCGGGACATCCGAGTCGGAGGCAGAGCTGGCGGACGCCGTCGAGGAGTTCGTCATGCGCCTCAACGGCCGGCAGACCATCTACCAGATGATTCACCTCGCCGACGAGGTCCGCCGCCGTGGTGGGACACCGCTCGATCCGCTGGCGTACAAGCACCGCTACCACGACCTGCTGATGGAGCGCATCCGCGGCCGACTTGCTGATCTCGAAGCGGGCCGCGCCGTCGCGGAGGACTGGGTTGTTCCTGGCAGCCATGCCCTGCTGGAGGGCCTGCGTCGCCACGGCGTGGCGCTGTACCTGGCGAGCGGCACCGACCTCAAGTACGTCCGCCGCGAGGCGGACCTGCTCGGCCTGACACCGTATTTCGGCGAGAACGTCTACGGGGCACTGGACGATTACAAGAACTTCTCCAAGCAGATGGTGATCGAGCGCATCCTGCGCGACCACGGCCTGGGCGGGCACGAACTGCTCGGCTTCGGCGATGGCTTCGTGGAGATCGAAGAGGTAAAAAAGGTGGGAGGCGTGGCGATCGCGGTCGCCAGCGACGAGGTGCGCCGCGCGGGGGTCAACCGCTGGAAGCGCGACCGGCTGGTGCAAGCCGGCGCCGACATCGTCCTCCCCGAGTACCGGCGTCACGAGTGGCTGCTGCGCTACCTGTTCGCCGAATGAGAGATACAAGCCCCAAGCGCCAGCGCGGGGACGTCCCGTCGCTGGCGCTCCGGGCTTGTATGCACGCTCCCCGCGGTGAGGAGAGCATTAGTTGTCCTCCTCGGCGCTGGGCGGCTCGCGCCAATCTTTCAGGAGGCGCTCGACCTGCTCGACATCCTCGTCGCTGACGCCCTCGCGACGGCGATAGCGACGGCGCAGGCTGTCCAGGACGTGCTCCCACATCGCCCGCGTCGGTTCCAGGTCCTTCGTCCAGTTGCCGCGTCGCTGCAGTTTCCACTTGAAGCGCCACGCGCCGGCCCACTTCTCGGCGCACAGGAAGCGACGCTGTCCTGTCTCCGGGTCGGTATCGGTCCACTTGATCTCGATGGTCATGGCTCGGGCCGTTTGTGCAGGTTCGCCTGCGGTCTCGACTCGTTCAGTATACCCGCCACCCAGGTTGTCGCTGCCCGGGAGTGGCCATTCATGCTACGATAACCGTGGGACGCCGACCTCCTTCCGCCGCGGACCTCACGATGGTCGGTTCGTCGGCTGGGAACGCTGCTGGAGAGCGGAGACATGAGATTCAGCATCGGCGCCAAGCTCGGAGCACTGGCCTCGGCGTTGATCGTCGGCACTGTGCTCATCCTGACAGGCTGGATGCTCAGTTGGTCGCGTGCTGCCCTGACGCGGCACGAGCAGCTCGCCCTTGCCGACGAGACCATGCTCCGCGGCGGCGAGCTGGTCTACGCCACCCAGGCCCTCCGCGAGGACGCCCTGTGCCAGGCCGCCCGCCTTCCCCTGCAAGAGTACCTCCGCGCCCCTGCCGCCCGCCGCGACGAACTCCGTCGCCGGGTCGAAGAGGACTTTGCCGCTCTCCTGTCCGCCCGAACACACTACCTCCAGGTCGAGTACCTGCCGCTCGCCCCGCCTGCCGGCGGCCCTCCCGCCGTCCGGGCAAACCGCCGCGAAGAGGACATCCACGTCGACAGCGCGGCGCATCGCAAGCACTTCCCTAACCTCGCGGCGAGCCGCGATAACTCCGTCCATCTGTCCGCGGTCCGGCGCAATGCCGATGTCCGCCAGGGCGGCAAGGACGTCCCGGTGCTGCGCGCCGCCGCCCCCCTGTTCGTCGCCGACGAGAGGCGCGACGGACAGCGCTTGGCGGGGGCGCTGGTCGTCACGCTCGACTTCCGCCCGCTGGCCCGGGCCCTGGAGCGCTCGGCCCGCTACCTGACGTACCTGACCGACGAGGAGGGCCGCTTCCTCGTCCACCCCGATCCCGGTGAAGCGTTTGCCTTCGAGCGCGATGCCTCCGCCCCACGCATCTCCGATCGTCTCCTGCCGAAGCTGGCGCCGCTCTACAAACAGGCCGACCCGCCCGGCGTGACCATCGGCGCGGGTGCGAGCCTGAAAGAGGTCCTCCGGCCGCGCGGCTTCCGCCACCCCGACGCACCCGAGCCATGGTCTCCCGGCGAGATCTACTACCTGCTCGACCTGAGAGCGATCGATCCCAACGATTGGAAGGATCAGCGCGACGTTCAGAAGCGGCTCGACGCGCGGCTTGAGGAGCTGCTTGGCAAGGAGAAGGGGCTGGCTGCGTCTGGCGTTTCGGCGCTCCACCTGGTCACCACCTTGCGGAGCAAGGATCGCTCGCAGGTGACGAAGGCCCGCGATGCCCTGCTGCGCGAGTTCGACAAACACCTCGCGGCCGGCCAACTCGTCGAGTGCAAGACCTATGTCGTCCACTTCTACCGCCTCGCCTACTCGGCGCCGGACGTCGATCCGCCGCGCTGGTTCGGGCTGGCCCAGGCCTTGTCGCATGAGGAAATCGTCGCCGACGTCACCGAGCAGACCACCGGCCTGGTCTGGATCAAGCTCGCCCTGATCGTTTCCGGCGTCGGTCTTGCCTTCCTCGTGTCGCGCCGCCTGACGCGCCCGCTGCAGCGCATTACCGCGGCCACGCGCAACCTCGCCCGGGGCGACTTCAACGTCGAACTGCCCGTCTCCGCCAGCGACGAGATCGGCGTCCTGGCGCGCTGCTTCAAGGACATGGTCGAACAGCTGCGGCAGCGCGGCCAGCAGCTGCGCGAGAACGAGGCTCGCCTCCGCACCGTCCTCCGCACCGCCGCCGAGGGCATCTTCATCCTCGACGCCGACGGGCAGATTCAGATGGTCAACCATGCCGCCGAAAAGATCTTCGGCTACTCCGCCGACGAGCTGAAGGGGCAGAACGTCAAGTTGCTGCTGCCCAAGGAAGTACAGGGGCTGCCGGATAAGGACAACCGCAGCGCCGATGCCCCGCCCGACATGGTCTCGACCATCAAGCTGGGTCGCGTCAACAACAGCACGCAGGAAGTGGTCGGCCGCCGCAAGGACGGCAGTGTCTTCCCGCTGGAGCTATCGGTCAGCGATGTGTCGACGGCGGACGGCCGGCTCTACACCGGCATCGTCCGCGACATCACCGAGCGCAAACGGGCAGAACACGAGATCCGTGAGCTGAACCAGCATCTGCGCGACCTCAACGACCAGCTCGACCGCCGTGTCCGCGAGCGCACCCGCCAGCTCCAGCAGACCAACGAGGACCTCGCCGCCGCGCGCGACCAGGCCCTCGAGGCCAGCCGGGCCAAGAGCAACTTCCTCGCCCAGATGAGTCACGAATTGCGGACGCCGCTCAACGCCATCAAGGGCTACAGCGAGCTATTGTTGGAGGAGTCGCAGGAGCGCGGCCTGGACGACCTTGTCCCCGATCTGAACCGCATCATCGAGGCGGGCAAGCACCTGTTGGCACTCATCAACGACATCCTCGACCTGTCCAAGATCGAGGCCCACAAGATCGAGCTGTTCCTGGAAACCTTTGACGTCAAGGCGATGGGCGATGCGCTGGTCAGCACGGTGGCTCCGCTGTTAAAGAAGAACAAGAACCAACTGTCGGTGCGGTTCGGCGAGGGCGTCGGCTCGATCTATGCCGACCGGACACGCGTGCGGCAGGTGTTGTTCAACCTGCTCAGCAATGCGACCAAGTTCACGCACGACGGCCGGGTCCAACTGGAAGTGGTGCGCGAGACGTGGGAGGGCCGCGACGCGATCGCGTTCCACGTCCGCGATAGCGGTATCGGCATTAGCGCGGAGCAGATGGACAAGCTGTTCAAACCGTTCAGCCAGGCCGACGATTCGACGACGCGCAAGTACGGCGGCACCGGCCTGGGGCTGGCCATCAGCCGCAGTTTTTGTCAGATGATGGGCGGCGACATCACGGTGCGCAGCGAGCCGGGCAAGGGCTCCGACTTCACCGCTCACCTGCCCGTCCAGGTGACGGACGCCCGTGCGGTCCGTGTCACCGAGGGCACGATGCCCAGCGGAAAGCCCGACCGGGACCACGGTGCCGGCACGGTCCTGGTCGTCGACGACGACCCGGCGGTGCGCGACCTGATGCAGCGCTACCTCGACCGTGAAGGCTTCCGCGTGGTGGCGGCGGCCAACGGCCACGAGGGACTGCGGCTGGCACGGCAGCTGCGGCCGGCCGCGATCACGCTCGATGTGCTGATGCCGGGCATGGACGGCTGGGACGTGCTGACCGCCCTCAAGGCCGACCCCGGCACCGCCGACATCCCGGTCATCATGCTGACCATCGCCGACGACCGCAACCTCGGCCACGCCCTGGGTGCCGCTGAGTATATGACCAAGCCGATCGACCGCGACCGCTTGACGGGCCTGCTGCGGCAGTACCGGACCAACGGCGCCGGCGAGCGGGGGGTGTGAACCCCCGGTACGACTTGACCGGGGGGTTCACACCCCCCGCTCGCCGGGCCGCGCCCTGAGTAATGTCCGCCCAGCCCGCCTGGCCCGTCTGGTCGGTGGGGGACGACTCGGCCTCACGAGGAAAGCCAGCGATGCCAAAGCTTCTTCTGGTCGAAGATAACGAGTATAATCGAGACATGCTGATGCGCCGCCTCGCCAAGAAGGGCTTCGAGGTCGTTGTCGCCGTCGACGGTGGCGAGGGCGTCGCCAAGGCACGGTCCGAGAAGCCCGACCTGATCCTGATGGACATGCACCTGCCGGTGCTCGACGGCTGGGAGGCAACCAAACAGCTCAAGGAGTCCGACGACACGCGGACGATCCCCATCATTGCCCTCACGGCCGACGCCATGACCGGCGACCGCGAGAAGGCCATGGAGGCCGGCTGCGACGATTACGACACCAAGCCGATCGAGCTGCCCCGCCTTCTGGAGAAGATCCAGGCCCAGCTCGCCAAGCAGACCGGCTCGTGACCGTCGCCTCGTGCTCCCCTCGCCCCGTAGCGACAGGCGGCTCGCTTGTCGCAGCAACGGGGGGCAGGCAAGCCGCCCGCCCCTACGAGGAGGAGGTGGGCGGGAAAGAGCGAAGAAACGGCGAAGGAAGGGCCGATATGAACTCAACCGACGAGCAGATCCGGTTGCCGGCGGCACCGGAAGTCGCCCGGCCTGGGCCCAGCTCGAACAGTCCCATGAACCGTAACCAGCGCGCTTTCCTGGCCGGCATCCGCGAGCAGGTCCTCGACCCAGTCAACGCCATCATCCAGGTCAGCGAGATCCTCCTGGCCGAGACCACGGACCTGGGACAGGAAACCTTCGTCGCCGACCTGCGCAAGATCCATGCCTCGGGCCGGCGCTTGCGCGAGATGATCGACGAGTTCCTTGCCCCCGAGACGCTCGCCGGCCAGGAGGACGACACGGCCTTCAAGTCGCTGCAGTCGCGCGTCCGCCACGACCTGTTCAACGCCCTCAACCCCGTCATCAACTACTGTGAGATATGGCTGGAGGACGCCGAGGAGCAGTTCCTGCAGGGGTTCCAGACGGATTTGCAGCGCATCCACGGTCACGGCAAGCGGTGCCTGGCCGTCCTCGACAAGGTGCTCGGCTATCGCCAGCAAGAGCTGCTGGCGGAGGAGGAGTTGGCTGAGGAAACGGGCCGCGTCGAGGCCGACCCCCTTTTCGTCTGGGAGCAGTCGGTCGACAAGGCAGCGGCGATCGAGCCGGGCTACTGCCTCGTCGTCGACGACAACCCGACCAACCGCGACATCCTCTGCCGGCTGCTGTTGCGCCAGGGGCATCGCGTCGCCACCGCAGTCAACGGCCGCGAGGCCCTGGAAATGCTCCAGGCCGAGCCGTTCGATCTGGTCCTGCTCGACATCATGATGCCGGAGTTGAACGGCTTCCAGGTGCTCGACCGCCTCAAAAACGACGAGCGCCTGCGCGACGTGCCGGTCATCATGATCTCGGCCCTGGACCAGGACGACGCGGTGCTGCGCTGCATCGCCAAGGGGGCGGAGGACTACCTGCCCAAGCCGTTCAACCCGCTGCTGTTGAAGGCCCGCATCGGCGCCTGCCTGGAGAAGAAACGCTTCCGCGACAAGGAGCAGATCTACCTGCAGCAGATCAAGCAGGAGAAGGCTCGTTCCGACGAGCTGCTGCACGTCATCCTGCCCGATGAGATCGTCGCCGAGCTGAAGGCGACCAACGGCGTCAAGCCGCGCCGCTACGACAATGTCGCCGTGCTCTTCGCCGACATCGTTGGCTTCACGCCCTACTGCGATCGGCACGGTCCCGAGGAGGTGGTGCTGCACTTGCAGAGCCTGGTCGAGTCGTGGGAAACGAGCGCCTTGAAGTACGGCGTCGAGAAGATCAAGACGATCGGTGACGCCTTCATGGCGGCGAGCGGGCTGCTCAAGCCGGTGGAGAACCCGGTGCTGTCGTGCGTGCGCTGCGGGCTGGAGATGATCGCGGCGGCACAGGCGATGTCCGTCGACTGGAACTTGCGCGTCGGCATCCACGTCGGGCAGGTGGTGGCGGGCGTACTCGGCCGCCGGCAATACCTGTTCGACCTGTGGGGCGACACGGTCAATACGGCGGCGCGGATGGAGAGTCACGGCCTCAAGGGGGCGATCACGCTGAGCCGCGAGGCCTGGGGCTGGGTCGCCGACGTTGCTCGCGGCGAGTCGCACGTCGTCGAGGTCAAGGGCAAGGGCCCGCTGGAGATGGTCCGCTTCTGCGACTTCACCCAGGAAAAGCTCACGGACCGCTGACAGCCAACCCTCCGAAGCCCTGTCACGCCGGCTTGTGAGTATTCCTTGGCGGGTACGAGAGCTGGCTCGGTTCTGGAGTCAATTGGCTCCATGACGAGCAAGATGCCGCCGTGCTCCTTCACGGTCAGCCTGGCGGCGGCCGGTTGATAATCACGTCCGACAAGGCGTTCAGGCAGGAGCGGAAGTCGATGGGCATGTCAACGTCCTTTCCCAGTCGCCCTCTTCTCGTCGAGGAACTGTAACACCTTTTCGCTTGACGGTGTGAACAGGTACTTCACCACGATGAGGACCATTGCGGCTATCTCGGCGAAGACCGACATGATAAACGTCTTGGCCGTCCACGCCTCGAAACTCAGCACCCCGCACCCCATCAGCACGAAGACAACGTTCACGACAAGTGCCTGCACCCCCATCGCCACAATCAGGTAGATGGCGTACCGCTCCCGCATCTTGCGGTCTTGGGCCTGCTGGTCTTTCCACGCCTTGACGATGGTCCTGATTTGGTGGCTGCGGTCCTGGATCTGGCGCAACTTCCCGTAGGAATCCACGTCCGACGAAGACACGGGCTTGCCCACGTCTTGGACGAGGTTCTTGAGAGTGTCGGGAACCTGCGGCTGAGGTTTCTTCCTTGCCATCAGTCCAGTCCAAGTTGCCCGACCCGAATGCCCATCGCCTCCTCGGAGACGTTGAACTTGCGGGCCAGGGCATCGACGGAGCGCAACCCGCTCCACTCTGACCGGACGGCGTCTTCCGGCATCAGAAGAGCGGCGGCGAACATATTCGCCTGAATTTCACGACGCCGCTCGGGGGTGATGCCCTGCTGGTCGTCCTGGGGCTGGCGGAACAGGTTAGCCTCCCCGTCCACGAACTCGCCGTCACCGAGGAGGTGGAGGAAATGATGGCCGAGTTCATGAGCGATCGTGAACCGCTTGCGAAACGGCGGGTCCGCATGATTGACGAGGAGGGTGACTTGGTCGCCTCGCTTGGCGATCATGCCGACGAGGTTGTCGTCGGAAAACTTGGCGTTGTGTACGGCCATGCCGAGGCGGTTCGCGAGCACGACCGGATCGACAGGGATAGACGCCAGGCCATGCTTCCGGAGAACATCGGTTGCCCGTTGTTCGATTTCCTGGCGGGTCAGAAAGGGAACGTCTTGTTCGACGGTCGACATGGTCCGCTCCTCATTGCCCCGTTCAGGTGGCGCAGCAGGGCAACTCGATTTCCCTCCCTGTTTTCAACCGCTGGGCGTGTGGTTCAGCCATCGCTGCTTTCGCCCTCATTCGAGCCGCAAGCCACAAGCCAGATCAAAGAGGGCCCGGCGGAGAGAACCCCCCGAAGAAGAGTCGCCCCAGATCCTGCCTTTTCCAGACTTCCCAGGAGCCAACGGTGGGATTTGAAGCCGCAACCCCGCTTCACGAAAGCGGTACGCCGTCGTTGGGCTACTCCGGCACCAAAACAATCACTCTCCCAAGATTGTAGGGAAACAACGCAACCGTGCAAGCGCGCGTCCCCGTGCCTGTCGGACCGCAGGACTTACTCGGGCCAGCCGCGTGGTCGTCACGCGCCGGCGCGGAGGAACGTGTGCCAGGCGTAGCCGTCAGGCAACTCGGTGGAGGCGGCGAACTCGAGGTGCAGTACGCGGCGGTGCTGGGCCGTGTCGGGATGGGAGCGTCCGCTGCTGTGGGCCAGCAGCGGACGCATCAACAGGGCGGCGCCACGGCCCGTCAGCACCGCGACCGG
>JACOUH010000298.1 GCA_016177925.1 Planctomycetota bacterium | reverse complement strand
TCAGCTTGGCAACCTGCCGCTGCTCGAGGATCTTCTTGGGCAGTTCGTGTCCCGGCAGGTGCGTCAGCGCCGCCAGCTTCTCCAGGCTCTCCTGATCGGTACTCGCCGCTCCCGTCACGCCGGTCTTGCGCTGCGGGGGAAGCTTCAGGTCCTCGAACAGTACCTTGCGCAACTGCGGCAGCGAGCCGATGTTGAATTTCTTCCCCGCCAACTCGTAAATCTTCTGCTCGATCTCGTCAAGTTGTTGCCCCATCTCCTGCGACAGCCGGTTCAGGAGCGGCACATCGAGACGGATGCCATTGTACTCCATCTCGGCCAGCACCTCGATTAGCGGCACCTCGAGGTCGTGGTACAACTTGCGCAGCGAGGCAACGCCGGGGGCACGGCTCAGGCTCTCCAGTTTCGGCTCCAGCAACTCGCACAGCCGCCAGGCAACATCGGCATCCTCGCCGGAATACTCGGCGACGCGCAGGGTCGGCACTTGATCCATGCGCAACTGCGGCTGCTTCTTGGTCTTCTTCCCGATCAAGTCGGTGATGGGAATCACCGGATGGTTGAGATAACGGAGTGCGAGATCCTCTAGATTATGGCTGCGCTCGCCCGCATGCAAGAGATAATCCGCGACCATCGAATCGCCGGCGACCCCAGCCGGCGTCACGCCATGCCCGCGCAGGACAAGCAGATCGTACTTGATGTTCTGATTGACCTTCTCGATGGCAGCATCTTCCAGCAGCGGGCGGAGCCGGCGCAGCGTCTGATCGGGGTCAAGCTTCGGGTCGCTCGCTGGACCGCGCACCGGCAAATACCAGGCCTCGCCCGCCTTCCAGCAGAAAGCGTAGCCGACGATCTCGCAGCGCAACGGCTCCAGCCCGGTCGTCTCCAGGTCGACAGCGAACCGCTTCTGTTTCCGTAACTGATCGAAAAACTCCTCGAAGCGCGCCGGCGTGTCGACGAGCTGATACGTCGCCTGCCACTTCGCCGGCGGCGCCGGGCCCGCCTCTCCGTTGCCCGATTCCGGCCCCGCCGGCGCGTTCGCCCCGAAGGGGAACAACTCGGCGTCGGGGAACAGCGGCGGCTGCTGGACGCTCGTCGCTGCTGACCCGTCGCGGACCTGCCGCAGCAGGCCCTGAAAGCCCCACTCCTGGAAAAGGGCCTGTAGCTCGGCCGTCTTTAGCGGCTGAAGCCGCCAGGCGTCCCAATCGAGGGCCACCGGCACGTCGGTCGCCAGCCGGACCAGCGTGCGCGTCTGCTCGAGGTAGGGCAGCGACGCCTTGATGCTCTCGGTCTTCTTGCCGCTGACCTCGTCCACGTGGGCGAGCAGGTTGTCGAGGGTGCCGTACTGCTGGAGCAGCTTGGCCGCCGTCTTGACGCCGATACCGGGCACCCCCTGTACATTGTCGACGCTGTCGCCGACGAGTGTCTGCAGGTCGACGACCTGTTCGGGCGTTATGCCCCAGTCGTCGAGCAATTCCTTGCGACCGAACTCCTGCTTCTTGCGGAGGTTGAACAGCTTGACGCGATCGTCGATCAGCTGGCGGCAGTCCTTGTCGCTGGTGCAGACCCAGACGTCGAGGCCGCGGGCGGCGCCGAGCTTGGCGACGGTGGCAAGGATGTCGTCGGCCTCGTAGTCGTCGTGGCCGAGCGTCGGGATCGACAGGGCGGCGAGCACCTTGTGGATCAGCGGGATCTGCACGCGCAGGTCGTCCGGCATCGGAGCGCGGTGCGCCTTGTAGTCGGCATTGATGGCGTTGCGGAAGGTCGTGTCGGAGGCATCGAAGGCGCAGACGAGGTACTCCGGCTTCTGCGCGCGCAGGAAGAGCATGTCGCGGGTGAAGCCGAACAGGGCGTTGGTCGGCAACCCGGCGGGGCTCGTCATCCGGTCGCGGATGGCGTGGAAGACCTGAAAGATGATGCCGTGGGCATCAATCAGGATCAACCGTCCAGGGGCAGGCTGTGACGTCGCGATGACACACCCCCCGCGGCAAGGTCGGGGCAGCACACAGTCCGTGCGCCGGGCAGGCCCGGCCTTTCCGAGAGCGACCTCTGCAAGGAAAACGTCCCTCGCGCGGTAAAACCGTTGGAGGATACGACGCCTGAACACCGAGTTGCCGGTGCATGAACGAACGACGGCCAAAAGACATGGCAACTGGAGGCTCTCGATTCCGCGGGCCCTTGTCTGCCGCTCGTCCGGGCGGGCTCGTGGCCCCGGCCGTCCGCCGAGGCTTCCGTTGGCGTCAACCCCTCCAAGAACCGGGTGGTCGGAAGGAGAGTAGGGGCATCTGCCTCGAGATCGAGTCACCGATGCGGGTGAAGGAAAGCCACTCGAGGTCGGGTTGCGGATGAGTGGGATTCTAGGCAACGGACCAAGGAATCGCAATCAATTTCCTGGGCTTGATTATTCTTCTTCCTCAGAGTTTATGGTTCCCAGTCTGCGCTGTCAAGCCGATTTGCCGCCACCCGCGCCGGCGGCAATCTCCTCCGGGGCTTCAAAGCGGGAACCCGTGCCCGTTGTTCGGACGGCCGTCGCGGAGGTAGAATGCGAGAGGTCAGACTCATTCCCTCCCGAAAGGAGACAACCATGGCTGGCTGGGGCCTCCTTGAACTCGGCGTGCTTTGGTCAGTTAGCTGGGTGGTGTTGCCCTTCTTGCTGCTCGGCCTGGCCATCCCGTACGCGGTCCTGCGCGCCCGCGATAGCCGGGAACAGCCGGACTCGCAGCTCGGTCTGAAAGCCGCCCTGCACTACTTCCTCAGCGTGGGCATCCTCCAGTTCCTGACTGGCCTAAGCTTCATTTGCTGGTACCTCATCACCATCGAAGACCGTGTGGCCCGTCAGGGAAACGACGAAAACACGCTCCGCACCGGTGCCGCTCTTGCCGCGGTTGGCGCAGCCTTCGCTTTCCTGCACTTGATCCTGCTGGTGGGGACCGACGATGACCGCAAGCCGATTGTCCGGCGGACCTTCACCGGCTGGCGTTTCGCCATCCACGGCCTCGTCGTCCTGTTCAGTGTGACGGCCTGGCTGGTGACCATCATCCAGAAGGACGCCCATTGGAAGGACGTGAAACCCTACTTCGCGATCTTCCTCGTCTGGTTCCCTTCCTGGATGATCCACGTCTTCCTGCTGTGGAAACGCGCCATCGGCTACCGCCCCGACCGTGTTCGCTCGATCAGCGACGAAAGCTGACGGCCTTGGGCCGCGATCAGCGCAAGGGGCGTGCAGGGAGTGCCTTCCGGATCGGGCCGCTGCTCTCGGGCGATCCGGGCCCCCAGCGTTCGCCGCTGGCAACTGGAGCAGCCCAACCCGCCTTTCGCCCAATGTTTGGCCGCGGTAAACTTTCACCACGAGCGGGGCGAGAGTCCTCGTTCGGCGACGCCAGGAGGGCGGCTGCATGGACGCACGGAATGATCCCCGCGTGGTGCTGGTCCACGACTGGCTGACGGGGATGCGCGGCGGCGAGAAGTGTCTCGAAGTGCTGTGCCGCCGTTGGCCCGGCGCCACCCTTTGTACCCTGCTGCACCGCCCCGGCTCGGTCGCTCCCGCCATCGAGCGGTTGGTGCGGCGGACGACCTGGCTCAACTGGCTGCCCGGCATTCACCACTATTATCGCTATCTCTTGCCGCTGATGCCCGCTGCGGTGGCGGGGTGGAACCTGCCGCGCTGCGACCTGGTGGTCAGCTTCAGTCACTGCGTCGCCAAGGGCGTCCGGCCTTCCCCCGGCGTCCCGCACGTCTGCTACTGTTTCACGCCGATGCGCTACGCCTGGCACATGCGCCAGGCCTACTTCGGCGACGGCCTGAAGGCCCGCCTTGTCGGGCGACTGCTGCAAGCGCTGCGCGACTGGGACCGCCGGACCGCGGCGCACGTTAGTCACTTCGTCGCCATCAGCCAGACCGTCCGCCAGCGCATCCGCGACTGCTACGATCGCGAAAGTGATGTGATCTACCCCCCCGTCGACACGGACTTCTACTGTCCCGAGGCCGTGCGTCGCGAGGATTACTACCTGGCGGTGTCGGCATTCGCGCCGTACAAGCGGCTCGACCTTGCCGTGGCAGCATGCGGGCAGCTGGGGCGGCGGCTCGTGGTGATCGGCACCGGACAGGACGAGGCGCGGCTGCGGGCAAGCGCGGGGCCGCTCGTCGAGTTCCTGGGCTGGCAGTCCGACGAGGTGATCCGCGACCACCTGCGTCGCTGCCGGGCCCTGCTGTTTCCCGGCGAGGAGGACTTCGGCCTCGTCCCAGTCGAGGCGATGGCATGCGGCTCCCCAGTCATCGCGTTCGGCAGAGGCGGGGCCACCGAGACAGTCATCCCGCCCGGCGGGAGCCGTGAGCCGACGGGGCTGTGGTTCGACGAGCAGCGCGTCGACTGCCTGGCGTCGGCGCTGGAGGAGTTCGAGAAGCGAGCCGGCGACTTCTCTCCGGCGGCGGCGCGACGACAAGCCGTCCACTTCAACCAGCATCGCTTCCGCCAGGAGCTGTTCTCGTATCTCGATGCGGTGCTGAGTCGGGGAATGATTCCGCTGCGCAAGGCTGCCTGACGTGGGGCAGGTCGCTGACCTGCCGTCTGCCTGGGCAGGTCAGCGACCTGCCCCACGGTTACTCCTCGCCTGACGTGGGGCAGGTCGCTGACCTGCCGTCTGCCTGGGCAGGTTAGCGACCTGCCCCACGCT
>JACOUH010000297.1 GCA_016177925.1 Planctomycetota bacterium | reverse complement strand
GGTCCTCAGCCACAGCGAAGATCCCGAATTGAGCAAGAACGGGGTCATGACCGAGGGTTTCGAGAGCATGCGCCTGGGCTTGCGCGGCTATCCCGCAGTCGCCGAGGAGGTGATGGTCTATCGCGAGATCGCCCTGGCGCGGCTGACCGGGGCGCGCGTCCACATCCTGCACGTCTCGTCGGCGGGCAGCGTCGAACTGGTCCGTCGCGGCAAGGAGCGCGGCATCCGTGTCACCGGCGAGGCCTGTCCGCACCACTTCACCCTGACCGACGAGTGCCTGGCGACTTACGACAGCAACTTCAAGATGTCGCCGCCATTGCGGACACGCCATGACCTCGAGGCGATCCTCGACGGCCTGCGCGACGGCACCCTCGACGTCCTGGCCACCGATCATGCCCCGCACGCGCCGGAGAAGAAGATGCGCGAACTGGATCAGGCACCCAACGGCATCATCGGCCTGGAGACGTTCTTGCCCATCTGCATCAAGGCACTGATCGAGCCGGGCGTGCTGACCTGGCCGCGGATGCTGGAGAAGATGACGATCAACCCGGCGCGTGTGCTCGGCATCGACCGCGGCACACTGCGGCCGGGAGCGGTCGCCGATGTGACGGTCATCGATCCCGATGTCGAATGGACGATCGACCCCAGTGAGTTCCGCTCGCGGAGCCGCAACTGTCCCTTCGCCGGCTGGAAGGTCCACGGCCGTGCCCGAGCGGTGCTCGTCGCCGGCGTCATCAAGGTCGAGCGCTGAGCTGCAAGGGGGCGGGGGTCGCCCTGGAGCAGTTCCCAGAAGTCGTAGTGGGCAATTGGACTCCCAGAAGACGGCGGAGAGAGTAAACCATGCGCAAGAAAAGAAAGCCGCTCGAAGAGCGAACACCCGAAGACTACAGGGCGGCGGCGGACGACTCGATGGAACTGGCCAAAGTCCTGGCCGGACAAGGGGAAATCAGTGACCAGGACTTTCTGGAACGTATGGCTCGCAGCGACGAGCTCGTGGACCATGACGGCGAGACCTGTGGCATGTGCCACAACATGATTCTCGGTGCCCAGGTCGCCCGTGAAATGATCGAGGCGGGCGAGTACGAAGACGTGGTGCGGAAATGGGCGACGGAAGCCCGGCGGCGCTGGGAGAAGAGCAAGTTCTTCAAACTGTGGCAGGAAGAACAGAAGGCCGGTCGTGACCCGCATCAAGCGTTTCAGGACCGCGGCTGGGAACCGTGAACCATCCACGGCCGCAGAATGACGGCAACGCAGAAACCCGAGGAGGAAACTTTCATGCCGACCAGCCAGCGACGTGAGATCGCGACCTCTGGGATGGGGAAACTGGGCTATGAGGCACTGTCCCGCTGGGAAACGCTGCCGCCCGGGTGGAGCTTCGTCGAGGTGGCGGGCGTGGCGATCGATTCCCGCGACCGCGTGTATGTCTTCAACCGCGGCGAGCACCCAGTGATCGTGTTCGATCGGGACGGGCGTTTCCTCAATTCCTGGGGCGAGGGCGTGTTCGCGCGGGCGCACGGCATCTCCGTCGGCCCGGACGATACCATCTACTGCACCGATGACCTCGACCACACCGTCCGCAAGTTCACGCCCGAGGGCAAACTGCTCATGACGCTGGGCAGGAGCGGCTGCCCCTCCGACACCGGCATCGTCGGGATCGACTACCGGACGATCCGCTGTGGCGGTCCGCCGTTCAACCGGCCGACGAACGTGGCCTTCGCAGCGGACGGGTCGATCTACGTCACGGACGGTTACGGCAATGCCCGCGTCCACAAGTTCGACGCCGGCGGGAAGCTCGTCTTCTCCTGGGGCGAGCCGGGTGACGGGCCGGGACAGTTCAACCTGCCGCACGGTATCGCGCTCGATCGGGAAGGCCTGGTCTACGTCGCGGACCGCGAGAACAGCCGCGTCCAGGTCTTCACTCCCGCCGGCGACTTCCTGGCCCAGTGGACAGACGTGGCGCGGCCGATGCAGGTCTTCTCCCGTCACGATTGCCTCTTCGTCGCCGAGGTCGGCTGGCGGGCCGGGTTGTTCCCCTGGCTGACGTCTCCCGGCCCGGCCGCCCCGGGCGCTCGAATGAGCGTCTTCGACCGGGCCGGCCGGCTCCTGGCCCGCTGGGGCGATGCGAGCGACCCCTGCGGCGTCGGCAACTTCTTCGCTCCGCACGACCTGTGCATCGACTCGCGCGGCGACCTGTACGTCGGCGAGGTCGTCATGTCCGCCGGAGGCAATCGAGGGGTGGTTCCGCCGACCTGCCACGCCCTCCAGAAGTTCATCCGCAAGAGTGAGGGATAAAGTGGAATGCCGGAGCAGAGAAAGCCCTGGTCTTCAGCCCCGAAGGGGCGATCGTCAATAACGACCAGGGGCTCACGCCCCTGATCTTCAGCCCCGAAGGGGCGATCGTCAATAGCCAGGGGCGTGAGCCCCTGGTCCAGTGATCGGAACAGACGACAGAGCCCCGAAGGGGCGACAGTCGGCTGCGGCACACCGTACACTGCCGCCCCTTCGGGGCTCGAACCGTAGCGCGCGGTGTCTGAACCAGGGGCTGACGCCCCTGGCTATTGACGGCCGCCCCTTTGGGGCTGATTCCCGGGCCGACGGCTCGGTACCCGGGGCTGACGCCCCTGGCTATTGACGACCGCCCCTTCGGGGCTCAAGATCATCCGGCCCGGGGGGTGACGGCGCCGCGGATCAGCTCGCGCAAGCCGCGATCCTCGATGCGCGTGACGGCCTGGGCCGGACTGACCCAGATGCGCTCGCGGAAGCTGTCCTCGGGAAAGGCGTCGCCGATTCCCGTGACCTGCAGCACATAGACGACAACGTGGCAGGTGATGCCGCTCTTATCGTAGAGATAGCTGCCGACCGGGTCGGGCTGAAGGACGCCGACGAGACCAGCCTCTTCCCAGGCCTCCTGCAGGGCGATCTCGGTGGCCGTCTTGCCGAGTTCGAGGCAGCCCTTGGGGATCACCCAGCGCTTGCCATTGCGACTGCTGATCAGGCAGACCTGGCCTAGACGGACCGGAATGGCCGCCGCCTGCTGAAGGGCGCCCGGGGTGATCGTCATCGCGCCTCCGCGACAAGAGGAGAGACTTCTCTACGCTGAAGATGCAACAAAGAGGCGGTCCCCGTCAAGCGGAGATGTGGTCTTTTCCCCTATCCACACACAGGCTTCACAGATTCCGCCGTTCCTCCAGGATTCTGGAACCCCCGGTCTGTGTGTCGCGCTGGAGAGGCCGGGCGCGGAATGAGGCGCGGGTGAGTCTGCGATGCGTGTCTTGAAGGGCATTCTGAGTCGGTGCGCTGTGTCGCGTTCGCCCCAGACGGCATGACCGCCGCCGCGGCCGGTGCCAACGGGAGCATCGTCCTCTGGGACCTCGACCTGCCTTGATGACGAGCCCGGGTGCGAGAGGTGTTCTCTTTCGGTCAGGGCGGCCCCCCGATGGAGGGAAGCGGGCGCCGGAGAGATACTCGGTGCCCGCTCAGCGGACCTGAATGTCTACTTCGACCAGGCCCGCGGCGGTCACCTCGCCGACCGCCGCGAGGGCCAGCTGCTTGACGTAGTAAGAAGGTGCCAAACCGTGGACAACCAGGCGATCGGTGTCCGCGTCGACGCGCAGCCGGCGGACTCGGTGCCAGGTCCGCTGGTCGATTTGCCGTTCGAGCGTTTCGGCCAGATTGCGGGGAAGCATTCGCACAAGCGTGGACTCTGCCATCGTACCCCCTCCCTGCCTCAGCAAGAAACCTCCGCCGGGCGGGACTCGCGCCGATCAGGCGCCGGCCGACTGGCCGCCGCGGTGTTGAGCAGCTCCTCGCGCCAGATCGGCACCGACCCGGGGGCCTCGATGCCCACGCGGACCTGCTGCCCGTGGACGGAAACCACCGTGATCACAATCTCGTCCCCGATCACAATCCGTTCCCCGACTTTCCGGTTGAGGACCAGCATGAGAACTCCTCCCTGATAAGGATGGTCGTTGGAACAATCAGCGGGCGTTTCTGATTCCTCATGGAAGCATGTTCAACGCGGAGCGAAAAGGAGAATGCAAACCTGGGGCCAAACAACTTCCTCCATTTTGGCCCTGGGTAACATCGCAGAACGGGAATAAGTAAAAGGAGCGGCCTAACTCTTGGGGAAACGATGAATTGCGTTTCCCGCCAAAAAGGGGGCTTGAAGAGGCACCGACGAACATCCCATCCCAAAAGGGAGAAATGAGTAGCACCGTGCGCAGGTGTGCGAGAACTCCTTCCTCTTTTCGCAAGTGTACAAGTGATTTGGACTCAGGATAATCCCTGGTGCGGGCAGGCGAGAGGCAGCTTGCCTGTCGCGACGGGGCATGGTTCAGGCCGAGCGGCGGAGAGGGGAGTCGGTGGATTGCTCGCGCACCTGGCGGACGAAGCGCTCCCAGGCGGCGGCGTTGGCGGGCACGGCGGCGCCGGCGGCGTCCAGTTCTTCCAGCAGGACCGCGGCGCTGGGGTAGGGCTCGCTGCCGGCCTCGCCCCCAAGACGGCGAAGGACCGCTTGCAGCGACTCCGGCAGCGGCTTGGGTTTCGGGCCCTTGCGGTCGGCCGGCGGGGTCGTCCAGGCGAGGGCGCAGCGGCCCAGGGCGGCGAGATCGCCGGCAACGTCGCCGTCGATGTCCTCGGGCGGCGCGACCCGTTCGCGCGGGTGCTCCAGGGCCAGCCATGCCGGCTCGCCGAAGCCGCACAGTTTCAGCACGCCCTCCGGCGTGAAGACCACCTGTCCCGGCTGGAGGTTGCCGTGGACCAGCCCCGCCTGGTGGGCCGTCTGCAAGCCGAGGGCGGCCTGCGAGACGAGACGGAACCAGACACCGGGGACGGCAGCCAGGGCAGGCCACTCGTTGCTCGCCAGCCCGCTCAGCCACTCCTGCAGGACAGCCGGTCGCCCAGCGATCTCCAGCACCTCGTAGGTGGCGGCAACGTGTGGATGGCACACGGCGGTCGCTGCCGCGAATCGTTGACGGAACTCGTCGGGCCGGACCGCGTCGTGCATCTCCGACTCGGCCAGGTGACGCAGCAGCGCCTCGCGGTTGCTGCGCGGGTCGAAGACCCGGTAGACCGCCTCGCGCGGCGTCGAATGCAGCCGGTCGATCGTCCGCACCGGACCGAGCACTAGCCCGTCGAGGTTGCCCGCCTCGATGAGCGCCATCTGGAACAGCGTCAGATAGTTGCCGGCCAGCAGCAACTGCCGCAGCGACTTGCGCTGCCGCCGCGCCTCGGCCAGCAGTGCCGTCAACGTGTCGGCGTCGACCAACTCCAGCGACCGCAGCAAGTCGCCCAGCTGGCGGTCCCCAGCGTCGACCTCGCCGGTCCGTCGGGAGGGCGAGGCTCCTGCCGAGCCTTCTGTGC
>JACOUH010000296.1 GCA_016177925.1 Planctomycetota bacterium | reverse complement strand
GGGCAAAGGCCAGGGGCTGCTTTCGCTGTCGAAGGTATGGGTGGTATCGACGCCGCTGCCGGTGCCCAGGATGACGCCGCCCGTGCCGTCCGCTCGGTAGTTGGTGCCGTCGGCGCCGAGGCCGAGCACCGCGTTTCCCTGACCGTCGTGGAGGGCGTTGGGGACGACGACGGTGACGGCGGCCCCGGCGGCGCTGAGCTGGTGCAGGATCGTGTTGGCATCGAGCTGCAGATCGATGTTAAACCGCGAATTCTGAGTGATGAGGACGACGCGGGTCGCCGCGCCGGGCCGGTAGGTCAGCCCGGTGAGAGCGGCCTCGATGGCGTCGTAGCCATCCGCGGTCACGCCAAAACTGGACGATAGGGCGGAGGCAGCTGCGGCCAGTGCCTCGGCTGTCCCCCAGGTCGTGTCCTCCCCCGGCCGCAAGGTGAGCACGTCTCCCGCGCGGGCCTCGATCCGGTAGACGGCCGTGTGCCGCAGCGTCTCGAGCGTCCCGGTGACGACCGGTTGGGGCAGGACGGGGGCGGCGCTGGCGTCCACGAGACGCAGCGCGTAGGTCCCGATCCCGCTCGCAACCCCTCGGCCCGAAACCGTCAGCTCGTACGAGCCGGACTCCGGCAGGGTGAACGGGCCGGCGTCCGCGACGCCGCCCTGGTACACCACCTCCCCCGCCGGCGTGCGCAGCGTCAGGAGGGCGGACGACAGATCCGGACTCACGACGTCCAGCCAGATGCGCTGACCCGCCGTGCCCTGGAAGCGATACACGTCCGTCTCGTTCACGTCGTCGATCCGGCCGCTCACGTCCACACCCGGCAGCAGCTCGGGCACGTCCGCCTCATCGAAGAGGCGGAACGAGTATGCACCCGTGAGTTCTCGGCCCAGGGCGTCGACCGCCAACCGGTACGTGCCCGCCTCGCGGAGGAAGACGCCGTTCACGTCGAGGGACAGTTGGTTGCTAAACACCTGCTGGCCGGAAGGAGCGATCATACGCACCCACTTGGCGTCGACCGCGGCGATGCTGTCGAAAAAGAGCCGCTGGCCAGGCGTCCCCTGGAAGGTGTACTCGTCGATCTCGCCCGGCTCCGCGAGGGAGCCGCTGACCATGGCGCCGAGTGTCAGGGGCGTGGAGGTCGTGTCCGAGGTGACGATGCGGAAGCTCACAGTGACGGGCGGGTTGGCGAAACCCTCCAGGACAAGTGCGAAGTCCTCCGCCTGCGCGGAGGTGAAGGTGAAGTCGTTCTCGAGCCCAGACGGTGCTACGAGGACACGGCCGGATCGGTCGTAGAGACCCCAAAAGAACGAGGAGGATGAGGAGAGGGAATCGAAGAACAGCCGCTGTCCCGCGGCCGCGCTCACACTATACGCCAAGGGGGCGCGGCCCGGGTTGAGGGTGCTGTCGACCACCGCGTCCAGTGGGGCCGCCGGCGCGGCGGCCAGGTCCAGCACCTGGAAGGTGTAACCTATCGCCGGCAGCCCAGTCCCCTGGACAAGCAGGTAGGTGTCGCCCCCCAGGGTAATGAGGTAGGGGTCGTTGTTCCTCGAGCCCGGCCTCGTCAAGGCGGACAGGTCGTGCGCCAGCGGCGTGAACGAGGCCGTCGACAAGCCATCCACGCCGCGGACGAGGAGCAGCTGTCCCGGGGCGGCCGTGAAGCGGTGCACGTCGGTCCGGGTGCCCGGGTCGAGCGTGCCGCTGACCAGGCTGCCGACGGTGAAGTCGGTCGCCGCCGTCGCCAGGTCGAGCAGCCGCACGTTGTAACTGCCGCTGCCCGACAGGGTCAGCGTGTAGGTCCCGGACTCCGCCAGGATGAACGTGCCTGGGTCGAAGTAAGCCCCTCGGGGGGAGAAGACGTAGGCCCCGCTCGGCGCCGTGAGCCCCCACAAGATACCGAAGGCCGTGGAGTCCAGGGAGTCGGCATAGATCGTCATGCCCGCCGTGCCGGTCAGCGTGAAGCTATGCACCTGGCCGGACTGCAGTGTGCCGCTATACGGCGTGTTGAACCCTGACGGCGCGACCGGCGCCTGATCGTCGGCACTGACGCGGAACGAGAAGTCGAACGGCGCCGCCTGGTTGCCGGCGAAGACCAGCAGGTAGGTACCGGCCTGGCCGGGCGTGGCCTCGAGGTCCCCGCCGCTGACCGGGACGCCGACGCTGCGGTTGCCCGGGCTGTAGAGGTTCCAGGCGCGGAGGCCGGCGGCGGTCAGGTCGTCGAAGTGCAGGCGCTGTCCGGCCGCGGCGTCGATACGGAACAGGTGGGCTTCCCGGCCGGGATCGAAACTACTGCTGACGGTGGCGCCGAACACCACCGGGCTGGCGGCGGCCGCGTCGTGTAACCGGAAGCTGTACGCGGTCCCGCCTGCCCCGCTGACAACCAGTAGGTAAGCGCCGGTTCGGCCGACGTGGAACGGTTCGCCGTCGAATGGGCCGCTCCGCGACTGCACCGTGCGGCCGGACGGGTCCACCAGGCTCACGGTCACCGTGCCGGTCACGGAAAGCCAGTCGAAATACAGCCGTTGGTCGGCCGTGAGATCGAGTCGGTAAACGTCGGTGGCCTGCGGCGTCTCCAGCGTGGCGCCGACGACGGACCCGACCGCCGCGGGCAGGGCAGCCCCTGTAACGTCGAGCAGGCGGAACTGGTAGTCGCCGGTGGCGTCGTTGAGGAGGTCGATCGCGAGCCGGTACACGCCCGTTTCCGGAAGTGTCGCCAGCCCCAGCTCGCTCCTGACATCGCCCCGAAGGACGGACTGACCGCTGGGGGCGAGCAGGGTGGCGGTGGAGACGACCCCGACCGGTCCGGACAGGGCGTCGTAGTAGACCTGCTGCCCGGCCGCGGCCGAGAAGGTGTAGACGTCGGTCTCGCCCGGTTCCGCGATCCGGCCGGCGGTCAGCTGCCCCAGGCTGAGAGGCCGCACTTCCGAGTCGGGAGTGACCAGCCGGAACCGGTAGGCCGCAGGGGTCGTCAGGCCGCCGGAGATGATGAGGTCGTAGCGGCCGTCGGCCGGGAGCGTCGTTTCGAACTCGGCGTTGGGGGTGGCCACCGCGCTGCTGCCGGCGCCGAAGAGCGACGAACCGGTGAACATGCTGCCGGCGAGCGCGTCGAGGTACAGCTGCTGTCCCGCCGTCCCCTGGAACGTGAAGACGCGGCTGCCCTGGCCGGGGTCGAGGACGCCGGACGCCTCGGCGTCCAGGGCCAGCGGCTCGGCGTCAGCGAGGTCGAGCACGCGGAAACTGTACTCCCTCCCGACGGGGGCGGTGAGCGAACTGGCGACCAGGTAATGATCCCCGTCCTCGGTGAGGACGAACGGGCCGATGTTGCCGAAAAAGTCGCTGTGCGTCACGCGCGCGAGGGACGGGCTGAAAAGAGTGACGTCCACTCCGCTGAACGCGCCGCCGAGCGCGAGACCGTCGAGGAAGAGCCGCTGACCCCTGGCGCCGGCCAGCCGGTAGACGTGCGCCTCGCTCCCCGACGCCAGCGTGGCCTGGACGGTTTCACCCGTCGTGATGAGCTGGCCGGCGGTAAGGTCAAGCACCCGGAACGAGAACGAACTCGCCTGAGTCGCGCTGTAGCGCACCCGCAGCGTGTAGGCGCCCGCCTTGCTCAGCAGGAACGGACCGAAGTCGCTGCGGGTGCCGAAGGACGAAGCGTTCTGACCGTCCGGGTCGAGCAGATCCACGGACGCGGCAGCCACGTTGTCTAACGAGTCGAAGTACACCGGCAGGACCGCCGGGGCGGTGTAGGTGAACTCCTTCACCTCGCCGGCCGCGAGGGTGCCCGTGTGCGCCTCTCCGAAACCGGTGGTTGCCACGGCGCGAGCCAGGTCGCTGTCGACACGCATCTGGTAGAAGTGCTGGCCCAGCGCCGGGTCGGCCGAGACGACCACCGTGTACGGCCCGGCGTTCGGCAGCCGGAAGCTCAGCGGGTCGGTGAAGACCGGGCCGAAGCTGCCGCTGCCCAGCAGGCGGTTGTCGGGCCCGTAGATGGTCACCCGGTCGTGCGCCAGGCCGTCCAGGTAGAGCACGTGGCCGACTGGCGTGGGGAGGAACCTGTTGAAACCGGCCAGGCTGAAGCGGTTCGGGCCGACGCCCTGGGCCTGGAGGGTCGCGTCCAACTCCCGCACCATCTCGGCTAGCCAGGCGTACTCGTCTGCCATGGAGCTCGCTCTATCCACCACGAAGGCGATGTCGGCGAACATCCCGGGGACCAGCCCGTCCGGCAGGGTGAACGAGACCGTCTCGGTCGCGCTCTCTCCCGCCGTCAGGTCGAGCAGGATGGGGTTGCCGGTCGTGTCCACGAGGGAGATCTGGGTGACCGGGTCGCTGAAGATCACGGGCGGGTGGTTGCCGGGCTCGATGCCGGCTATGACTGTAAAGACTTGGGTCGCGGTTCCGCCCCGGCCATCGGACACGGTCAGGGTCACGTCCTGGGGCCCGGCCTGGGCGCCGCTCGGCGTCCAGCTAACCAGCCCGGAATCGGCCTCGACGGCCATATCGGCCGGCCCTGTCGCCAGCGCGAAAGTGAGCGGGTCCCCATCCTCGTCCCGAGCCGCGGCCTGGTAGCGGTACAGCGTGTTGACGTTTGCCTCGACCACGGGAGTGGAGGTGAAGACGGGCGGCCGGTTGGGCACGTTATCGCGGACCGCGAGCGTGAAATGCTGAAGATCGAAACCGCCGCGGCCATCCTCGACGCGCACGGCCACGGCGTGATTGCCCACCTCATTCGCCGTCGGATGATCCCAGGTGATCTGGCCGCTAGCGCCGTCGATGGCCATTCCTGCCGGCCCAAGCAGAAGCGCGTACGCCAGCGTATCCCCATCCGGATCGGCGGCTGTCGCCTGGTAGACATAGCGTCGAAGGGCGAGCGCTTCAACATCGGCAACCGACGTGAACGCCGGCGCCCGGTTTAACTGTGCGAGGAAGACCAGGTCGTAGCTGAACTGCGCGCCGTCCGGACTGAAGAAGGCGACGCGCTTGTAGCTGGATTCGCCAGAATTCAGCGTCGTGTCGCCGGGCAACAGCCGGCCGTTAGCGAGTAGGTCGGTGAAGTCGTAATAGGGCAGCCCGTCCGGCGTCCGGCCGTCCGCGTCGCGGACACGCACGGTTGGATCGCTTAAATTGCGGACCACCGCCAACAGCGGACCGGCTACCTCATACTGGCCGTTGTTGTGCACTGCCAGGTCCGCATTGAGAATGCGCTCGGCCTCGTCGAAGGAAGTACGAAAATACTCCGTTTCCAGGCTCTCGCTAACATCGGACAAGAGCGCGAAGTCGAGCGCTTGATTCGTCCTCAAACTGGCGCGGCTTCCAGGAATACCGGCAGGCGGCGGGCTGCCTCCGGAGACAACCTCCACGCAGTTAATCCGCACCGTCGTCTCCGTATCGCTGTCGTTGTTGACCAGCCGGAAGACGAGCCGGAACGAGCCACCAGCCGTCAGGGCGGACAGCGCCGTGGTGACCGTCTGGCCATCAATGCTTGTGCCGATGCCCAGGGCCGGCGTCTGCCCCTCGCTGATATTGAAGAAGGCGTCGCGGCCGGGATCGAACGGAAACACCAGCGGGGCGCCGCCGGCGTCGAGCAGGGCCACTTCAAATGCGTCCTTGATGGAATCAATGTCCGCCGTGTCGAAGGCCGGGCCGCTGAAGATGAACTTCAGCTGCGACGCCTCGGCCGGCACGGTGAAGTTGCGTTCCAGGGTGACCAGAAGCGAATTGCCTTCGCGGAGCACGGCATCGGTGCCGTCCACGGTCACGGAACCTTGGCCGGGAGGGGCGCCTCCACTGGCTGCCACCGTCCAGTCAGTCAGCCCGCTATCGAAGCCACAGTGGATGTGCGTGATCGTGCGGCTAACCGTGCTGGAATTGCCGGCCACATCGGTGGCGGCCACGGTAAAATCGTTGGGTCCGTGAGTCAGGTCGACGCCCGGAAACTCGAAGACGCCCGTGCCAGCCGCCGTCGTCGTCGCGCCCGTCTCTTGCAGCATGACGACAGCGCCGGGCTCGGCCTGGCCGCGCAGCGTGACCATGTCGAAAGTCGTCTGCCGATCCCCCAGCGGAGCTGAATCGAACTCCGCAGCCAGGTCGAAGGTCAACGGCACGGTCGTGTCCAGGGTGAAGGCGAGGTCGAGTATGGCAACCTTGTTGGCTTCGTCCTTGGCTGTCAGGTGCAACACGTGAGGGCCGTCGGCCAGCAGGCCGCCGGCGATCTGGTTGATGCGGGCCTGGTCGAGCAGGAAGGAACCGCCCGGGCCTCGGTCGTTGAGCAGGCTCACGTAGGTTGATAGCAGAGCGGCGTCGAAGCCGGCGCGGAAGCGAATGATCTTGCGGCCGGCGGTCAAGGCGCCTGCGATCGATGGGTCAAACGTAAGACGGTCGGTGTTGGTCGTGCCGCCGGGGGCCGTATCATTGCTCAGCCGGCCGGCAAGCCTGGGCGGGGCCGGCGTGCCCGTCGGCGTGCCGATGTTCATGCGCACGGCGATGTCGTTGTAATCCTTGTCGCCGCCGCCGGCAATGTCCTCGAACCCGAAGACGTTGGCCGGGTTTTCGCGCATGTGCCTGATGCCGTCCGGGTTGGCCCGCTTGATCGAGAAGAAGACCACCGGCGTCTTGTCGAGCTGGTTGCCGGGGTTTCGTGCCAGGAAATCGTTGGCCGTGGCATTCTGCACGAAGTAAAAGATGAAATGGCGGCGGGCCGGTAGTTTGACGGTTTTCGTGTCCCCGGCATTGGGCCGGCCGGAGAACAGGACCTTGCGGGAGGGGTGTGCCAGGGCGGCCGCGGCGTAGCCGGGATCTTCCGGCTGCAGATTGCCGATCCGCCCGCTGGAGTCGTCCACCACCACCACGCCCAGCTCGTTGCGAAAGGCGGCGTCGCGCATGGTGACGGTGAACCGCACCGGGACGGTCTGACCCAGCAGTCCCGGCAAGGCGAACACCTCCCGAGCCGGCCTGGCACTTGCTAACCTGGCGCTGGCCGGTTTGGCGCTGGCCGGCGCTGGTGCGCTCTGGGCGGAATTGGCCTGCGCTGGCCCCACAAGCACCGAGGCGAACTGGGCTGGATTGTCGAGGGGCAGCATCGCATCGTTGGCCAGCATGATGCGCGGCTCGAGTTCTTCGAGCGACAGCAGGCGGCGCGGTCGCCTCGTGGCCGGAAACAGCTTTTTCCTGTTCCTCAATAGCGACGTCCATTTCTTCCAGAACCCTGGCATGTGAAGTCCCTCAAGCAAGCGCGGAAGGCCTCTTTTTTCATCAGGCCGGTCTGCGCTATAATGAACGCGGCAACAAGTTCCCGGTGCGCAGACCGAGCGCCGGGGCGGATGCCGGGCCGGTGAGGACTGCTTGCCGGCATGGACTCACCGGCCGATTTTGTTTCCTGACGCCCTATTCCGGTTTCTGGCTCAACTTCGCCGGCACCGGCCCCTTCAGCAACGTCTCCGCCTCCCATGGGGCTGTTTCGGTCATCGGGGTCGAGTTCCTCTTGGGTGCCAATGCCTCTTGGTCCGTTGCCGCGCGCAACACAGTGACGGTTCCACCCACGCTGACGGCGAGCGTCTTGCCGTCAGGCGCGACGGAAACATAAGGAGCCCGACCGGCCTTCAGCGTGATTCGCTCCTGGGTGGTCTTCACGTCTCAAAGCTTCACCGTGCCATCTTCACTTGCCGTGACCAGCGTCTTGCTGTCCGGGAAGAACGCCATCGACCAAATCAAGGCGGTGTGTCCTCGAAGGGAGCCCCGCAATTGTTTGGTTGCCGGGTCCCACAACTTGACGGTTCCATCCCAACCACCGGTGGCCAAAATGCTGCCATCGGGAGAAAACCCCAGGCTACGGAATGGATAATTGGCTCCCTGTCCTTCTTGGATGGTGGCCTGGTCCTGACCAGTTCGAACGTCCCATAGCTTGACCACGCCGAAATACGCGCCTGTAGCCAGTCTCTTGCTATCGGGGCTGAAGGCCAACACCAGGCCTCCTCCGGCTGCCTTAATAGTGAGCCGCCGCTCGCGCGTGGCCATGTCCCAGAGGCTCAAGCTGCCGTCAGCAGCGGCAGAAGCCAGAGTCTTGCCGTCCGGGGAAAAGGCCACGAAGAAAGCCGGCCCCGGGAGCGTTCCGAGTTCGCGCCCCGTGGTTACATCCCAGAGTTTGACCTCACTGGGCTTAAGCTGTTCCCAGAAAGCGCTGGCCGAGGCCAGGATTTTGCCATCCGGGGAAAAAACCACCGAGCCATGGCTGCCTGCTTGCCCCCGAAGAGTCGCGCGCATCTTCCCGGTGCTCAATTCCCACATGGTCACCGTTCCGTCTACAGTGAGAACAGCCAAGGCGCTGCTGTCAGGCGAAATCGCTGTGGTGAGGACATTGGCGGTGTGCTGCAAAGAAATCGTCTTTTGCCTCGGATTCAGATGCCACAGCCTGATGGTTCCGTCCCAACTTCCGGAGGCCAGGGTCTTGCCGTCGGGGGCAAAGGCGACGGAGTAGACAATGTTCTCGTGCGGCAGAAGCCGGGTTTGGCCGGTAGCAGGTTCCCAAAGGACCACGAAGCGCCGCTCCGTGGCGCAGGCCAAGGTGGCCCCATCCGGAGAAAATGCCACGTCAAAGATTTTGCCCCATCCCGTCTCTCGCCGGGCGCGTTCCTTGCCCGTGGCCACATCCCACAGCGTGACCGTTCCACCCCCACTACCGGTGGCCAGCGTCTTGCCGTCGGGAGAAAACGCCAGACCATAAGCGCCCGGCAACCGGACGGTGATCTGCGGGGGCTGGGTGGCCAAATTCCAACACGTCGTGCATGGATCATACCAGGGCGACGCCGTGGCCAGTTTTTTGCCATCCGGGGAAAACTGCAAGCAATAGACCGCCGGTGCCTGAGCTTCGAAAGCCGTCTGCTTTTGTCTTGTGGCCACGTCCCATAACCGTACCGTCTTTCGGTCCGTCCCTGTGGCGAGCGTCTTGCCATCGGGCGAGAATGCCAGGGAGCGAACTAGCTCCCCGGCGTGGTCGAGCGTAGCTTGCGGCTTTCCTGTGGCCACATCCCAGAGGTTTACCCCGTAACCTCCCATGAGCCCCGAGGCCACTGCCAATAGCCTGCCATCGGGAGAGAAGGCAACACGCCAAGCACCCGGAGCGCCGCGGAGCGTGACGCTTTCCTTACCGGTCGTGAAATTCCAGAGTTTGATGTCCCCCTGGTTGCCCCCCGAGGCCAGCAATTTGCCGTCGGCTGAGAAGGCAACCGAATACACCCGTTGCTGCCCGCGCAGGGTCAGCCGGTGATTCTGATGACACAGCCGCCAGAGGTAATACCACTCGAAAGTGCGCAGATCCTGCCGATCAGAACTGGGCCATTGGCTTTCCAGCAGCTCGAGGACGCGTGCCGGGTTCCCGCCTTCCCAAGCGTGGTTGGCCAGGTTCATCTGGGCAGCATAGAAACGCCGGCGGGCGAGCAGCTCCTGCTCCTCGGAGATCTTTTTCTGCTTCTTGGCCTCGGCGGCATTGTTGTTTGCCAGCTCCTCCTGCGCCTTAGCTTCGGCCCGGGCCGCAGTCTCTTGTTTGAGCGCTTGCTCTTTATCGCGCAGGGCCTGGGCCTTTTCGTCTCTCTCCCTCGTCACCAGCACGTTGCTGACGGCGAGGGCTACGGCCGTGAGGACCAGGCCCGCAGCAAGCACAGCGCCCGTGACCAGCGGCCCCCTGTGCCGCCGGGCGAACTTGCGGAAGCGGTACCACGGCGACGGCGGGCAGGCCAGCACCGGTTCGTCGTGCAAATAGCGCTGCACGTCCGCTGCGAAGGCGCTGGCCGTCTCGTAGCGGCGGTTGCGGTCCTTCTCCAGGGCCTTCATCACGATCCAATCCAGCTCGCCGCGGAACAAGTGGCTGAGCCGTTTCGGGTCGCTCTGGCGGTTGGCAGAGGCCGCGGTGGCGGCCTGTCCCAGCGTGCTGATCCGTGTGCTGGGCCGGGCGGGTTCCTCCTCGCGGATGATCCGCCGGATCTCGTCGTAACCCACCGTCCGCAGCCGCTCCTTGTCAAAAGGCGTCGTCCCCGTCAACAGCTCGTAAAGCAGCACGCCCAGCGAGTAGATGTCGCTGCGCGTATCGACGTCGAGCCCAGTCATCTGGGCCTGCTCGGGGCTCATGTACAAGGGCGTGCCGATCATCTGGGCGAAGTTCGTGAGCAGCGTCTTCTCCGTCAACTGCTCGCCGGTAGCCTTGGCGATGCCGAAGTCGATTACCTTGACCACCGGTTTGTCGTCGTGCAGGGTGACCATCACGTTGGACGCTTGAGATCGCGGTGGATGATACCCTTCTGGTGCGCGTGCTGCACCGCCTGGCACACGCTGACGAACAGCTCCAGGCGCGCGCGGACGGCCAGGTGGTTTTGATCGCAGAACTCGGTGATGGGGACGCCGCGGACCAGCTCCATCACGAAGTAGGGCCGGCCGCTGGAGATTGCAGATTTCAGATTTGAGATTTCAGATTTACCATCTGCAATTGGCTCTGTCGTCCCAGCATCCAGAATCGTCGCGATATTTGGGTGGTCCATCAGGGCCAGCGTTTGTCGCTCGACTTCGAAGCGGGCGACCACCTGCCGTATATCCATCCCCGGCTTGAGGACCTTGAGTGCGATCTTGCGGCGGATGGGTTGCTGCTGCTCGGCCATGAAGACGACGCCGAAGCCACCCTCGCCGATCTGCTCGAGCAGCTTGTACGGGCCGATGACGGTACCGGGACCTTCGGGGATTGGGGGGTCGATGGTCGGCGCCGATCCGCTGTCCGATGGGGTTCCGCCCAGGAACTTGCCGGCGTCCCGATGTGCGGCCAGGAGCGCCTCCACCTGTGTTCGCAGGTCGGCGTCAGCCTGGCAGGCGGCGTCGAGGAACTTCGCCAAGTCCTCGGGCGTATTCTGGTCGAGGGCTTCGCTAAAGATGGCCCGGAGGTCTGCGTTTGGCCCATTCATAAGACGCCCGTTCATGAGAAGGACTCCCCAATCCTGCTACTCTTCATGCCCCGTTTGAGCGGAGGTTGCGCCAAAAATGGGGCGTTTTTTTAGAAAGTTATGGGGCGGGCTCGTCCTGGCCGCGCAAGGCAGCGCACAGCCAGGCGCGGGCGAAGGCCCAGCAGCGGTCGGCGGTTCGCCGGGCCAGGCCCAAGGCCCGGGCCGCGTCGCCTTGAGTCAAGCCGGCGAAGAAACGCAGCTTGATCAGCTGGGCGGCCAGCTGGTCCACGCGGGCCAGCTGCTCCAAGGCCTCATCGAGGGCGAGCAAATCTTCGGATGGAGTGTCTGCGGCCATCTGGATGCGGTCGAGGTCCACGGGTAGCCGCCGGCCGGCGCGCTTGAGGCGCTTTTTGTCGCGTGCCCGGTTCACGAGAATCCGCCGCATGGCTTCGGCCGCGGCGGCAAAAAAGTGCCCCCGGCTCTGCCAGTGCTTGCTTTCTCCTTCGCCAACTAAGCGCAAGTAGACTTCATGAACCAGGGCCGTGGCCTGCAGCGTTTGCCCCGGTTTTTCTTGGGCCATTCTTCGACCCGCCATGCGCCGCAGCTCTTCATAGACCAAAGGGAAAAGCTGCTCGACGGCCTGGGCATCGCCTTGCTCGATGGCCGACAGGATACGGGTGACCTCGCTCATGGCCGCACCTTTTGGCAATGCTCCTCTGCGGGTATAGTCTAACGTTACGCGAAGGCGGTTGCCAGTATGTGGCTGCCTGTCCGACGATGAACGTAAGCAGGGTAAGAACAACATGAACCTGACCGTTAAAAACGTCGAGCGGATTTGGGTGGACGTGCCGTACCGGCCGGTGCCGCGGCGGAGCATGATCCGCGAGCTGCCGCACTGGACCATCTTCGAGCTGTGCCTGGTCACGCTGGAGTGCGGCGTTAAAGGTATCGGCGAGACGATGGTCTTTTACACCTGGGGCGCCACCACCGACGAAGCAGTCCAGCGGGCCCTGGGCCGGACCGCGACCGAGGTGATGTGGGACGACTCGTTGGGCGCCGGCTTGCAGATGGCCCTGTTTGATGCGGTCGGCAAGGCCCTGGAAGTGCCGGTCTGGCAACTTTTGGGCCGCAAAGTTCGCGACGACGCGGCCATCTCCTGGTGGTCCATCGACCTGCCGCCGGACGACTGGCTGGAGGAGTGCCGGGAAGCCATCGCCCAGGGCTACACCAGCTACAAGTTCAAGGCCCGGCCGTGGTTCGACCTGGACGAGCAGCTCAGGCTCGTCACCGCCGCGGTGCCCAGGCACTTCGACATCGACCTGGACTTCAACACCATGCTGAACGACTCGGCCCACGCGGTGCGGGTCCTGCGCGAGATGGCGAAGTACCCCCACGTCAAGATCTACGAGTCGCCGATCCCCCAAGGCGACGTGGCGGGCAACAGGTACCTGCGCGCTCAGACCTGCGTGCCGATCGCCATGCACGTGGGCAACCCGCCGCTGATGACCGCGCTCTACGAAGACGTTTGCGACGGCTTCGTGGTCTGCGGCGGCGTCAGCCAGGTGCTGCACGAAGCGCATGTGATCGCCCAGGCCAACAAGGTCTTCTGGCTCCAACTGGTCGGCACCGGCTTGACGGCCACGCTGTCCCTGCACCTGGCGGCGGTCTGCAGCCACGCCCGCTGGCCCGCCGTCAACTGCCACAACCTGTACGAGCACACGCTACTCAAAAGGACGTCGAAAATGGACCCGCTCCGCGTCCACGGCGGCTATGCCCAGGTCCCGGCCGGGCCGGGCCTGGGCGTGGAAGTGGACTGGGACGCGGTCGAGCGCTTCCGCATCCAGCCGATCGCCAAGCCCTACCCTTATCCCAACTTGCTGATGCGGCTGGCCTGGCCTAGCGGAGCCGTCGATTACTACGCGCACGGCCTGCAATACTGGGACGACTTCCTCTCCGGCCGCCGGCCGGTCTTTTCACCCGGCGTCCGGCTCGAGATCGTGCCGGACGACGGCTCCGCCGAATGGCGCCGGCTGTACGGCGAAGCGCTGAAGAAGCCCAGCTGGGTGATGCGGCCGAATTGACAAGGTTTCTGCAATCTGCAATCTTAAATCTGCAATCGATTGCGCCAAGGTTTCGCCGTCGATGAACTGCATGGCGTAATCAAGGCCGCGCTCCCGGAGCCTGAACCATGCCTGCAATCGTCAGTTGGATTTCCAAATGCCCGACCGTTGCGGGGGGCGTGCCTGCAGATTGCGATTCCTGCACGATTGGGCCTGCCGCGCAACAGGCACAAATTGATTGCGCTGCGCCTCCTACACACACAGCGCCTGCGCCAGTTGGTCAAGCCAGATGGTCCAATCGACCGCGGCGGCAGTGGCGGGCCGGTCAGGACCTTGCTTGGCGCTAAGGACCTCGATTCCTTCCTTGGTGGACAGGTCGAGGAAGTTCTTCCTCGTTTTCTCCGGAGCACGCTTCCAGGATCATGAGATGGTAGTAGGCCCGCGGCCGAACAGCTCATTGATGACTCGCCCCTCGGCAAGCGGTGACGGGCGGCCCTGGGAGTCGTGCATTTCCGCGTGCGGATCCAGTCCCAGGCAGTGGTAGATGGTGGCGCACAGGTCGCCCGGCCGGACGGGCACGGTGTCCGGGGCGGCGGCCAGGCGGTCGCTGGCGCCGATCACTTGCCCGCCGCGAACGCCGCCGCCGGCCAGCACCACGGAGTTGCACGACCCATGGTGATCGCGGCCGGCTTGTCCATTGATGCGCGGCGTGCGGCCGAACTCGCTCGTCCACACGACCAACGTCTCGTCGAGCAGCCCGCGGGCGTGCAGGTCCTCCAGCAGCGTGGCCACCGCCCCCTCCGAGGAAGGCAAAAGGAAGTTCTTCAAGCCGGTGAAGTTGTTGGCGTGGGTGTCCCAGTTGACGATGTTGGGCAGCACGCGGTGCCAGTAGATGGTGACCAGCGCGACGCCGCGTTCGACCAGCCGTCGCGCCAGCAGGCAGGCCTGACCAAACCGATTCATCGGATAGGCGGCCCGCACCGGCGCCGGTTCGCGCGACAGATCGAAGGCTTGCCGGACGTCCGGGGCATTCAACAAGGCGAAGGCGCGTTCGTGGTCGGCGTCCAGCGGTGAGCCGGCCGCCCGGCGCGTCCGGGCAAGCTGATCCAGCAATCGCCGCCGCTGGTCGAGCCGCTGGTGGGAAAGGTCGGCCGGGAGGCTCAGGGCCTCGACGGCAAAATCGGGCCGCGTCCAGTCGTCGTCGAGTTCCAGGGGATCGTACCTTTTGCCCAGAAAGCCAGCTCCCTTCCCGGGCCAGTTGATTTCGCCGCAGTAGTAGCCGCGGCAGTTCAGCCCGACGTACGATGGCAGCGAGGAGCGCGGCGGCACGTATCTGGCCAGGACCGAGCCGACACTCGGAAAATCGGCGCCGGTCGGCAGCGCGCCCTCCGCCGGCCTGGGGTGAGGCCGACCGGTCAGCATGGCGTAGCCGCTTGTGCTGTGCAGGTTGTCCTGGTGGGTCACCGAGCGAATGATGGCATATCTGTGCGCCTGCCGCGCCAGCCGGGGCATGTGCTCGCAAATGCGGATGCCGGTCACGCTGGTGGCCGCTGGCTTGAACTCGCCGCGCACTTCGGCCGGCGCGTCGGGCTTCATGTCCCAGGTGTCCTGATGGGCCGGGCCGCCCATCATGAACAAGACAATGCAGGACTTTGCCCGGCTTTGTCGGCGTGGCCGTCCCTCAAGGGACGAGGCCGCCAGCCGCCGACCTGCCCACAACTGGGGCAATGTCAACCCGAATGCTCCGATGCCGCCCAGACGCAATAGCTCGCGACGTGACATCGCGCGTTGGTTCGCTTCTCGCTTGCTGGCATTCATGGCACCATCCTCTCGCAGTTCTCCGCCGCGTCCATTTTGTTCCAGGACGCTTGAAAAAGCAATGGGTCTGTTGGCTGATTATCGAGCGCCTTTTGGATATAGCCTTGAATTCCGCTGTCGGAGCCGGAACTTTGATACGGTCCGAATTCCAGTTACCATTGATCAGCGATACCTATACGGCGCATCGATTCCCAACGGGATGCCCAGCTGCCAGAACGCGAGTAGAAAGATCGTCCAACTGATGAGATAACAGATCGAATAGGGCATCATCAAGGACACCAGCGTGCCGATGCCGGTGCCCTTCACGTAGCGCTGACAATAGACGACGATGAGCGGGAAATAGGGCATCAGCGGTCCGATGACGTTGCTGGTCGAATCGCCGATGCGGTAGGCGGCCTGGGTCAGCTCCGGGGCGAGGCCGAGCTGCATGAGCATCGGCACAAAGATCGGGCCCAGAAGCGCCCATTTCGCCGATGCGGAGGCGATAAGCAGATCGAGCAGTGCCGTGATGGCGATGATGCCGATAATCGTTGCGGCGGCAGGCATGTGCAGCCACTGAAGGAAGTTGGCCCCCTTGATGGCCAGCAAAGCCCCGAGGTTCGATTCGCGGAAAGCATAGGTAAACTGGGCCGCGAAGAAGGCCAGCACCAGATAATACCCCATGGCGCTCATCGACTTGCTCATGCCGTTGACGATGTCCCGATGATTCTTCACCGTGCCGGCGACATAGCCGTGCACGATGCCGGGAATGAAGAAGAACAAGAAAATCAAGGGCACGATCATTTCCATGAGGGGCGCCCTCGCTCCCGTGAGCTCGCCGCGTTCCGTTCGCAAAGGAGACGAGGGACTCCAGGCGGCGGCGACCAGGACGACGAGGCCAATGAGCTGAACGGCAATGCCGCCCCAGAGTCCGCGCCGCTCCGCCCGGGATAACGCTTCCATGCGCGGCATATCGGCTGGATCGCCGTCCACGGCAATCTTGGCGAGACGCGGCTCGACGACGCGATCGGTGAGATACCAGCCGATGAAGAATGATCAAAAGACACGACGAGCTGGTGAACCAGAAATTACACAGGGGATTCACTTCGCGCGCGGGGTTGATGAACTGCGCCGCCGACTGGGTAAAACCCCGCAAGAGGGGATCGAGGGCAGTGGGCACGAAACTGGCGCTCAAGCCGCCCGAGACGCCGGCAAACGCCGCCGCGATCCCCGCGAGCGGATGCCGGCCCGCCGCATAGAAGATCACGCCCCCGAGAGGGATCAGCAGGACATGCCCCGAGTCGCCCGCCGAATGGCTGACGATGCCGACGCCGATGAGCATGGGCGTCAGCAGCCGGCCCGGCGTGAGGTCGAGCAACCCCTTGATGAGTGCATTGATGAATCCCGTGTGCTCCGCGACGCCGAGGCCCAGAAGAGCGACCAGGACCAGGCCGAGGGGTGGGAAATCGATGAAGGTCTTGACCATTTTGCTGAGAAAGGCCACGAGCGCCTCGCCGGTCAGTTGATCTTTGATCTGAATCGGCTGCTCCGTCTGGCCCGGTCGTTTCGTCCGGGGATCTTTCTCGCTAAAGGCGATCGGCGCCAGGCAAGTCGAAGCCACCCAGGTTACAATAAGAGCCAGCAGAAACAACGCCGCCGGATCGGGCAGCTTGTTGCCGAGCCACTCGACCGCGTCGAGCGCGCGCTCGGCCCAGGTCCGTCGCATGGGCGCCTTCGATTCCGGCTTGCCGTTGTTTTCCTCGGTCATCGGCCTTCTCCGCGTTCGACCACGGGAGTAAGTATAGCGAAAGGTCTGCCCATAAGCGGGCCAAGACACGGGAGCCGTTACGTAAGCAAGTAAGGAAAAGGAACAGTAACATGGCGCAAAGCATTGGCGTTCTCCCGGCGCGCAGACCGAGCGCCGGGGCGATGCCCTTCCGCTTCTCCAACGTCTGCTCCAACAGTGTCACGGCCTTGTTCAACTGGCCTCGGAGCGACGAACCAGCCCCAGCCGGCGGCGTTGGCGTCGAGCCAGATGGTGTTGCCGGAGGCGAGGCCGAGCGTTGTCCCGCCGAGGTTGGCGATGCGGATGTCGATTTGGGCCAGGCCGGCTGTGTCCACGCCGGCCGATTGCCAGCGATTGACCGCCTCGGCAAGGAGGGGTTGCACTTGCTGGGACGACAACACGGTATCGCTCGCCCTGCCGGTCGGCTCCGCGGCAGCAGTCAGGCTGCTGCCCGAGGTGTTGGGAATCAGCAAGAAGCCGTGAAGTTCGGTCGAGGTCTTCGTGACCTTGACCTGGCCATTGCCCACGATCCAGCCGGCGTTGTTAATGCTGTGTGCCGAAGAGAGCTCCCAGGCAGATTTGCGCGGCAGAAACGAGTTGAGGTCCGTCATCACGCCGGCCTGCCAAACGAAAGCATGGTAGTTCCCGTTGCTTCTGACAGGTGATTGGCCGACGACCTGGACGGCGTCATTGATGTCATGGGCATTCGTATTTGAACCACCGAGGGTGCCGAGGTTGGTCACCGTGCCGGGAGATTGCCACACCTGGCGGCCGGCGGCAACCGCGGTGCCGGCGGCGTTGATGCTGCTGGTACTGCTGTCGTTCAAGCCGAGATCGGTCGGGCCTGAGACGAGGTTGCCGGCCGCGTCCACCTGCCAGAGGTTGCCCGCCCCGTCCACGATCTGGCCGTTGTTGTTGATGTCCAGGCCACGGACCGACGGGTTGGCTACAAGATTCCCGTTGCTATCGAATTGGTACAGGGCGGAGGAGCCGATCATCTGCCCGTGGTCGTTGATGGCAAAGATGCCCGCCATTCCCCCGAAATCATTGCCGGTGCGCAGCTTCGTCAGGTTGATCATCAGGTCATTGAACCCGTCCCCGTTGCTGTCCCGAAACCAGCGATCCGGCTTGCCGTCATTGTTGGTGTCCTCCGGCCGGACCAGGAATTCGTAGCTGCCGAGGTTCGTGACCGCATAGCCGATTGCCTCACCCTTGTTATTCATGTCTTGGAGGGTGGCATACGCCGCCACGTCTGGCGCCACGAGGATGCCCAGGTCGGTGATCTGGTACTGGCCGCCGGCGTCGCGGTGCCAGACGACGGGGTGCCGGGAATCGCCGTTCGGTTTCGGCCCCGCCGTGTACGATACGCCGGCGATGTCCCCGGCCTCGTTAATTCTGATGGCCCAGCTCTCCACTACGGACAGGCCGGCCAGCCCGCCGAGGTCCACGAGCGCGTAGCCGGTCGCCGGCACGGCGCGGTCTTCGAGGACTTCCAGCCGCGGCTGAACGCGGCGGATGGGTTGCCGCGCTTCACGCCGATTCCGGTTTGGCAGCCAAGAGGAGAAAAACATGGTCGGTCTCCTTGCGAGATTGGTCTGCGGTACAATGAAAAAGCCATCGTTGCCGGCGCGCAGACCGAGCGCCGGGGCGAGGCCGGGCCAGTGCGTGTCCTTCTTCGCGGTTGGGACGCACCGGCCGCTTTGGTAGGTCCGGCTTTCCAGCCGGACGTTGCTCGAATCCTGATTCAACATGCGTCAGGCTCGAAAGCCTGACCTACCTCTCTTTGCCACCCAAAAGTGCCGCGGCTTCCGTTTGACGACTGACACCGAACCGCCCCAGCCCGGTCAACAGCAGCGTTGTTGTTAAACCGGACTTTCACAGAACCGTCCCAAAGTTATCAATGATGCAGACGATGCTATCGCCGCTGATGGCCGCCGTCGCAAGGTAGTCATTGAAGAGGTCAGCGCCCGCCGAAGCGACGTTTCCGCAGATCGTGGTATCGCCTACCGTTAATCCCAACGGCGCGAACGACTTGTTGGCGATGCCGCCACCGTTGTTCGTGGCCGTGTTGCCGGTCAGAGTGCTGTCGCTGACCGTGACGGTTCCGAAGGAGTAGTTGGCGATGCCGCCGCCGTCGTTGCCTGCCATGTTGCCCATGAGAGTGCAGTCGCGGATCATCACGGTCCCGGAATCGGCGTTGCCGATGCCGCCGCCGTCAAACGCAGCGGTGTTGTAGGACACCGTCGTGTTGGTCAACACCAGCACCCCGTCCGAGCCGTTCTCGATGCCGCCGCCGTCCAGCGCAGCAGTGTTGTATGACACGACGCTGTCGTCGATCCGGACCACCACTCCGTAGGTCCAGATGCCGCCGCCGTAGCTCTCTGTGGCGTGGTTGTAGGTAATGGCGGTGTCCGTGATCGTCGCCGGCCCGTCGAGGCCGATCCCGCCCGCGCCCGCGGCAGTGTTGTTCGTCACGATGCTGGACCGGAGCGTCATCGTCCCGTCGTTCTCGATCCCGCCGCCGATCGTGGCGGTGTTGTAAGAAAAAGTGGTGTTCCGGATCGTCATCGTCCCCTCGTTCAAGATCCCGCCGCCGATGTTCGCGGTGTTGTAGGAAAAAGTGGTGTTGCTGATCGTCATCGTCCCGAAGTTCGCAACAGCGCCCCCGAGGCCCCCCGTATGGTTATCGGTCACCGTGCTGTCACGGATCGTCAACCCCCCTTCGTTGTAGATGGCGCCGCCGGAGCCCCCGCCGAGGGAGTTGCCGCTGACGGCGCAATCCTCCAGCGTGAGCCACCCGGCGTTGAAGACACCGCCCCCGTTCGAGCCGTTGCCATTGCCGTCGCCGACCCTGAGCCGGGAGATGGTAATGGTGCTGTCGGGGGCCACTTCGAACACCCGCACGGAACCGCGCCCGCTGACCGTCAGGTTGTCGGCTCCCAGGCCGCGGATGGTCAGGTTCTTGTCGATGTACAGTTCGCCGAGGGAGGCATCCAGAGAGATGGTCTGGCCACTGAGCCCGGAAGCGAAGTCGATCGTATCACCACTGTTGGCGGCGCTGATAGCCTCGCGTAACGACAGCAACCCATCCCCGGCAATGGTCTCATCCATTGCGGTGGTGACGTGGAAGGTGGAAGGAACCATCCGATCCTCCAGTCGCTCGACGGTCAACCGGCAACGTACCGGTCTCTGGCAGCGATGCGTGGCAGGCGGACGATTGACGGAATGCCGGGCCGATTTCAGTTCCCGCAGCCAAGAGCTGATTCTCATGATGGAGTCTCCTTTTGGTCTGCGGTACAATGAAAAAGCCATCGTTGCCGGCGCGCAGACCGAGCGCCGGGGC
>JACOUH010000295.1 GCA_016177925.1 Planctomycetota bacterium | reverse complement strand
GAGAAGTTGACCAGCTCTCGTCCACGCAGGCGCACGCGCGCCCCCTGGGCCGAGAGCAGCCGTCGCCGCGTGCGGAACAGGCCGCGGCGACGGCGGTCGAGCAGGTCATCGTCGATCCAGGATGGCATCGCAGCTCGCTGGCGGGCGCAGACCAGACACAGGCAAGATTATACAGCATTGGCGGGAGCATCGGCGGGCCGGTCCGCTTCTCGAGCTCCACCGCGGCACCGCCGCAAGCGGGGGGTGCTTGGTCATTTCTTCCGCGGGGTTAGAGCGGTTTGCATTTGCTCGTAGCACAGGCGTCTCGCCTGTGCGCTGTCGCGGTTCGGCACAGGCGAGACGCCTGTGCTACGGTCGACTGCAAAATTGTTCGTAGCACAGGCGTCTCGCCTGTGCGCTGTCGCGGTTCGGCACAGGCGAGACGCCTGTGCTACGGCCGACTGCAAAACGCTCTACACCAACGAGGGATGGCTGTCCAGGGGGGACGGCGCGCAGGGAGGATGATCCTGAGACCGCGCGTCGAGGACCTGGCGGACCTTGAGGGCCAGCGCGGCCGGCGTGAAAGGTTTCTGCAGGAAGGCGACTTGATCCTCGAGGATGCCGTGGCGCACGACGTCGTCATCGGGGTAACCCGAGAGGAAAAGGACGCCGAGTTGCGGGAACAGCGCTTGCAGACGCTCGGCCGCCTCGCGCCCGCTGAGCTGCGGCATGACCACATCCGTCACAAGCAGATCGATCCGGCCGGGATGAGCAGCGGCGACGCTCAGGGCCTCGACACCGTTGCCAGCCTCCAGGACCTCGTAACCGCAACTCCGCAGCACCAGCCGCGTCAGGGCGCGGACGCCTTCCTCGTCCTCCGCGAGAAGGACTGTCTCGGTGCCGAGCGGCCCGCCGGGTCGGCCGTCCGGGCCCGCGGGCAACTCGAGGGCTGGGCCGTGGTGTGTCTCCTCTGCGCAAGGCAGGTAGACGCGGAACGTGGTGCCCTGGCCGGGAGCGCTGTCGACCTCGATGTGCCCGCCGCTCTGCGCCACGATGCTGTACACCGTCGCCAGCCCCAGGCCCGTCCCGCGCCGCCCCTTGGTGGTGAAGAACGGCTCGAAGATCCGCGCTCGCGTCGCCTCGTCCATGCCGTGCCCCGTGTCGCTGACCGACAGCACCACGAAGGATGAAGGATGAAGGATGAAGGATGAATCGGAACCTTCCGCGTTTTCTTTTTCATCCTTCATCCTTCCACCTTCATCCTTTTCGAGGTGGGTTTCGATGGTCAGTGTGCCGCCCTTGGGCATGGCGTCGCGGGCATTGACCGCCAGGTTGAGCAGCACCTGCTCGAGCTGGCTCGGATCGGCCTTGACGACGCAGCGCCCGGGGGCCATCCGTGTGATCAACTGGATGTCCTCGCCGATCAATCGCCGGAGCAGGCGGTCGGCCTCATGCACCGTGCTGTTGAGGTCCAGCAGCCGCGGCGAGACGACCTCCTGGCGGCTGAAGGCCAACAGACGCCGCGTCAGCCCGGCCGCTCGCTCGCCGGCCCGCTTGATCTCCACGATCATCTCCCGATCGGGGCCCCGGGCTGGCAGCCCGGCCAGGAGGACGTCGGCGTAGCCGTTGATCACGCACAGCAGATTGTTAAAGTCGTGCGCGACACCGCCCGCCAGGCGTCCCACCGCTTCCATCTTCTGCGCTTGCCGGAACTGATCTTCCAGACGTTTTCGCTCGCTGATGTCCTGGACGAGCGCCGTCGCCAGCACGCCGTCCTCACGCTGCTGGACCGAAACGGAGACGTGCCCCCAGACAACGCGACCGTCCTTACGGACGTAGCGTTTCTCCAGCTCGAAGTGCCTGCGCTGGCCAAGCGCCAGCTCCTGCAGCAAGGCGATGCTCCGGGCCGCGTCCTCCGGGTGCGTCACGTCCTCGATGTGCAGACCGATCAGCGCGGCCCGGTCGTGGCCGAGGAAGCGCGCGAAGGCGGGATTGCAGTCAAGGATGCGCCGCTCGCGATCCTTGACAACGATGCCGACGGCGGTCGACTCGAAGAGCGTGCGGAAGCGAGCCTCGCTGGCCCGCAGCGCCTCCTCGGTCTTTTTGCGATCGGTGATGTCGGTATAGACACCCAGGACGCCGACGACCGCGCCGGCGGAGTTGCGGAGCGGGACCTTGCTGGTCAGCAGGGTGGCCTCGCTGCCGTCGGGCCGGCGCTGCGTCTCCTCGATGTTGAGCAGCGGTTGACCGCTCTCCATGACTTCGCGGTCGCACTTGCGGTAGAAGTCCGCCTCGGCGCGGCTGAACGGCATATCGTAGTCCGTCTTGCCAACGATGTCCTTCGGGGAGTCCAGGCCGATGTCGCGCGCGGAGTGCTCGTTGCAGCCAAGGTAGGCAGACTTGCGGTCCTTCCAGAAGACAGCGCAGGGCGTGTGGGCGATGATGTTGTGCAGGATGACCTGCTGCTCGCGCAGCTCGGCCTCGAGTCGCTTGAGCCGCTGGAAGGTCTCGCGCTGCTCGCGGATGTCGCGGGCGGTAAACAGAGCGAGCGTCTTCGGCTTGACGTGCAGCCGCGACACGCTGAGGTTGACGGGGACCCAAACGCCGTCGCGGCTGGTGCGGAGCAGGTAACCCTCCCGCGAGTGGAAGATGGCTGTTTTCTGGGACGCCGTCCGCAACCGCTCCTTCCCGCCCTGGCCGGGGAAGCGGAGCAGGTAGCTCGCCGGCAACCGGAGCAGCGACCCGCGCTCGAAGCCGCACAGGTGCATTGCGACGGCGTTGACGTCGAGCAGGCGGTCGGTATCGGGGTCGATCAGGAAGAGGGCGTCGGCCGACTCGTGAAAGAGCGCCTGCGCCAGGCCGGGTCCGTCGGACAGCTGTTCCGAAGCGTGGATCGGCATAGCCCCTTGACTCCAGGAAGGCAGTTGCCGGGACCGCGCCTCCGTGGTCGGTCGGCGGTCCTGCGCCGTTCCTCGGGGAGATCGTTCAGAGACAATCAATCCAGTATAGCTCGGTTTTGGCGAGCGGGCAACAGGTCGGCTGGACAGGGCGGGCGTCGCCGAGGTATCGTGACACGGCCGAGTCGCAGCGTCGTCGACTGGCTGCCCGGCGAGGTCCCCACCCCCTCATGGACTGGCTTTTCTCGCTCAAACTGATCCGTCTGTTCGACTTCTACCTGGCCCTGGCGGTTCTGGTCAGCACGGTGGTGCGCGTCCGTCAGTATCGAACAATTTTGCGGGTTGTGCGGGCAGTGCCGTCACGCTGGCCGCAACTGTTCGTGCTGGTCAGGCAGTATCGTCACCTCTTTCTCACCTGGGGCACGGTCCTGCCGCTGGCCGCCACGCTGGGGCTATGGCTCGGACACACGCTGTTCCGCCGGCTGGTGCTGAGCGCCACCGACGACGACCTGAGAGTCGGCCGGCTGCTGGAGCTGTGGGTGGCGCTGCCGTTCGTGCTCGTCGCCGGCGTCGCCATGCTCGGCTTCGACCTGTTCGGCGCCTTCAGCGTGGCGGTCATCGACCAGACCGAGCTGGAGAAGTATTTCGATCAGGCGGAGTACTGGCTGCGCTCGTGGACGGCGCCGGTGGTTCGCTTCTTTACGCTGGGGTATGTCAACCCGCGCCAGATGGTCGCCGTCGAAGTGCAGAGCGCCCTGCTGAACGCCAGCCAGGTGCTGAACAGCTCGCTGTGGTGGATGTCGATCCAGACGACACTGCGGCTGCTCTTCGGCCTGTCGCTGTGGCTGACGTACGCCTTCAGCGGGGGTTGACGAACCGTCTGATTAGCCCAGTTTGCAGGTGGGTGTAGCGCTTGACACAAGCCCCAAGCGCCAGCGCGGGGACGTCGGGTCCCGTCGCTACACCCGAACGCAAAGCGCTCTGACATGCCGAACGTTCGGCACTCGGCGGCACCAAGCCCACCCCATCATGCGTGACGGTCAGGGTTGTTTGTCTGACTGGCCCGGGTCCGGCGGCGCTGTGCCCCGTTGTTCCCTGTCAAGCAGGGCGGCGACGAGTTCATTCAGCGCTTCGCACAATTCCCGGATCGCCTGTTTCTGATCGAACCGGAATTGAGCGGCTCGAATGACCCGTTGCGCGAACTGCAGCTTTTCGAGGTAGGTGGTAGGTCCGGAAAGCTCAGGCATGACGAACTCCACAAACGACCAAGCGCACTTGCCGGGCCAGCCAGGTGAACTTGTTGTCTCGGTTTTCCTTCCTGCCGGCCCGGTCAAGTACGGAGGCTGATTCGGCGCCTTTGCTACCCGAGAAGACGTCGAAGCCTTCGTCCTGGTTGCCGACCAACGCTGGACGAAGGTCATGATACACGCCGCGCACAGAGATGTCTTGGCTTCCCCCGAATGATGCAGCAAGCGCAAAGTGCTATCTCAAACGAGCATCTCCCTCTTGTCGGCGGGCGCCGTCGACCGATCCTGGAACCCCTCGCCATCTTCGGTCAACGACAAGCTCTCAACTTTTTGACTCGTCATCCACGCTTGCCGCGTGTACCCTTATCCACGTGCCTTCGCAGGAGGATTCGGTGGCAGATGTCCTGCGCCGCCAGGCGGACGACTCGAGGTTGCACATTGTCCGACCCGGCCCACCACGTTTGGGAGAGAACCTCTTGCCTGTCGTCGTGTCCGCTGGGAGAATCCCTTTTCAAGAATGGCAGGATTCGGATAGAATGGAAGGGTTGATCGGATTCCTCAGTCCGAGAGTGTTACAACCGAAGTACGGGGAGTGCCGCTTGCCGCAAGACAAAGTGCGTGTTTACATCCTGGCCCGCGAGCTGAACATGGAGAGCAAGGACCTGCTCGACCTGTGCCAGAAGGCCAACATCGACGTGAAGAATCAGCTCAGCAGCCTCGACCCTGAACAGCGCGACCTGCTGGTCGAGTTGGTTCACAAGGGAGCGTCCGCGCCTCCGGTTGCGCAGAAGCCCCCCACGCCTCCGTCCCTCCCCAAGCCGACCACCCCTGTCCCGACCCTGAAGGGCCGCCCCGTCCCGACGCACGAGGCGCCGCCCGTGCCCCCGATCCCTCCGGTCCCGCGTCCGCACGTCCCGGCCACGGCGCACGAGCCGCCACCCATCCCGCAGCCGCCGGTGCCTCGGCCGCAGGCCGGGGAATTGCCCACGGCGCCACCGATTCCGCCACCTCCGGTGCCTGAAGCGCCGGCCGCCGCGAAGACCCCGCCTCCGCCGATCCCGGCACCCGTGGCACCTTTGGCCTCGCCCGTGCCTGTTGCAACCACCCCGACGCTGCCGGCACCCCTGACGCCAGCCGTGCCGGAAGCTGCTGGCGCGCTGGAGCCGGCTGCGCCCCTGGAGGTCGCGCCGGCTGCCGCCTTGCAACTGCCCGCGCCGCCGGAAGTCTCGCCGGCCCCCGCCGGCACGAAGCCGCCCGAAGAGCCCTCGACCGCGCCCCACCCGCCGCTCGCCCCCACGCCCCAGGGGCCGCGACCCGCTGGCGCGGGTGCCCCGCCGCAGCCAGCCACCCCGCCTCTTCGGTCCAGCACTGGCCCCATGCGCGACCTCGACCGCCGTGGCGGGAACCGACCCGGGCCCGGCGGGAGCCGCTCGTCTCGTCCCGTCCCGTCGCCGGCGCAGCCGCAGTCGCTCCGCGGCTCGCTGTCGAAACACCCGACGCCGCCCAAGGCGAAACAGGGAGAAGACCAAAAGAAGCACCCCCCGCAGACAGGGCCCCGCAAGATCGCCGACATCCCGGTCGAGTTAATGCAGGGCGACAAGCCAATCCGCATCGAAGACCTCCTCCGCCCGCCGTCCCGACCGACGACCGGCACCCCCATCGTCGAGGAACCGCCCGAGGACGATGAAGAGGGCGACCGCAAGAACGCGAAGAAGAAGCTGACCGGCGGCGTCATTGGTCGCGATCAGCGCCATGCCGACCGGGCCAAGCGCCAGAAGGAGCGCGAGGCGCGCGGCAGCGGCAAGACGCTCCTCGTCGAGGACTCGGACCGCCCCCAGCGCATCAAGGAAGGCATTCGCCGCCGGCCGAAGAAGCAGCCGGGCACCGTCGCCCGCAAGGGCAACGTGCCGATCGAACTGCCCATCACCGTTCGCTCGCTGTCCGAAGCGATGGGCATTCGCGCTGGCGAAGTGCTCCTGAAGTTGATGGACCTCGGTGCCCCGCGCACGGTCACCATCAACTCGACGCTCGACCCCGACCTGGCCGAGGCCCTCGCTCTGGAGAAGGGGGTCGAACTGGACATCAAGCGCCCGCCCGACGCGGAGGAGCAGCTCAAGCTCCTCCTGGAACAGGAAGACAAGCCCGAAGACCTGGTGCTGCGCGCGCCCGTCGTGACCATCATGGGCCACGTCGACCACGGCAAGACCTCGCTCTTGGACCGCATTCGCCAGCAGTACGGCGTGCAGTCCAACGTCGTCGCCACCGAGGCTGGCGGCATCACCCAGTCGATCCGCGCCTGGCGCGTCGAGAAGGACGGCAAGCCGATCACCTTCCTCGACACGCCCGGCCACGAGGCCTTCACCAAGATGCGGGCCCGCGGCGCCAACGTCACCGACATCGCCGTCATCGTCGTCGCCGCCGACGACGGCGTCATGCCGCAGACTGAGGAGGCCATCAGCCACGCCCGGGCCGCCGGCGTCGCCATGGTGGTGGCAATCAACAAGGTCGACCTGCCCAACGCCAACATCAAGAAGGCCGAGCAGCAGCTGTACGGCCTGGATGTGCTCCCCGACACCATGGGCGGCGAGGTGCCGTTCGTGCAGACCAGCGCCGCGACCGGCAAGGGCATCGACCAGCTGCTCGAGCAGCTCTCGGTGGTGGCTGAGTTGGCCGAGTTGAAGGCCAACCCGAACAAGCCGGCCCAGGGCACCTGCCTGGAGGCCTCGGTCAGCGAGGGCGAGGGTGTCTTCGCCGACGACCCGTTCGTCGTTGTCGACGATCTGATCAAGGCCCGCGACATCGCCGAGAAGCGACGGCAGAAGCTGCATGCGGCCGCCGTCCCGACGCGCGGCCCGACCGTGCTGGAGGACCTCAGCAAGGCCAAGGTCGCCGAGTTGAAGATCATCCTCAAGGCCGACGTGCGCGGCTCGGTCGAGGCGATCCGCAAGGAGCTGGAGAAGTTGCACCACGAGGAGGTGCGCGTCCGCGTCCTGCACACCGGCATCGGCGGCATCACCGAGAACGATGTCAACCTGGCGCTGACCTCGCCGGCGGACACCATCATCGTCGGCTTCAACGCCGTGCCCGACGAGCGAGCCACGGCACTGGCCGAGGAGCGCGGCGTCCAGATCCGCGAGTACAACATCATTTACAAGTTGACCGACGACATTCGGTCGGCCCTGGAGGGCAAGCTCAAGCCGCGCGAGGAGATCGTCCACCTGGGCCGTGCCGTCGTCCGGGCCACCTTCAAGATCAGCCGGGTCGGCACCATCGCCGGTTGCTACGTCACGCAGGGCACGATCGAGCGCTCCGCCCTGGTGCGCGTCATCCGCGGTGGCGTGGTCATCTACCCGCCCCCGGACCGCACGGTTGGTCTGGACTCGCTGAAGCGCGTCAAGGACGACGTCCGCGAGGTGCAGCAGAGCTACGAGTGTGGCATGAAGATCAGCGGCTACGACGACATCAAGGTGGACGACGTCATCGAGGCCTACCGCATCCAGAAAGTCCAGCGGACGCTGTCGTAATGATCGTCGGTTCGCTCAAGGCCCGCCTGCTGATACGCGGGTCGCAGAGTCTGAAGGACAAGCGGCAGGTGGTGCGCAGCATCCTCGATCGGCTGCGCAACCAGTTCAACGTCTCCGCCGCCGAGGTGGAGGCACGCGATCATCGGCAGCTGGTCGTCCTCGGCTTTGCGATGGTCGGCGAAGAGGCACGCGACGTGCGGGAGGTATTGGAGAAGGTCGTCTCCGCCCTGCGCTGCCACCCAGTCGCGGAGTTCCTTGACCACGAACTGGAAGCCTGACCTTAGCCCGACGCGCCAGCGAGGTTTGTTGTGTTCTTTGCTTGCGCTGCGGGCTAAGGGGCACCCGCCGAGAGCCGATGATGAAGACCCACCGACTTGCACGTGTCGCCGAAGCCATCCGGGAAGTCGCCAGCGAGACGATCCTCTTCGAGTTGCGCGACCCGCGCGTCAAGGGGGTCACGGTCACCCGTGCCGAGGTGTCCGGGGACCTACAGCACGCCAAGGTTTTCGTCTCCGTGATGGGCTCGCCGCGCGAGCAGAACCTCTGCATGCACGGGCTGCGTCACTCGGGCGGGTTCATCCAGGCGAAGCTCGCCAAGCGGTTGCAGACGCGCTTCACGCCGGTGATCGAGTTCGTCCTCGACGAGGGCGTCAAGCGCAGCATCGAGATGACGCGGCTGATCAACGAGGCGCTCGCTCAGTCGGGCCCCAAGGACCAGGAGAGCGCCGCGCCCGACGTCCCCGCAAACTCTGCCGACGGAACGGCGGAAGAGAGCCCTGTGGGCTCCTAAACGGATTTTCGATTTTTGATTTGTGATTTGCGATTGCGACCTACCTGGACAACGTCCCCGTCGGGCCGTAAACCGACAATCGATCCTCGAAAATCGAAAATCAACAATCCTCAGAAGGGGGATTTTGACACGCGTATGGCCACCACTACCAACAAACAACGGGCCCTGACGCAGTTCTTCTCGCTGCTGAAGAACTGCGAGGCCGCCGAGCAGGAAGCGCGGCCCGTGCTGGAGCAGTTCATCTACGGGGTCTGCCGCGAGGACGCCACGCGCGAACAGGCCGATCTCGCCTTCAGCAACCTTCGCGAGCGATTCTTCGACTGGAACGAGATCCGGGTCAGCTCCCCGCGCGAGGTGGAGGAAGTCCTCGGCGACCTGTCCGGCCCGGAGCAGCGGGCCGAGCGCATCATCTCCTTCCTGCAGGAAGTCTTCGAGGCGACCTTCTCGTTCGACCTGGAATCGCTGCACAAGAAGGGAGTCAAGCAGGCGGCCAAGTCGCTGCAGCGTTACCAGGCGTCCAGCGACTACGTCATCGCCTGGGTGCTGCAGAATTCGCTGGGTGGCCACGCCATCCCCGTCGACGAGCCGACGCTGCGCGTCTCCCGCCGGCTGGGCCTGCTCGATCGCGACCAGGAGGAGCGCGAAGCGCTGCGCACCAGCCTGGAGCATCTGGTACCCAAGGCGAAGGGGTTGGCGTTCACCGAGTTGGCCAGCCATGTGGGTCAGGAATTCTGCTGGGACGACGAGCCGAACTGTTCCGCCTGCCCGCTCGCGGCGGAGTGTCCCACAGCCCACGAACTCGGTGCCGAGATCCTCTCCGCCGCCCGCGCCACGCGCACGCTCGCGCGTCGCGGCTAACCAGGGCGGATTTCGCATTTTCAACGCGAGCGCACCTCGGTTACAATCCCTGTCGGTCGGGAAGAGCGCCTCGCGGCATTGCCCGCAGAGCGTCTGTTTCTCCGTCTTGCCCCTCCGCCGCTGTCGCGCTATCCTGCGAAAGGGCAATGGCTTCCCGGACGGTTCCCCTTTCGGAGCGGGAGGTGAGAAGAGGTCATGTCTGTGTCCGTTCGACCCTGCCTGATCGCCCTTGGGCTCGCCGTCTTGCCCGTCCCTCTCCGGGCCCAGCAATCGCCCCTCAAGGACGTCGTCCCCGAGCGGCCCGTCAAGGTGCCGACGCGCAAGCAACTCGACCACCTCGAGGCCGTCAAGCTCTACGGCCGCGCCGCCCAGCACGTGTACCGCAACGAACTGCCCGAAGCCCTGAAGGTCTATGAGAAGGCGCTGCGGCTCGATCCCGACTCGGTCGCCGTTCGCCGGGCGATGCTGCCGCTCTATGCCGCTCTCGACCGCCAGCAGGACGTCCTCGACTGCTGCCACCGTGTCCTCCAGCTCGAGCCGGGCGACTATGACACCTGGTATCTGTATGCCCGCCAGCTGCGTTCGCTCGACCGCGACAAGGAAGCCCGTGCCGCCCTGGAAAAGGCAATGGCCTGCACGGAACTGAAGGAGCGGCCCGATGTCCACCTGTCGATCGCCTATGACCTGGGGACGCTGTACGAGAAGGAAGGGGCGTTCGACAAGGCCGAGTCGGCGTTCCGCGAGGTGGCGGCGTTGCTGGAGCACCCCGGCGCCCTGGTCGACCTGGGACCCCTGTCGCGCGAGGACCTGGCCTCGCAGGCGGCCGAGGCCTACGAGCGGATCGGCCGCCTGTGTCTGAAGGCGGGCCGGCCCGACCGTGCCGTCAAGGCATTCGAGACGGCCCAGAAACGCGACCCCGGCCGGGCGGCCCGGCTGTCCTTCAACCTTGCCGAGGTACTCATCTCGCAGGGCAAGCCCGCCGAGGCCCTGCGCCACCTCGACCAGTATCTCGCCCGCCAGCCGCAGGGCACCGAGGGCTACGAACTGAAGATCAAGCTCCTCCGCAAACTGGACCGCGGCGATGGGGTCGTTGCGGCGCTGGAGCGGTATGCCGAGGTCGACCGCTTCAACGACGCACTGCGTCTGTTGCTGGCCCGCGAGTATCGCGCCGCGGGCCAGCTGGAAAAGGCGGAGCACACCTACAAGGACCTGCTCGCCTCGCGCGGCATCGAGGCCTACCGCGGGCTGTTCGCCGTCTACCGCGACGAGGGCGAGCCCGGCCTGCGGAAGCTGCTCGATCGGCTCAATGAGGCGGTTGTCGCCGCCACGCCCGACAACGAAAAGAAGGCAGGCGACCCTGCTGAGGCGGCGCATGCCCGGGCCATGCTGGCGGCCCTGCGCGAGGACCGCGAACTGGTCAAGGCTTTGCTCCCCGTCGTCCACGGGGGTATACTGAAAGGTCGGCCGCTGTCCTATCACCTGCGCGTGCTGCTGGGCGTCCTGGCGGAGCGCACCGGCCAGCTTGACGTCGCCGAGCAGCTCTACCGCAGTTGCCTCGACAAGGAAGGCCGCGTCCGCGACTTCGGCGTCCGCCGCCAGTCCGAGGCGGAGGTCTACGCCGGTCTGCTCCTGGTGCTGCACCGCGCCCGCAAGCACGAGGAAGTCATCCGGACGTGCAAGCAAGGGCTGGAGCACGCCTTGCAAACGAATTGGGATTTCTGTTACTCCCAGATGGCCTTTGCCCAGATGGCTCTGGGGCGGACGAAGGAGGCGTTGGAGGCGATCGGCAAGGCAGTGGACTCCTCGTCGACGGACAAACGGCGTGTTGCCTTTCGCTGCGATCGAGCGCATCTGCTGGCCCTGGCGCAGCGCTTCGACGAGGCGGTGGCGGAATGCAAGGCGCTGTTGAAGGAGCAAGGGGAGCGGAAGGAGAAGGCGGCGATCAAGGAAGTGCGCTTCAGGCTGTCGGCTGTCTACTCCCTGGCTTCCAAACAGGACAAGTCGGAGGAGCAACTGCAGAAGATCCTCGCGGAGGAGCCCGACGACGCGCACGCCAATAACGACCTTGGCTACCTGTGGGCCGATCGGAATCAGCACCTGGAGGAGGCGGAGCGGCTGATCCGCAAGGCGCTGGAGCTGGATCAGCAGCAGCGCAACAGCAACGACGCGCTGGGCGTCGACAGCGACCGCGACAACGCCGCCTACGTTGACAGCCTGGGCTGGGTGCTGTTCCGTCGCGGCAAGCTGAAGGAGGCGCGCCGGCAGCTGGAGAAGGCGACGGCGTTGCCCGACGGCGTCGAGGACCCGGTGGTCTGGGACCATCTCGGCGACGTCTACTTCCGTCTGGAGGACGACCGCCGTGCCGCCGACGCCTGGCGCAAGGCCCTGAAGCTGTACGAGGACGGCATCCGTCCGAAGGCCGACGGCCGTCAGAAGGACATCGAACAGAAGCTGAAGCAGCTGGAGACGTCCGCACACCATCGATAGAGCGCTCGCCGGGAGGGGCGGCGCTCACCGCAGCGACAAAGGAGACACCATGTCAGGGCACTCCCACTGGGCGACCATCAAGCACAAGAAGGGGGCGGTCGACGCCAAGCGCGGCAAGCTGTGGAGCAAGCTGAGCCGAGCGATCATCATCGCGGCGCGGCACGGCGGCGGTGACCCCAACGGCAACCTGAAACTGCGCTACGCCATCGACAAGGCCCGCGCCGTCAGCATGCCCAAGGACAACATCGAGCGGGCGATCAAGCGTGGCACCGGCGAACAGGAAGGGATCACCTACGAGGAAATCACCTACGAGGGCTTTGGTCCCGGCGGGGTGGCCGTCATGGTCGACGTGGTCACCGATAACCGCAACCGCACCGCCGGCGAGATCCGCAAGCTCTTTGAGAAGGGCGGCGGGCACATGGGCTCGGCGGGCAACGTCGCCTACCTGTTCGAGCGCAAGGGGCTGATCGGCGTCTCCGCGACGGGCACCGACGAGGACACGCTGATGGGCATCGTCCTCGACGCCGGCGCCGAGGACCTGAAGCGCTCCGGCGACACGTTCGACATCATCTGCGACCCGGGTTCGTTCTCGCACGTCAAGGCGGCGCTGGAGCAGAACAACGTCACGCCGATCCACGCCGAGATCACGCAGTTGCCGAAGGTCCACGTCGACAAGGACGTCGAGACGGCGAAGAAGGTGATGCGGCTCTTGGAAGCGCTGGACGATCAGGACGACGTGCAGAACGTTTACTCGAACCTGACTCTGACGGAAGAGGTGATGGACGCGGTGAGCAAGGAGTAACCGTCCCCATCGGGGGACGTTTAGCCGCGAGCCTCGGGCGAGCACGACGTCCACGCTCGCCAGAGGCTCGCGGCGAAACGATCGGGGCCGCGGCGACCCCTCGTCGGGCCGTCGTGACCCCTCCCAGACGGCCTCGGTTGGGTGGCCGACACACCCTTTTTCCAAATCAAGAGGAATCTCCCAATTGTGCCGCCTCTTTTTCCGCGAAAGTGGCCGTAACCCCACTCACTTCCCATTGACCTTTTCCCAGCCGAAGCTTTAATTCCGGAATGTGATTTGGTCGGGGGACGACCGGATCAGGCATGGAGGCGGTTTGCCCTGGCAAGGATTCGTTTCGGGCAGGATGGACGCCCGACACCGAACCCCTCCCGCGCCCCGCCTCTTCTCCCGACCGAGCCAGCTCGCAGTGCCGCCGCGGCCCCCCCGTGGGGCAGGTCGCTGACCTGCCAGCCGCCCGGCAGGTCAGCGACCTGCCCCACGGAACGGCCCGCGGTGGGCGGCACGACGGGGACCTGCAGCGTCCGCCGTCGCCATCTGTGCCTCACGGGAACCCGATATGAACGAGTTGGATTGCGACGAGTCCATCAGCTTTCGGGACGACGACCGCCCTCCCAGTACCACCCTCAGCCTGGCGGTCCTCTCCCCCCGACCGGCCGCCGGCTGCGGCCCGACGCACGAACCTCTCTCCGGCGTCTCTTCGTCCCTCTCCCCCAACCCCTGCCACCTGCCGCCGCGTCCCGCCTCGGCCCCGCGGCCCCGCACCACGCTCCGCACCCGCAGCTTCCGCAAGGCCTTCTTTCCCGATGTCGCCGACAAGGACTGGAACGACTGGCGCTGGCAGACGCGCAAGCGTGTCCGCTCGCTTGCCGACCTGGACAAGTTCCTCGTCCTGTCGCAGGACGAGCGCGAGGCTCTCGTCCAGGGCGGCTCGATGCTGCCGGTCGGCATCACCCCCTACTACCTCAGCCTGCTCGACCGCTTCGACCCCGACGACCCGCTCCGCCGCACCGTCGTGCCGTCGACCGGCGAGTTCGTCCGCACCCCTGGCGAGGCCGACGACCCGCTCAGCGAGGACAGTCACAGTCCCGTGCCCGGCCTTGTCCATCGCTACCCCGACCGCGTGCTGCTGTTGGCCCTCGACTTCTGCTCGACCTACTGCCGCTACTGCACCCGCTCGCGTGTGGTCGGCCACGGCGAGATCACGCCCGACACCGCCCGGCTCGAGGCTGCCTTCGACTACCTCCGCCGCAATCCGCAAATCCGTGACGTCCTCGTCTCCGGCGGCGACCCGCTGGCGCTGAGCGAGGACCGTCTTGACTGGCTCTTCGGCAAGCTGCGGGCGATCCCGCACATCGAGTTCGTCCGCATCGGCACCAAGATGCCAGCCGTTCTGCCCCAGCGCATTACCCCGCCCCTGTGCCGGGTCCTGCGCAAATATCATCCGCTATGGATGAGTCTGCACTTCCTGCACCCGGCCGAGTGTACACCGGAGGCCACCCAGGCGTGCGGCCGGCTCGCCGACGCCGGCGTACCGCTCGGCGCCCAGACGGTCTTGCTGCGGGGGGTCAACGATTCGGTTGAGACGATGAAGGACCTCGTCCACAAGCTACTGACGATGCGGGTGCGGCCGTACTACCTGTACCAGTGCGATCCGATCTCCGGCTCGTCGCATTTCCGCACGCCGGTGTCGCGCGGCCTGGAGATCATCCAGGGACTGCGCGGCCACACGACCGGCTATGCCGTGCCGACCTACGTCATCGACGCTCCTGGCGGGGGCGGCAAGATCCCGCTGCAGCCCGAGTCCGTCGTCGGCCGCGACGGTGACTTCCTGCTGCTGCGCAACTTCGAGGGCAAGACGTTCCGCTACCCTGATCCGGTCAGGTAACCGCCACAAGCAAGCGGCTTAGCCCGACGCGCAAGCGAGGTTGACGTGTTCCTCGCTGGCGCGTCGGGCTAAGGTGCCTCCAGGAGTGTTCCCGATGGAGCTGGAACAGGCCGAGTTCCTCTGCGTCCGCTGCTCTCGGCACATGAAGACCTGCTGCCAGACCTGCGAAGTCTACGTGACGCTCGGCGACGTCGCTCGCATCGAGGCCTTCACCGGCTGCCAGGACTTCCACGAGTTCCGCCCCGCCAGCGACCGGATCTACACCGACCACGACGACGACGCGACCTGGATGCGCCACGTCTTCCGGGCCGACGGGACTCGCCGCGTGCTCAAGCGCCGGCAGAGCGGCGACTGTACCTTCCTCGGACCGCACGGTTGCCGCTTGCCGCTGGAGGTCCGGCCCCTTGTCTGCCGCATCTATCCCTACGACTACAACGAACAGGGCATTAAGGAAGAACTGACTCCCGGCTGCCCGCTCGAGCTGGTCCGTCCTGGACTGACGCTCATCGGCGAGCTGCGCATGAACCGCGCCGACGCCGAGCGCTGGCACCGGCAGCTGTACGAGGAAATCCGTCGCGAGGAGACCAACGGACAATGAAGATCGGTCTGACCTATGACCTGCGCCAGGAGTACCTGGCGGCAGGCTACAGTGAGGAAGAGACCGCCGAATTCGATCGCCCCGACACGATCGACGCCATCGAGACCGCGCTGCGGCAGCTCGGCCACGATACCGCTCGCATCGGCCACGCCCGCCAGCTCGTCGAGCGCCTGGCCGGCGGCGATCGCTGGGACCTCGTCTTCAACATCTGCGAGGGACTGACCGGCCCGGCCCGCGAGGCCCAGGTGCCCGCCCTGCTCGACGTCTACGGCATTCCCTGCACCTTCTCCGACTCGCTGCGCATGGCCCTGTGCCTGCACAAGGGACTGACCAAGGTCCTTGTCCGCGCCGCCGGCGTGCCGACGCCCGACTTCGCCGTCGTCGAGCGCACCCTGGACCTCGACGACCTGGAGAACCAACCGCTGCCGTATCCGCTGTTTGCCAAGCCGATCGCCGAGGGAACGGGCAAGGGCATCGGGCCGACGTCGGTCCTGCACGACGGGGCCGGCCTGCGCCGCACCTGCGAGGAACTGCTGACCCGGTTGCATCAGCCGGTGCTCGTTGAGGAGTACCTGCCCGGCCGCGAGTTCACGGTCGGCCTGCTCGGCACCGGGGTCGACGCCTTCGTGCTCGGCACGCTGGAGATCGTCCTCCGCGACGGCGCCGAGCCCGGCGTGTATTCCTACGTCAACAAGGAGCACTGCGAGGAGTTGGTCGCCTACCCGCTGGTGCGGGCGAAGGACGACGAACAGGTGGCGAGGACCGAGGAGATCGCCCTGGCGGCGTGGAGGGCGCTGGGCTGCCGCGACGCCGGCCGCATCGACCTGCGCTGCGACCGCCACGGCAACCCGCACTTCCTCGAGGTCAACCCGCTGGCCGGGCTGCACCCCGAGCACTCCGACCTGCCGATGCTGTGTACCGCCCTGGGCATGCCCTACGTCGAGCTGATCGACCGCATCGTCCGCTCGGCGGCGCGACGGGTCTCGACCGTCGGCTGCCGGCCAGCGGCCAGCGTTCAGAAAGCTCCTCGTCTCGCCGTGTAGTTGGAGCCGCGCGGACCAATGGCCGACAGCCGATCGCCGACAGCCGATCGCCGACGTGTGGCGGTCCTCCACAATGCGATTTCCGACAGCCCGACCGAGGACGAACGCGACGTCCTCGTCCAGGCCGACGCCGTTGTGGATGCCCTGTCCGCACTGGGCCACGGCGTGCAGCGCTTCGCCTGTACCCTCGACCTGGCGGCCCTGAAGCACCACCTGCGGGAGACACGTCCCGACGTCGTCTTCAATCTCGTCGAGGCCCTCGACGGCTCCGACCGCATGGCCCCCGTCGTGCCGACGCTACTGGACAGCCTCGGCATCCCCTACACGGGAGCGTCCGCGCTGGGGCTCGTCCTGAGCAACTCCAAGCTCCTCGCCAAGGAACGCCTCCACACGGCGGGCCTGGCGACGCCCCCCTGGGTCGTTGGCGAGCGGGGGGTGTCAACCCCCCGGTCCGCGACCGGGGTCGGGCATACAACCGGGGGGTTGACACCCCCCGCTCGCCACAATCCAGAGGGACACCGCCTGTCGCCGCCGTACATCATCAAGGCCGTCTGGGAGCATGCATCGTTCGGTATGGCTGATGATGCCGTGGTCCTTGAAGCGGGGGCGCGCTCGGTGCAGGATCGCCTGCGCGAGTGGACCGTCCGCTGGGGCCGGCCCTGCTTCGCCGAGCACTACGTCGAGGGCCGCGAGTTCAACCTGTCGGTCCTGGCGGGGAAGGACCGGCCGGAAGTGTTGCCGCCGGCGGAGATCGACTTCTCTGCGTTCCCGGACGGCAAGCCGCGCCTGGTCGGCTATCGGGCGAAGTGGGACGCGGCCTCGTTCGAGTACCACCACACGCCCCGCCGCTTCGACTTCCCCGATGCCGACCGTGCCCTCCTCGAACGCCTCGCCGAGTTGGCCTGCGCCAGCTGGCACCTCTTCGGGCTGCGCGGCTATGCCCGGGTCGACTTCCGCGTCGATGGCGACGGCCGGCCATGGGTGCTCGAGATCAACTCCAACCCGTGCCTATCGCCCGACGCCGGCTTTGCCGCGGCGTTGGACCGAGCCGGCATCCCCTTCCCCCAGGCTGTCCAGCGCATCCTCGACGATGCGGAATAGCCCGACGCGCCAGCTAGCCAGTCGCTTTTTCGCGATCCTGAAGGGATGTGGCAGGGTAGCATTGCTCGGGTGTCAAGGTGGATTCATATGTTGTCCAGACGGGTGCCAGGACAGAACCCTGGGTGTTTCAATTCGTGAAACGCAACACGGATTAAGTCAGATGAACCACAAACGACCCAGAACCCAATGGTACTGTCCCGGAACCCGGGTGCTTCGTTGCCACGGGAGGCGCGGTAATCCTTGCCGTTGTAGCACCAGGTTTCGCCGCGCAGAACGCGACAGACCGCTTACGGCGCAAGCAGCTTGCTTTTCCCATCCTTGATCTGGATGCTCATCGTCATGCCCGCATGCAGCTGAAAGGCAATCACGCCATCCTTGAGGGCCTTGGAGCTGTTGTCGATGACTTCGCCAGGGCCGCGACGAGGCCGAGCGCCGGCATCGCGAAGAATGCCCGGCTCACCGCCGCGCCTACCCGTTCGCGAACAGCGCCTTGACCGGCTGGCCCTTGCCGTCCTCGGTGGCGAAGAACGGCCGCTTCTCGACGTCGAAGGCGGTCCGCGGCGAGATCCCCATCGCCGTGAAAAGGGTCGCGTGCAGGTCGCGAATGGTCACCGGGTCCTTCGTGGTCAACAGCGGCCGCTCGGGCGCCGTCGCGCCGTAGAGGAAGCCCTTCTTCGTGCCGCCGCCGAACAGTACCACCGAGCCGGAGCCGGTGAAGTGCCGGTGCAGGCCATAATGGATCATCTGCTTCATCACGTCGCTCGGCGCCCGCGACTGGTCCCGCGCGTTGCTGCCGGGCACCCCTTCGATCATCATGTCGCGGCTGAACTCGCTGGCGAGGACGACCAGCGTGCGGTCGAGCAGGCCGCGTTTCTCCAGGTCGAGGACCAGCTGGGCGATGGGCCGGTCGATCTCGCGCTTCATCCGCTCCAGCGTGGTGTGGCCGTTCTCGTGCGTATCCCAGTGCAGGAACGGGACGTACTCCGTCGTCACCTCGATGAAGCGTGCCCCCGCCTCGGTCAGGCGCCGGGCCAGCAGGCAGCCCAGGCCGAAGCGGCCGGTGTTGTACTTGTCGTAACTCTCCTTGGGCTCCTTGGTCACGTCGAAGGCGTCGCGCTCCTTCGAGCTGAGCAGGCGGTGGGCGTTGTCGATGGCGCGGAGCATCGATGCCTCGTGGAAGTCGCTGGCCAGTTCGCCGGCCGGGCTGCGCTTGAGCAGTTCCTTGTACTTCTTCTGGCGGGCCTCGAAGCGCTCGCGCGTCATGCCCCTGGGGGGACGGACAGCGGCAACGGCGTCAGTCGGGTAGGGGAGGTTGAACGGGCCGTGGTCGGTGCCGAAAAAGCCGCCAGTGGTGAACGCCTTCAATTCCTCCGACTCGCCAACGCCTTCGAGGCGCTGGCCGATGTTGATGAAGGCGGGGATGGCGGGGTTGTTCGGGCCGCGGACCCGGGCGACCCAGGAGCCGAGGTGCGGGCAGGCGACGGTCTGCGGCGGGACGTAGCCGGTGTGCCAGTGGTACTGGTGCCGCGAGTGCAGGATGTTGCCCAGGTCGGCGACGACGTGCGAGCGGATCAGCGTCGCCCGGTCCATTACCTTGGCGACGTTCTCCAGCCCCTGCGAAATCTTGATGGTATCGACGGCCGTGTCGATGGCCGAGAAGGTGCAGAGGATCTTGTCGGCGCGCAGGCCGACCTCGAAGGGGAGGTAGCGCTTGGGGTCGAAGGTTTCGGGCGCCGCCATGCCGCCGGCCATCCACAGGAGGATGCAGGTATCGGCAGTGGGCCGGGGGTGCTCGACCTTCTCGGCGGCCTGGAGCGGGCGCGGCTCGCCGGCGGCCACGGTCGCCAGTGCAGCGGCGCTCATACCGCGGAGGAAATCGCGGCGGCAGAAGCTGATATCGGGATTAGTCTGCGGGGCCATCGTTCGTATCCCTCCACTCGCGGTGGCGTTGCAAGGCGAGAGCCTTTGCCTCCTCAACAACGGCAGAGAATGCATCTGAGCCGTAATTCGCCGCAATCTCCTGAACGATCACCTGATTGTAGCCGTCATCGAAGGAGACTATCTCGGGATTAACAAGGCAAGAGCCACTGTCCACGACTCGAATCCGAAACTGGTCCCTCATCAACACTTCAAATTCGTGTCGCCAAGGACCTGGGTGACCGTGACGCCTGTAACAGAGGCGCCCCGCCGCAACATCATCGCGCGCTTGAGTCTCGCCTCGCCTAAATGCGTCCCAATCCACTGCGTCATCGTTCATACAAATTGCTCTCCAGCGTCGGGTCGTTGGCGTCGTCCTCGGCCATGATCCGGTCCACCAGTTCGCCGGTGGCGAGGACCGTGTCGTCCTCCACGAGCGCGCGCAGCCGTTCGTACACGGCCCGGCGAACCAGCACGTACTCCTCCCGCGTCTGGGGGTCTATCACGTAGGGCTCGGACGCGGACAGTTCCTGCCGTTGCTGTTCGGTCAGTTCGATCATGACTGCCTCCTTTCCGGATCTATTCTACCGGATCAACTGAAACTCCGGCAGCATCACCACCGCCCAGAGCAGGTCCGCGACCCCCTCCGCCGTTACCGGCGAGCCGAGGAGGTCGCGCGCCGCGGCCAACTCGTCCGCCGTCGGCTTGCGGCACAGTGCCCGCCGGTAGACGTCCTCGATTCGCTCGTCCGGCTCCTTCGACTTCTCCTTCAGCAGGTTGGCCGCACCGCGGTTCATCAGGTCGGTGAGGATCTGCCCGTTGGACAGCTCCAGCGCCTCCAGCGTCGTCAGCTGGTCGGGCCGCGTGGTCACGACCTGCTCACGGTTGGGCCGGCCGAGCGCGCGCATCAGGCCATCGGCATGGACCAGCGCGGCGCGGACGAAGCGGCGCTCCGCCGGCACCGTGCTGTCGAACTCCGGCAGGCGCACGGGGGCGGCTGCCTTCGCCGGGGCGGTCTTCGTCAGCATCCACACGGCGTCGAGGAACTGCTCGGCCGTCATCCGCCGCACCTCCGGCCCGCGGAAGACGTAGTCCTCGCCGGACGACTCGGCCTTGACCGGCGCCGGCCGCGACTGGTAGGCGCGCGACGTGACGATGTGTTCCAGCAGCTTCTTCAGGTCGTACTGCTGATCGGCGAGGTAGACGCCGAGGTAGTCAAGCAGGTCGTCGTTCCACGGCCGGTTGGCCATCACGTCCACCGGGTGGACGAGGCCGCGGCCCATCAGCCGCTGCCAGAGGCGGTTGGCGATGGTGCGCGGGAAGCGGCCGTTGTCGGGATGCGTCACCAGGCGGGCGACCTGTTCCAGCCGCTTCGCCTTCGGCTGGGCCGCGTCAATCGTCCCCAGCTCGGGGAAGACGAAACGCGGGCTGGCCTTGCGGCCGGTCGGCTTGTCGCAGCGGTAGATCTGCATCTCCTTGTCGGCGATGATCGCAGCCAGGCCGTAGGCATCAGCGAGCTTCCACTTGTCGATGAAGCTGTCGTGGCACGAGGCGCACTTCATGTTGATACCGAAAAAGACCTGCGACACGTTCTGGGAGAATTGCAGTTCCTGCACCTGGCTGGCGTTGACGTTGCCGCGCCACTTGATGCCCTTGATGAACCCCTCCGACTCCGGCGTCGGGCTGATGAGTTGGCGCACGAACTGGTCGTAGGGCTTGTTGTCCAGCAGGGACGAGTAGAGCCAGGCGCTGATCTGCTTGCGGCCGCCGTCGATATAGCCCGTGCCGGCGTAGTCGTTGCGCAGCAGGTCGTTCCAGAACGTCAGCCAGTGCTCGGCGTAAGAGCGGTTGTCGTCCAGCAGCCTGCGGACGAGACGCCCGCGCTTGTCGGCGCTGCCGTCCGCGAGGAAGGCATCGACTTCCTTGGGGGCCGGCAGCACGCCGATCAGGTCGAGGTAGACCCGGCGGACGAAGGCCGTGTCGTCCAGGGGAGCGGGAGATTGAACCTTGTGCCGTGCGAAATAGGCGTCAATAATGCGGTCGATGGGATGCTCACGGCCGTTACGGGCGGGCGGCAGCGTCGGCCGGCGCGGCTTGAGCGGGGGGACGTAGTCGGCGACCTTGAAGGAGAAGCCATCCTCCCAGGCGAAGCCTTGGTCGATCCAGGCCCGCAGCAGCACAACCTCTTTCGCGGACAGCGGCTCTCCCTTGGCCGGCATGCGCACGTCCTTGTCGGCGCTGGTGACGCGCTTGATGAGTTCGCTGTCACCGCTCTTGCCGGGGACGACGGCTTTCTTCTTGAGTACGTCGGCGCGGGTGTCGAGGGAGAAGGAGCCCTTGTACTTGCCGTTGGTATGGCACTCGGCACAGCGGGCCTTGAGCAGCGGCAGGACGTCGTGGGCGAAGTCCACCTTCTTCGGCGTCTGCGCCCGGCCCGGACCCGTCAGGACGGCCAGCGCGACCAGGCCGGGCGTCAGCCGGGCCCAGGCGGCGCGAATCGAGCAGCTCATGCGTCTTCCTCATCACTGTGCAACAAGCGAGCCGAAACGGATGGCACTCCTGAGGGCGAGGAGAGCAGGGCCGAAGAAGCTGGCGCGACCCTTGTTACTTTTCGCCTTTTGGCCTCTTGGCGACAGGGACGAACTTCTGGGCCCGCTCGCCGTAGATGTCGCCCACGTAGAGGTTTTTCTTGGAGTCCTGGACGATGCAGTGGACGCCGATGCCATCGCCCGGTTTCTCCTTGCCCTTGACCGCCAGCGGAATCGTCCACACTTGCCGCACCTTGCCGGCCGGCGAGAAGCGCATGAATAACTGGTCCTTGATCTCGGGATATTTCCCGTTGCGATACCACCAGTGGGGAGACGAGCCACAGACCCAGAGGTCATCCTTCGCGGTGACACTCATGCCCCAGGGCATAATCAGGTTCGACCACTGGTCGAGGACCTTGCCCGCCTGGTCGAAGACCTGGATGCGGGCGCTGTTGCGGTCAGCCACGTACAGTTTCCCCTTGGAATCGACCACGATCGCATGGGGGAGGACGAACTGCCCGGGCTTCGAGCCGTAGCCGCCCCACTCCCTGACAAACCTCCCGTTCTTGTCAAAGTGGACCACGCGCCGGTTGCCGTAGCCGTCGGTCACGAAGATGTCGCCCGCCTTGGTGATCGCCATGTCGGTCGGCTTGTCGAAGTGCGCCCGGTCGGTGCCGGGCTGGCCGCGGGTGCCCAGCGTCAGGAGCAGCTTCCCCTCCGGGGTGTACTTCTGAACGACGTGCAGGCCGAAGTCGGCGACCCAGATGTTGCCGCTCGGATCGATGCGGAGGTGGTGCGGCTCGACGAACTGGCCCTTACCCCAGGTCCGCACAAACTTGCCGTCGGTCGTGTAGACCTGGACGGGGTCCGGGCCCTTGGTGAAAAGCCAGATCTGTTCCTTGTCGTCGATCGCCATCCCCGAGACCCAGCCGAACGGCTTGACGTCGGCGGGCCGTTTCGGCCAGGAGGGGTCCACGTCGTATTCGACGATGGTTTCTTCGAGGGAATAGCTCGGGTGGTCGGCGGCGAGAGCGGAGGGAACCGCCAGGAAGACGGCCAGGAAGAGAAACGCCCGGGCAATGGTGTGCTGGCTGCAAGTCATACGAAGCTGTCCTTTCCGCAGGGAAACGAGAACGAGGAGCCTTCACGCTTGGGTTGCATCCGACTCGTGCCGCTTCCGCCATGCACTAGGCCTGTCATCGGGCGGGCAGCAGGCGGAGTTTTTCCAGGTCCGCGGCGGGAAAGACGGCCAAATTGATGGTGACCCGCTCCGTGGCGGGATAACCGGCGGCGGCCCCGTTGTAGTAGACGAAATACGACTTCGACTCGGCCTGGTAGATCACCGAGGGCCCCTGGCAGTACCCTCGGTCATAGGGTTTGTCCGGCTGGATGAGGGGCGGCCCATCAAGGTCCTGCCAGCGGACTCCGTCGCGCGACACCGCATAGGTAATCGCTGGCCCGCGGTCATGCCACATACGGAACTGCTTGGCCTTCGGGTCATAAACCACCTCGCCGTACAAGAGCCGCGATTCGTCCGCGGACAGTTTCCCGCGTTTCTCCCAGTGGATACCATCCTTGGAGACGGCCAGGCCGGTGGGGCCGTAGTGCTGGCCCGGTCGCGTGCCGTTGTAGTACATCCAGTACGCGCCGGTTTCCGGGTGGATGATGACATTGGGGCCGCGCAGTCCACCGTCGTCGAAGTCGCCGGGCTTGCCGAAGCCAAGCACAGGCCTGGGGTGCCGCACCCAGTGCAGGCCGTCGTCGGAGTGGGCATACCCGATGCGGTTGCCGCCGTTGTTCTGGTAGCCGGAGTACCACATCTGGTAGCGCGGCTTGCCTTCACGGCGATAGAGAATGGTGGGGATATGGCAATGCACATTGTCAAACTCGCCGGACTTGATGTCGCGGCTGGGGAAGATGACCGGATTGCCCGCGTGCTTCTTCCACCGAATGCCGTCCTGGGAGAGGGCGACACCGATCGAGCGGAAGGCATATCCCGGCGCCGCCTCTCCCGTGTAGTAAAGCTTGTAACCCTTGTCGTCGCGGATGATCGAGCAGTGGAGCACATTCTGTGCCTCCCAGGCGGCCGGGCCGGGTGTCAAAACCGGGTTGGCCGCGTGCTTCGGCCCCGCAGCGTGTGAAGCCGTCAGCACGATCAGAGAGAGGACAACGACCCTTGCTCGCAAACGGTGGTAGTTCCCAAGGCGCACGGCTTGATTCCTCCCTCCGCGTTTGACCCCGAGACACGGACAAGGTAACAGACGGGCGGCCGGCCTGCAAACACAACCGGATTCTCGAGCCTTGCCGCCCGCAAGCCCTTGCGGACCGTCCGCCGACGTGGCAGACTAACTAGCTCCTCGGTTTGGGGAAAGTAGTCAACGCGCGGAGCGCGTTGACTACTTTCCTCCTTGCGTGCAGCTATTGAGGAGGATGAGTGAGATGCGGACCTCATCGTGTTTCCTTTTCGCCGTTGTGCTGACCCTGACTGCCTCCGCCAGCGCCGACGAAGGCCTGACGCTTGCCAACGTGCCGGCGCCCCCGCCCCTCGTTGCTGACGAACCCCTGGCCCGTGCGTTTTCGCTAAAGCAGGCCGCCCGTTCGCTGGATACCGCTGCCCTGCACTGGCAGAAAACACGCAAGTGTGCCGCCTGCCACACGCTGCCCCCGTACTTGATGGCCCGGCCCTTCCTGGCCGCCGTATCCCCGGAACCGCCCGAGGTGCGCCGGTTCTTTGAAACCATCGTCGAGCACCGACTGGAGGGAGAGCCCAGCCTGCCCAAGGACGGGGTGTCGGCCGTCGTCATCGAGGTGGCCGCTGCCCTGGCGTTTCACGACCGCGCCACCACCGGCAAGCTGCATCCCCGCACCCGGCAGGAACTCGACCGCATGTGGACGCTGCAAAGGCCGGACGGGAGCTGGGAATGGCCGTTCCGCGATACGCCGCCTCGGAAAATCGAGGAGCATTATGGGGTCACCCTCGCCGCCCTGAGTGTCGGCCTGGCGCCCGACGGCTACGCCCGCACGGAAGCGGCCCGGAAAGGCCTGGCCGGCGTTCGCAAGTTCCTCAAGGCTCATCCCCCGACCAGTTTGCACCACCAAGCCATGCTGCTGTGGGCCAGCCTGCACGTCGAGGACTTGGTGACCCCGAAAGAAAAGGAACAAACCCTCTTGGAATTGAAGACGGCGCAGCGGCCGGACGGCGGTTGGTCCCTGGCCAGCCTGGTGGACAACTCGAACGATCCCCGCCGGCAAACGGAGGCAGGACGGAAGGCGCGGGCGGAGAAGGGCCACGGCCACGAGTTCCTCGTCTACGTCGGCCGGGACAAGGTCTACCGATCGTCCCTGGCGAGCGACGGCTATGCCACCGGGCTGGTGATGTACGTGCTGCGGCAGGCGGGGGTGCCGGCGGCCGACCCGCGGCTCCGGCGCGGCGTCGCCTGGCTCAAGAGCCATCAACGTGAGAGTGGCCGCTGGTTTACGCCGTCGCAGGCCTGGCACACGCAGCACCGCATTGCCAACGCCGGCACGGCCTTCGCCGTCCTGGCTTTGCACGCTTGCGGCGAAATTCCCGGGCCGCAGCCGCTGGGCAGGAAATGACCCTGCTCGCCAGACGCGCGGGGTGCGCCAGGAGGGACACGCCGGCAGGTCCGCCGGAGCCCAAGGGGCGAACTTCTGGACGCGATGGCTGCGTGGTCGCCGGCGCAAAGAGGCGAGATCTCCAGCCAGCGTGGGGCAGCCTGCCATTCTGGGCGAGCCTGGACCGCTGTTGGGGATTTCCTTGACCGGGGGAGCCGGAACGGCTCGATGATAGGTTGACGAGGCCGGAGTAGGTTGCCGGACCGGGAACAGGAGGGAGACAACGTGTTAGCGCCTCTTAGAATTCGCGTGCGTTCTTTGCATAGGCGGGGGGCGGCGGTTGCAGCATCCGGACAACTTGCTGCTTGATGGCGAATGCGCAGAAGTGGTTGCCCAGCGGATTGTAGTGGCCGATGAAGTAGCGCGCCAGGTAGGCATCGATGCCCGGGGAAAACTTGGCGTAGTCGGCCGCGTGAGCCCTCAGAAGATCGACGTAGGGCAAACGGCGGCGGTCCAGAAAATCGACAAACGACTGGTCGAAGCGGCTGCCCTCCTTGAGGAAGCGACGGAGGGTTTGAGGGTTGTAAGAAAGGACGTAAAGGACCTTGCGTTTCTCCTTGGCGGCAAACTCCTCGACCTTGTCGACAATCCGCATGCTGGCGTAAAGGGCCAGGCGGGTTAATTCCTTGTCGTCGAAATCCGATGCCGGCGCCTTCGCATCTCCTCGTTCCCGTTGCAACTCACGGTGTACGTAGCGGTCCAGCAAATAATCGTTCTGGAACATCCGGAGCGTGGTGTCCAGGTCGCAGAGCTTGTAAAGGGCGTCGGCTGTCGGACACGGGTTCGGGTGTTCCACCAGTTCGCGCGCCTCGGGATTCACCCTGACATAGGGGGTCGGTGGGTTGGTCGACTTCCGGTTGATCCCGAAGCGGAGCCGCTGCCAGCCGAGCAGATTGCGATAGTGATCGTCATCGAAGATGTTGAACAGGATGTACGCGGCTGGCGACCTCTTCTCCTCTCGTTTCATGCGCAGGTAGGCCAGGTACACGGAGTAGCCGCCGATTCCGAAGTTGCGGACCGGCTCACCCAGGTGCGCCGCGAGCACCTCCTGCCAGGTTTCCCCGTCGCTGACCTGTTCGCAGCTGGTGAAGCTATTGCCGTAAGTGTTGATCCGGCACGGCTTGTCGGCATAGGCAATGGTGCGCCGCGCGCCGCGGCGGTCGTACCGATAGGAGCAGACCGAGCCGTCGATCCCTTCCTTGAAATCGCGATCAATATGAAGATAACCCAGCTCCGGATCGTATTTCGCGAATGGAAACGCCTTGCCGGCAAGCCAGGCCGTCAAGTCTTCGCGCGCATACAGGACGCGGCGGAGGTAGGCGCGTTTGCGTTCCGCCAAAGGCTGGGCGGTTTCCTTCGTTTTCTCGGGTGGCGAACTTGGTTGAGCCGCCGCGACAGGTTGGCGGTCGCCGAGGAGGGCCGTTCCAAGCGCGGCCATCAGGAGGACCGTTGCCAGAGCGGCCATGCAGCTCGTCAGGTGAGCGCGGAGAATCGGGAGAAACGGACACTTCGGTCGGCAGGGGAATAAACGGGACACGACAGTCCTCCCTTTTCACTCACGCTACAGGCCCGCTACCCAGACGTAGACACAAGCCCCAAGCGCCAGCGCGGGGACATCCCGTCGCTGGCGCTCCGGGCTTGTGTCTGGCTGGCCCGCTACCCAGACGTAATCAGGTGGAGGGCCGGCAGGCCGCGGGCAATGCGGGCCACATTCTCGGCACACGCCTGGCCGCGCCGCCTCGATGTCCCGGTCGTTGTCCCCGCGACGTGTTGGGTGGCGATCACGTTGTCCATTTGCAGAAGCGGGTGCTCGGGATCCAAGGGTTCGTGCTCGAACACGTCGAGGCCCGCTCCCTTGATACGGCCGGCTTGTAATGCTTCGACCAAGGCAGCCTCGTCCACGATCGGCCCCCGGGCGACGTTGATTAACACCGCCGTCGGCTTCATCAGTCCAAGGGCACGACGGTCAATAAGGTGACGGGTCGCCTTGGTCAACGGGATGTGCAGCGATAAGTAGTCGGACTCGGCCAGCACCCGGTCCAATTGGCTCAGGTCCGCGAAAAACTCGACGTGGCATTCCTGGCGGACCGCCTGCGAAATATCGACCACATCGACGGCCATGACGCGCATTCCCATCGCCCCGGCGCGCCGGGCGAGTTCTCGGCCGCTCGCGCCGAGCCCGATCACGCCCAGGGTCTTGCCCTCGAGTTCGTCATTGGCCGGCTGGTAGAACACCTTGGAGCGGACGCAGCGTTGGCTGACGTGATAGTTTTTCGCAAGGGCCAGCATCAGGAACAGCGCGTGCTCCGCCAGGGCAATGCCGCTGAACGGGCCGGGGGTGTTGGCCAACGGCAGCCCCTTTTCCAACAGGTATTCCAGGTCGACGTAATCGACGCCGTTCGACAGGGCTTGCCACAGTTTCACGTCCGCTTGCAAAGCCGCATCAAGGAATGTCCTGTCTCCCCCAAAGCCCCCGTGATCGATCACCACTCCCACTCCGCGGAGTTGGTCCGCGAGCGGCCGGGCCGGGTCGTAGAGTGCGACCGGAAATCGCCCGCCAAGCGCCGCTACGAAATCGTCGTACCAGGGCTGCAGCGGACTGGGTGGCCGGTTCAGGAATAAGACTCTCATGCCATTCCTCGTGGTTAGCCGCGACGCGCCAGCGGAGCGCTCCGCTAGCGCGTCGCGGCTAACCGAACTTGGTTTCGCTCTCTAATGCCGCAGCCCGAACACATAGTACACCAGGCAGGCCAGGCCGAGTACGACGGAACCGGCGTTGAGTTCCCGGCCGCGCCCCGCCGCTACCTTGAGCAGCGGGTAGAGGACCAGTCCTGCCGTCAGGCCGTTGCCGATATTGTACGTGAACACGATCATCGCCAAGGTGATGAACGCCGGCACCGCCTCGGTCAGGTCGTTGAAGTCGATCCTCGTGACGGTCCCGAGCATCATCACCCCGACCGCGATCAGGGCTGGACCGTAGGCGTAACTGAGGTGCTGGAGCGGCTGCACCAACGGGATGAAGAAGAGCGCCACCGCGAACAGCAGCGCCGTTGTCACCGCCGCCAGCCCCGTCCGTGCTCCCTCGCGCACCCCGGCGGCCGACTCGATGTAGGCCCCGCTCGTGGACGTCCCCACCAGCGCGCTGAACATGCAGGAACAGGCATCGACGAGCATCGGCCGTTCTATCTGCGGAAAGTTCCCGCGCGCGTCGAGCATCTGCCCGGCCGCCCCCACGCCGACCAGCGTGCCCAGGGTGTCCAGGAAGCTCATCAGGAATAGCGTCAGCAGGATCGGCAGGAAGCTCAGCCGGAAGACCCCCACGATGTCGAGCTGGAAGGCGATCGGGCTCAGGTCGTAGTCGCCGGTGAAGGGGAGAGCGACGACCCCCGTTGGAGCTTCCCCGACTCCCACCAGATAACCCGCGGTCGCTGTGACGACGATGCCCAGCAGGATCGCCCCCTTGACGCGCCAGCACATCAGCACGGCGGTCAGGACGAAGCCGAACATGGCCAGCTGAACCCTCGTGTCGCAAAGGTTGCCGAGCTTCACGGGCACGTCGGGTTTGGGGATCAATGCCGTCTTGGGCACAGGCATCCCTTCCACGAAGCTGGTGACGATGCCAGTCTGGTACAGCCCGAGGAAGGCCAGGAAAAGGCCAATGCCCACGGCGAAGCTGTGTTTCATGCTGGTCGAGATGGAGTCAGCGAGCCAGGAGCGGACACGCAACAGGGTGATGACCAGGAAGACCACGCCGCTGACAAACACTGCTCCTAACCGCAGTTGCCAGCCGATCCCCAGTGCGGTCAGGCCGAAGGCGAGGAAGGCGTTCTCGCCCATGTAGGGGGCCACCGCCAGCGGCCGGTTGGCGTACAACCCCATCAGCAGCGAGCCGGCGACCGCGGTGAGGATAGTTGCCACGGTGCTCGGCCCAACAGGCAGGTCGGCGTACTGGAGGATGGCCGGGTTGACGACGATGATGTACGCCATCGTGGCGAATGTCGTCACCCCACCCAGCACCTCGGTCCGAAGTGTGGTCTTGTGCTCACCCAGGCGAAAGAAACGCTCCACCGCTCCGACGATTCTTCGTGTCCTCCTCTCGGTCACTGGTCACCTCCGGCCGGCGTGTCCAGCTCGGGGAGTATTACCCCGGCACGAAAGTAGGTCAGGCTTTCTAGCCTGACTTGTTGAGGCCGCGTCAGGCTCGAAAGCCTGACCTACTTCCGGGCCGGGGTAATAGGTGCGTCGCGATCTTGCCATCATGGACCTCCCAGGGTAAGTTTACACCCTTCCCTGGGTGTCCACCAGTTGTGGGGAAGTCCACATGTTGACCACCATTCCGACCCCCTTGGTCCGACTGAGCAATCTCTTCCCGCACCGGCAAGTGTGGGCCAAGTGCGAGCACCTGGCCCTTGCCGGCAGTTTCAAGATTCGCGGGACCATCCACCTGCTCGAACGATTGGGCCGGGAAGGTCGAACCAGGCAACTGGTGGTGCCATCCATGGGGAACACGGCCCTGGGGGTGGCGGTCGGGGCCAGGGCCTTCGGCTTCTGCGTGGTGGGGGTGGTGCCCCAGACGATTTCCCGGGCGAAGGACGAGAAACTCCAGGCGCTGGGCGTGGAATTGCTCAAGATTGCCGGAGGCGGCAGCGACCTGATCCGCACCGCCACGCAGGTGGCCCGGGAGCGGGAGGCGTATTTTGTCCACCCGCACCTGGACCCGCTCTGGACCGACGGCTACCAGGCCATTGCCCGGGAGGTCCTGGAGGCACTGCCCGGGTGCCGGTCGCTCGTCTTTCCGGTGGGCGGTGGCGGCCTGCTCATGGGGCTGACGGAATATCTCGGGCAGCACCCGGCGCCAGTCCGGTTGGTCGGCTGCGAGGCGTTTAACTTTCCGACCTACACTCCCTTCACGCATCAACGGTCGCGCACCATTGCCGAGGGCCTCGTCCTGGATGATCCCCATCCGGCGGTACAGCAACGGATCGCCGAACGGGGCATCGCCCTTCACCTGGTCACGGAGTCGAACATCGCCGCTGCCATGCGGTTGCTGTACGATCTGCAAGGCTTGCTCGTGGAGCCGTCCAGTGCCGTCACCATCGCCGTTGTCAAGGAGCACGAGAGGGAACTTGAAGAGCCCGTCTGCATCATCCTGACGGGAGAGAACATCACGCGCGAGGATTTCTTCCGGCTCGTTGCGACAGAGCCAGCGTAGCCCGGCCGGCCCTGGAGTCGACTGGCTGATCGAGGTCGAGGCCGTCGCTCTCATCCCTGAGTGACAAGTGGACACCACCCTGCTGATCGGGAGGGGCGTCCCGGTGGCCAGGGTGGTAAACCGAAGGACCGCTCGCCAAACACGCCGCGCATCTTTTTTTCGAGGCAGTGCCATTTTTTTCATTTGTCTTCTTGGGCCTGGGCAGTACAGAGTGTAAGAGAGGAGTCATCTTCCGGAAGAGGGATGAGTATGACAGATGCACAGGCACTTCGCCGTCCGCTGGCTCTCGGGCAGCGCCCAGGCCCGGCGACGGCGAACCTGACCGACCGAGAACTGCTGGATCGGTTTCTGCGCCAGCAGGACAAGACGGCCTTCGCGGCCCTCGTCCAGCGGCACGGACCGATGGTACTGGGGCTGTGCCGTCGCATCCTTGACCACGAGCAGGATGCCGAAGACGCCTTCCAGGCCACCTTCCTCATCCTGGTGCGCCGCGCCGGCAGCATCGCCAATCCGGACCTGCTGGGTAGTTGGCTGTACGGGGTCGCTTACCGCACCGCGAGGAAAGCCCGGACCCAGGCGGCCCGCCGGCGTAAGCAAGAAAGGCAGGTCGCGTCCGTGACTGCTGCGGAAGAACCTCCGGTTGACCACGCCTGGCGGGAACTGCGTTCGGCCCTCGACGCCGAACTGAACCGCCTCCCCGATAAGTATCGCCTGCCCCTGGTTCTTTGCTATCTCGAGGGGCTGACCAACGAAGAGGCCGCCCGTCGCCTGGGCTGGCCTGCCGGGTCGATGTCCTATCGGCTGGCGCGCGGCCGCGAGATGTTGCGCGACCGGATGCAGGGTCGCAACCGACAGGCGCCGGCCGGCTTTTTCGCCCTGGTGCTGGCCCTGCGCCCCGACGGGGGACCGCTGCCCGGGCACCTGGTCCATGGCACGGTCCAGGCGGGGTTTGCCGGCGGACAGGCGGGGGTCGTTTCCGGCAAGGTCGCCGCCCTGGTGGACGCCACCCTGCGCGGCATGGCGGCGGCGCGGCGCAAGCTCCTGCACACGCTCTTCATCCTGTTGGGGGCACTCGCCGTGTCGGTCGGCGCCACCGTGTTTTACTCCAGCGAGACTGCTTCGCCAGCGCCTTTCCCTGACGCGAGCGAGAGCAACACCCAGAACGCGACCCAAGGGTCGCAACCGACCGCGGTCCGCGGCACCGACTGCCGTTCGCCCTGACCTGTGTCGGTGTGGCCCGCTCGCTCCGTGCGTCTACACGATCGTCTTGTCATAGGCAGGGACCGACGGCCTTCCGTCCTTGTCGGGTAGGGGCATAAGGCCGTATGCCCCTCCCCATTTTTCACCCTCGTCTGCCGTCGCGAGGAGGGCGGCAGTCGCGCTGCGCGGTCTCCCTGTGTTCCACCTGTCGACAAGTCGGTAAGTCGATTAGAGCGGTTTGCAATTGCTCGTAGCACAGGCGTCTCGCCTGTGCGCTGTCGCGCTTCGGCACAGGCGAGACGCCTGTGCTACGGCCGACTGCAAAACGCCCTAGTCAGAGAGTTCCGAGTTATCGACTATCCGACTATCCGACTATCCGACTAGAGGAAGGGCTGGGAATGTCTCGACCAACACTGGCGTCCGTTCTTAAGCTGCTGCGCAAGGGGCAACTCCTTGGGCCCGATGAGATGCGCGCGCTCGAAGACCTTCAGCGCCGGTATCGGGGAGGGCCGTCTGAGCTGGTCCGTGCCGTTCTGAAGCGCGGCTGGCTGACCGCCTACCAGGCCCAGGAACTCTTCGCCGGCCGGGGGCACGAACTCCAGCTCGGCGGCTACGTCGTGCTGGGCCCTCTGGGCGAGGGCAGCACCGCGCGGGTTTTCAAGGCCCGCTACCAGGGGAACGGTCGGGTCGTGGCCCTCAAAGTGCTGCGCGAGGGGCTGCTCCCGGACGAGGCGGTCGACCGCTTGTGTCACGAACTCTGGGCGGGGGCCGGCCTGGAACACCCCAACCTCCTTCAGACCTACGGCGGCGGCCGGGCTGGCGAGTCGTATTTCCTGGTCATGGAATACGCCACGGGCCGGAACCTGGCCCGGATGGTGCGCGACCAGGGGGCGCTGCCCGTGGGGCGGGCGTGCGACTACGCCCGCCAGGCGGCGCTGGGTCTGCAACACGCCCTTGAGCGCGGTCTGGTCCACCGGGATGTCAAGCCGTCCAACCTCCTGCTGACCTCGTGTGCGAATGTCGTCAAGGTGCTGGACCTCGGCCTGGCGTCTCTCGCCGGCGCCGTTCCGGCCTCCGCGGCGTCAGGCGGTACGCCCGATTATATGGCCCCGGAGCAGGCCGTCGACCCGGGCCGGGTCGACACCCGTGCCGACGTCTACGCCCTGGGCTGCACGCTCTACCACCTGCTGACCGGTCATCCTCCCTTCCCCGGAGGGGGATGGGAGGAGAAGCTCCGCCGTCACCGCGGCGAGGAACCGCAGCCCGTGGAGCGGTTGCGCCCGGAACTGCCGCGCGGGCTGGGCGAGGTGGTCCGGACGATGATGGCCAAGTCGGCTGCCGCTCGCTTCCCAACGCCTGGAGCCGTGACCGGTGCCCTGACCCCGTTCGCGGAGCCGGGGAGCTGTGATTCGTGCTACATCCTGGAGCTGGACGAGCAGGGACTGACGAACCTCGACCCCAGCCAGGCGACCGCCGTCCTATCCCCCGTCCCGGGACGCCATGGTCCGTATTCCCCCGGCACGAAAGCAACGCACGTAGGTCAGGCTTTCCAGCCTGACGTGGAGACCGCGTCAGGCGTTCCAGCCTGACGTGGAGACCGCGTCAGGCTGGAAAGCCTGACCTACTTGAGGGGCCGGTAGGCCGGCTTGCCGGGGATGCGCGTGCGGACACTCAGCAGCAGCTTGCCGCAGGTCACGTACAGGGTGCGGAGGTCGTCGCCGCCGAAGGCGCAGTTGGTGATCGTGTCCTCCGGCGTCTCGAGGAAGGCCACCAGCCCGCCGCGCGGCGTGAGGACGTGGATGCCCGGCCGCGTGTCGAGCGTCTCGCTGCTGCCGCGGCGGCGGTGCAGCCCGGCCGCCACGTACAGGTTGCCCTCTGCGTCGACCTTCATGCCGTCGCCGGAACGGCCGGGATAGAAGTCGTACACCAACCGCTCGTTCGCCACCGTCCCGTCGGCCTTCAGGTCGTAGGCCCGAATCCGCCGCGCCCGCTTCGCGCCGCCGTCGGCGTCGATCAGGTAGAGTACCTTGTCGTCGGGCGACGTCGCGATGCCGTCGAAATTCAATTCCGCCAGGTTCAAGCCGTCCCATTCCAAATCGCCGAGCGGCTTGCCCTGGTACTGGTCTACCAGTACCGTCACCTTGCCGGTCGTCAGGTCGGTGCGCGTGACGCGGTCGCCCTCGCAGGCGAGCAGCCGGCCGTCGGCATCGAAGCGAAGCCCGTTGGCCTGGTTGCTGTGCTCGCGGAAGACGGTCAGCCGGGCCGCCTTCGGGTCCCAGGTCAGGATGCGCTGGGCAGGGATGTTGCTGAAGAAGATCCGGCCGCTGCGGTCGGCCGCCGGCCCCTCCAGGAACGTCACCTCCCGCGCCACGCGCACGCGCTCTTCGGCAAAATACTTGTCGTTGCTCAGCCCGCGGTAGCGAACCGGCGCCTTCGCCCTCGGGGTGCCGGACTGCTCGACAGCGCGGATGCGCTCGCGCAGATACCGCACCACGCGCGGCACGGCCGTCGTGGGGTCCTCGCCGGGGCCGTTGCCGCCGGTGCCCGGCTCGTAGACGATGTCGAGGAAGCCGGTGTAATGCACGCCGGCAAGGAGGTCAACAATCTTCGGGTAGTCGAGGAACGGCTCGGCGCCGTCGCGGTCGGGGTTGTAGAACTTGGCGCGGACGTGGCGGGCCAGCGGGGCGGTCTGGCGGATGCTGGCGAGGTAGTCGGCGCCGCGCAGCTTGGCGGGCGGCGCGCCGCTGGCGCCGCGGCTGCCGGCGAACTGCCCGGTGTCGAGGACGAACACAAGGTTGGGGTGGTCGACCGCTTTAAGGAAGCGGACCACCTCGTCGCCAGTGCGGACGAGGGCGCCGTGGTTGTGGTTCTGTAGGCCGATCGGGATGCCCGCATCGGCCGCCTCGATACAGAGCTTGCGCACCGCAGCGGCGGCACGGTTGAAGGCTCGGCCGCGTTCCGCCTCAGTGGGCGGCGAGCCGGCGAAGATGCGCAACAGCGGCGCACCCAGCGAGACGGCAGCCTGGAGGGCGGCTCGCGCCGAAGCGAACACCGCCTCGTGCTTCTCCGCCGGCTGGCCGAAGTTGGTCGACACGGTGAGCATCGACACCGATAGGCCGTTGTCGAGGTACGCCCGTCGCACGCGTTTCAGATAGGCCGGGTCGGTGTTGTCGAGCTGGCGGACGTGCAGGCTGGCACCCTCCACCCCGAGCTGCCGGCACAGCGAGAGGAACGCGAACACGTCCATGCGCTTGGCGGCGAATTCGCGGGCGTAGGTCAGCGAGTAGTTGCTCAGCTTCATGACGAGGACCTCGTCGGTGGCGGGAAGAGGGAGGGGCTCCCGTCCGCGGCCAGCGCGAACGCCCAGGGTCTCATTCAAGCGACGGCGGACCGTGTTGGCCACGCCGAAGCCGAGCACGGCCAGAAGGAAGGCCGGTCCGCTAAAGGGGAGAGGCAGCGGAAGAAGTTGCTTGTGTCAAGGGCGTGAACTGAGTCATAATGACACGAAGGATGTTTCTCCCCTGTTCCTACGCTGTTCTCGCTCCGTGGAGGTGCCTGCATTGTGCGTAGACTTTTCTTCCAACTCGTCCTGATCGTGATCATCGGGACCGTCGGCTACCTGGCCCTCTTCCAACGCGACGCCGTGATTAGCCTCTTCCAGAAGGCCAAGAGCACTCTCAAAGGCTACAAGGAGGCGAAGACGCCCGACGAGGCGATGGACTATTTCAACAAGGCGATGGAGAGCCGCGACTACAACGAAGCGGCCAACTACCTCGACGGCGAGTATGCCGTGCAGTTCCGCAAGGTCGCCGACAAGGCGGAGCAGCTGGCCAAGGCCATCGACGACTTCCGCCACGCCATGGAGCAGCACGGCATCCGCTCCGACAAGGCCAACGCCATGCTGGCGGACCGGGAGCCGTTCCCGAAGCGGCTGCGTGTGGTCGACACCATCCAGAAGAAGGGCGACGATGCGGCGGTAGCGCCGGTCGCCGTCGAGACGGGCAGCCAGCTGCGTGCGGTCGGGACCGCGGCCATCCCGCTCAAGCGCGAGGCGGAGCAGTGGAAGATCGTGCTGGCCCTGACCCCCGCGGTGCGGCTGATCTTCGACGACATCGACCGCAATGGCCAGGACTACGTCAACGCGATCAACGTGGTCAAGAACCGGATGAAGACCGATGCGACCACCAAGGACAACGTCGCGAAGGATCTCGAGGAGGAACTGCGCAAGGCCCGGCAGCCGTAAGGGCTCTGGGAGAAGAAGGGCGGGGCAGACGGAAAGGTCTGTGCCACTCGCTCGAAGCTCGATGAACCTCTCCTTCGCCCCGGTGTCTTTCGGTCATGGCACAGCGCGACGAAAAACGGAAGCAGCGGCAGCTGAAGCGCGAAATCAAGAAGGCCGGCAACAAGCGCCGCCGCCAGCACCTCAAGCGCGACCTGGAGCGCAATCCCGAGGAGGCGCCGCATAGCGAGTATGACTTCGGCAACCTCAGCTCCGAGACGCTCAACGGCCTCGACCAGGACGCCACCCGCCGCCGGGGCACCCGCGCCAGCGGGTCGCCCAACAAGGACGAGGAGACGCCGGCCGACTGAAAGACGATCTCAACCGTTCAGGTGCCGGGAACTCGAGGCGGCACGTCGAACGCATCGGCGAACTGGACGCCAAGATCATCGAGCCGGTATTGCGGGACGTAGCCGAGGACACGGCGGGCCGGGCCGAGGTCCCACACACGCCGCGAACTTTCGCCGACGATTGTCACCACCTCATAGCCGGACAACGGCACTGTCAGCGCCAGGGCGAACGCCTTTGCCAGATCGGGGAACGGCACCTGCTGCGGCCGCACAGGCTTGTGCCGCAGCTTGGGATCGCTGATGTCGAGCGGCGCTGCGATACGCAGCGTCACCACTTCCAGGCCGCGCGAGGCGTAATGCCTTGCGATTTCCTCGCCGAGGGCCTTGGTCAATGCGTAGGTGCCGACGGGCCGAACTGGCGCGTCGCCCAGCACCATCGTCTCGGCCCCGTAACCCCAGACCACCATCAGGCTGCTGACGTGAACCACACGGCGGACGCCCGCCCGCCGGGCCGCCTCGAAGACGTGGAACGTCCCCTTCACGTTGACGTCGAAACGCAAGTCATTGAAGGCGTCGTCCTCGTAAGTGCCCGGATACCCCGGCGCCACCGCCAGGTGCAGAACTGCCTCGACGCCTTCCAGCGCGCGCGATAGCGCTTCCCAGTCGAGCAGGTCGGCGCAAACGCCGCGCGGGTCGTGCGGCTCGTCGAGCGCGAGCAGACGCAACTCGAACTGCCGTTCCAGGAGAGGAACGACGCCGCGGCCCACCTCGCCGCTGACGCCGGTGATGAGGACCAATCCCACGAAGAAACTCCTTTCCTCGACGGTGCGCGACGGGTAAATTGGGGCTCGCCTCGTCCCACTGTACCAGCTCGAACCGTGCTCCGACATCCAGGAGAAAAACGATGTTGCCGTTCACCCGTCGCCTAGCCGCTCTCGGTTTCCTTGCTGCTGTTTTCGCCGCGACAGCCGGCACGGACACGAAGGACACCCGCCTCGCCGAGGATACCGTCCGCGTCCTGGTGCGCGTGTCCGCGGTCGACATTGGCCGCCGGCAGCGCGACGAGGCGCCCGCCGAGTTCCGCCTCTGTGCGGTGGACTTCGACGCCAACCGCCGGCTCGACCCGGCCTCTCTCCGTGTCGTTCGCTGCGAGGCAGGGACCGGCAAGGCCCTCTCCGAGCCACTGCCCTTCCGCTGGTATGATGACGCGATCCCGTACGACTTCCTCGAGTGCGAGCAGAATGTCCACGCCACCGATGGGCTTCGGCTCCAGTTCGTGTCGCGGCCGCGCTGGGGCGACTTCTACAACCTGCTTGGCGAGGGCAAGGGTGGCCGGCTCGTCTGGCTGCACACGCAGGAGGCCCGCCGCGACTCGTGGTACGCCATCTCGTTCCGCCTGCTGCCGAAAGGCCGTGTCCCGGATCGGCTGGCGCCGCGCGGCTTCGTCGGCGATGGCAGCCACCGCTGCGCCCCGCTGGGTCATAGCACGACGGGCGTCATCCACTCGCGCGTCGCCGTCGCGGACTGGGACGGCGACGGTCTGCCCGACCTGCTGCTGGGCGGATCGCGTGGGCACGTCCTGTACTATCGCAATCGCGGCACGAAAACTTCACCGGCGTTCCCGCACGGTCAACTTGTCTTGACCGATGACGGCAAGCCGCTGGATGTCGGCTGGGGATCGGCGCCGCTGGCGGTCGACTGGGATGGCGATGGCGTCACCGACCTGCTGTGCGGGGCGGAGCGCAACCGCATCCTGTTCTTCAAGAACGTCGGCACCAATCGCGCGCCGCGCCTGGTCAATCGCGGTTTCGTGACCGCCGATGGCAAACCCCTCGCTCTGCCGGTCGCGCCGGTGCCGAAATCTCCTCCAGGGGTCTACGAACTCGATTATTATCCCGTGCTCGAGGCCGTCGACTGGGACGGCGACGGCCGGCTCGACCTGCTGGCCGGCGGCGTTATCACGGGCCGCATCTACTTTTACAAGAACGTCGGCAAGAACGCCGACGGCACGCCGAAGCTGACACTGCGCGGTCCGCTGGAGGCAGACGGCAAGCCGCTCAACGTCGGCGACTGGGCGGCGGCCCCGTGCGCCGCCGACTTCGACGGCGACGGCGACCTCGACCTGATCAGCGGCAACATGCCGATGACGGCCGGCGGCGGCGACTCGGTCGACGCCGAGCACTTCCTGCGCTACTGGGAGAACGTCGGCACGCGCACTCGGCCCCGCCTGGTGGAGCGGCCCTTCCCCAAGGTCGGGCGATTCCCGCGCGCGGCGCTGGGGACGCCGCGGGCGGTGGACGTCAACGGCGACGGCCTGCTCGACCTGGTCGTCAGCGCTGGCGAGAACGTCTACGTCTGGCTGAACGTCGGCACGAAGAAAACGCCGAAGTTCGCCGTCGATGAGCGGCCGCTGCCCGGGGAGTGGAGCAGCGCACCGTTGCCGACTTTCGGGGTCCAGTTTATCGACTGGAACGGCGACGGCCGTCCCGACATCCTCAGCGGTCTGACGGTTCACCTCAACCAGGGCGGAGGCGAATATCGGCCGGAGTCGCTGCTGCCGCCGGGCAACCGGGTCGATCACTCGGTGCCGCGCGGCGACGACTGGACCTTCACGCACCTGGCCGACCTGGACGGCGACGGCCGGCTCGACCTGCTGTACGGCACCCACGAGGGCCACGTCTGGCGGCACCGCAACCTTGGCGGAAAGCCCCCGCGCTTCGACGAGAAGGGCGAGCAGTTGCGCACGAAGGACGGCCCGATCCGCGTCGGTCCGCGGCCCGGTCAGAAGATGGACTTCGACGTCCTGCAGGGAGCGCGGACGACGCTGACCGCGGCCGACTTCGACGGCGACGGCCTGGTCGACCTGGTCGTCGGCGACACTTATGGCAAGGTGCGCTTCTATCGCAACCTCGGCACGAAGAAGGAGCCGCGGTTCGCCGCTGCGGACGAGATCGGCGATTTGAAGATCCGCATGATCCCCTATGCCGCCGACTGGGACGGCGACGGCCGCATCGACGTGGTCGGCAGCTCGGCGGCGGGCGAGGTGGTGTTGTATCGCAACCTGAGTCGAGGCAAGTTTGCCGCAGGCGTGTCGCTGCGCATGCCGGCGGTGCCGTACGGCCCCTTCGCGGCGGTGGTCGACTGGAACGGCGACGGCGATCCCGACCTGATCGTCGGCACGGCCTACGGTTACTTCTGCTGGTTTGAGCGATCGTTCCTTGAGCGCGGCTACGCCAGGGCAGAGCGCGTCGGGGCCCGCTCCCAGGAGTAACAAGGCGGCGGGGGACGCGTCGGCCAAGGGTGATTCCTTCCCTCGCTTGCGCGTCGGGCTGGTCGGCGAAGGTTTTCTCCCTCAACGACACCATTTCTTCGATTCCTTGCGCAAGTCTGCCGGCCCCGCGCATTCTCCCCCCCAGAAAAGGGAACCACACCTCTCGCAAGGAGTCCCTTATGTCGACCCCTTTCCGCTGCCCGCACTGCTGCATCCCCCTGTCCAATGCCCCGCGGTCTTCGGCAGAGCCCGATGCGGCCTCGGACGAAGTGGATCGTCTAGCATCCTCGCACTTCTACACTCGCAGATGGGTCGTCTCTCAACTCGTTGCGGGGCTCCTGGCGGGGGTCGCGGGAGTGGTTGTCTGCGTGTGGGCCGTCGAGCGAAGCGCGCCGGGGTCGGGGAGCAAGAAGATAGTCGCGACTGCCGTGGCGGATGCTCGGGCAGGGGAAACCGCCCCCGGCTCCGCCGAACAGGGGGTGGCGTCCCAGGGGCCGACCTCGCTGAAGTCAGCAGGACAATTGGAAGTACAGCCGCTTTCGGCGAAAGCAATTTCCAGGCCCCCGCCGGGCGGGGCCAAGGCGATTGCGCCTCCCTTGCAGGGACCGGCAGCGAAACGGTCGGCCGCACGCCCTCGGGCCACAGGCCCGGCCCCCAACGCCGCCGCGCCGCCGGAGCCTCCCCGGCCTGCGGAGCAGCCCGTCGCTCGCCTCGCCCTGAAGCGGTTGCAGCGGCTCGACGAAGACGACCTGCGTGCTGAACTCCGGCGTGTGCCCGAGGTCGCCCTCGACACGGTCCCCAATACCTCCAAACGCGTGTTTGTCACCGTCAATCAGCTGCTGGAGCAGGGGGGCCGCTATGACGGCCCGGCGTCGCTGCAATCGAAGCGGCCCGACCTGGCAGGGCTTCCCCTGCGCCAGGGGAAAGCCTGTCAACTCGCCAAGGACGAGGCGAAGGAGTTCCAGGATCTCTCACGCAAGTTGCATGAGCATCTGGGCAAATCGGACCCTGCCGCGCTGCGTCAAGCGCTGCTGGAGACCGAGAAGGAGACCTGGCTCACCCCCAACGCCATTCCCGTCATGACCCAGATCTTGCAGGCGGAGAACTCCAGCGTCCGGCTGCTGTACGCCGAGGTCCTGGGCCGGATTCGCGGGGGTGAGGCGGCCGAGGCACTGGTCCGGCGCGCGGTGCTGGACCTGGCGCCGGAGGTGCGCGAGCGGGCGATTCGGGAGCTGCGGACGCGGTCGCGCAATGACTACGTTCCCTTGCTGCTGAGGAAGCTCCGCTATCCGTGGGCGCCGGCGGCCGGGCACGCCGCGGAGGCCCTCGTCGCGCTGGACCTGAAGGAAACCGTCCTCGACCTGGTCCGAATGCTTGGCGAGCCCGACCCTACCCTGCCCACCACCGTCACGGAGGGGCGGACCCGGTATCAGGTCGTGCCCGAGCTGGTGCGGGTCAACCACCTGCGGAACTGTGCCCTTTGCCATCCGCCCTCGTTCTCGAAAAAGGACCTGATCCGTGCAACCTTCAGGGCCCTCTCGCCCGCCGAGGAGTCCCCCGCATTCATCGGCTACGGGGGCGGCCAGGGCGAGGACCCGGGCCCCTTCGTGCGGGCCGACATCACCTATCTGCGCCAGGATTTTTCCGTGATGCATCAGGTGGAGGACCACGAGAAAGCGCCGCCTCACCAGCGCTTTGACTACGTGGTTCGCCAGCGCCTGCTGACCCCCGTGCAGGCCGCCGAGCTGCTGCAACGCAGGCAGAAGGGACGAAGCACGCAGCGGGAGGCGGTGTTGTTCGCCCTGCGCGAACTGACCGGCAAGAACCTCGGCCCCAGGGCGGAGAACTGGCTCCGCGGGCTGTGGCCGGAGAAACAGCCGAAGCCAGACGGGAAGCAGCGATAACCGTGGCCCCGCGGCCCGCGTGAGGTCGGGGCCCTGTTACTCCCCGTCTCCACGGAGGAAGTATTTCAAGGGGGTGCTGGGCGACGAAGATTGGTCGCAGGACGCCTACCGGGCAGCGATGGAGGTCTTCGCGCGGGACGGCTGGGATGACCCGCGGCTGGACATCTACGCTGATCTCGATCCCCGGCGGAAATCATCAGCGTAAGGCGGCGATGGAACTGCCGTAGGGAAACGCCTGCATGCCGCTCGGCGCCTCATCCGTCCTCAGTCCTCGTGGACGATTTCCAGCTCGACGTTGTTGACGCGGAAGGATCGCTCGCCGCCTTTCTGGAAGAGGACCTTCACCGTGCGCAGCGAGCCGTGTCCGTGGACCTCCAGGATGCGGCCCACCCCATACTTCTCGTGCCGCACCAGTAAGCCCTCTCCGTAGCCCGACTCCGATGTCTGTTCGCCCTCGCCCGACTTGCGGCGGTGCGCTGGCGGGATCGGCTCGGCACGCGACGGGATGCCGGCGTCGAGCCAGCCCTCGGCGGCGGCCGGACCGCCACTCCGCCAGCGGTCCATCGTCCCCGCCACGCGGGCGCCGTCGGACTGGTCGATCCGCATGACGTCCTCGGGCAGCTCGCCGATGAACGTGCTCGGGATCGCGTACAGCGTGCTGCCGCGGAAGTCACGCAGTCGGGCGTGGCAGAGGTACAGCTCCTCGCGCGCGCGCGTCATGCCGACGAACGCCAGTCTTCTCTCCTCCTCAATCTGGTCCTTCTTGTGCGAATCGATGCTGCGCTGGTGCGGCAGGATGCCCTCCTCCACGGCGACCATGTAAACGACGGGAAATTCCAGCCCCTTCGCCGCGTGCAGCGTCATGATCGAGACGCAGTCCTGCTGCTCATCCCAGCCGTCGACATCACTGGCGAGCGTGACGTTCTCCAGGAAGTCGGTGATCGTGCGTGACTCATCCTCGTGGGCGAACTGCCTCGCCGCGGTGATGAGTTCCTCGACGTTGGCCAGCCGTTCCTGGTCCTCCTCCTCGTTCGACTCCTTGAGGGCCTCGCGGTAGCCGCTCTTGTCGAGCACCTGGGAGATGACCTCGTCTGGTGCGGCATCGACGTACTTGCGCAGGTCGTCCATCAGCTTCGCGAACTTCCGCAGCGATGTTGCGGCCTTCCCTTTGATGGCGGGAATCTTGTCAACCTGGCCGGCGGCCGCGAGCAGGCTCAACTCGCGCGGCTCGGCGTAGGCCCGCAGGTGCTCCAGCGACACCTTGCCGATGCCGCGTGCCGGCTCGTTGACCGCCCGCAAGAACGACAGGTCATCGCGCGGGTTGAGCAAGAGGCGCAGGTAGGCCAGGACGTCGCGGTTCTCCTTGCGGTCGAAGAATGCCAATCCCTTGACGATCTGGTAGTGTACGCGCTGCTTGACGAAGGCCGCTTCCAGCCCGCGCGTCAGGGCATTCATGCGGACGAAGACGGCGAAGTCGCGATAGCGCCGCCCGCCCTTCTCGACGGCCTTGCGGATGCGCTTGGCGATCCCCTCGGCCTCTTCGGTGCTGTTCTCGCAGGTCAGCACGATGACGGCGCAGCCCTCGGGGTTGTCGGTGACAAGGTCCTTCGGCTTGCGGTTCTCGTTGTGAGCGATCAGGTGGCTGGCCGCGCGCAGGATGGCCTTGGTGCTGCGGTAGTTCTGCGTCAGGGTCAGCACGCGGGTGCCCGGAAAGTCGCGCTCGAAATCAAGGATATTACGGATATCAGAACCACGCCATGCGTAGATCGATTGATCAGGGTCGCCGACAACACAAAGATTAGGAAAGTCAACCGACAGGCCGCGCGCCAGGGCGTACTGGGCCTGGTTGGTGTCCTGGTACTCGTCGATGAGAACGTAGCGGAAGCGGGCGTCCAGTTCGGTGCGCAGCTCCTGGTCGTGCTTCATGGCCAGCGCGGGCCAGTTCCATCCCCTCGTCGTAGTCCTTGCGGGAAGTTTCGATGCGCCAGGTGCCGCGCACCCCGGTGCGGACGCGGAACTTCTCCCGGGCTTTGGCTTCGAGGTCTTTACAGCTGGTGACGAGTTGCACCCGGTGCTCG
>JACOUH010000294.1 GCA_016177925.1 Planctomycetota bacterium | reverse complement strand
GCCGTCGCCGTTTAAGTCCCCCACGGCGAGGAATAGCGGGTAGTAGCCGGCGGAGGAGTCGACCGGGGCCTGGAGAGTGCCGTTGCCGTTGCCCAGGAGCACGCTCACGGTGCCGGATTCTTCGTTGGCCGTGAGGACATCGAGGTTGCTGTCGGTGTTGACGTAGCCCAGAGCGATGGAGAGAGGGTTGCCGCTGTTCAGGTGGGTGACTGTGGGGCTGGCGAAGGTGCCGCCACCGTTGCCCAGGAGCACGTTGACGTAGCCGTCGTTCTGGGTGTGGTAATAGCAGCTGTAGTACCCGCAGCCGTCCAACACGCTGAATGAGGTATTCGTCGCCACCACCAGGTCCATCGTGCCGTCGCCGTTGAGGTCGCCCACGGCGACGGAGAGAGGGGTCTGGGGGAGGGACGTCGTGCCGGTATAGCCCGGGGGGAACTGGCCCGGCAGGGTGAGGCTCGCCGGTGGCCCGAACGTCCCGTCACCGTTGCCGAGCATCACGGCGACGGTGATGCCGTTGTTCGTCACCAGGTCGAGCTTGCCGTCGCCGTTGAGGTCGCCGACGGCCAGGGACCGCGGGCCGGTGCCGGTCGCGGAGTTGAGGGCGGTGTCGAAGGAGCCGCCGCCGAGGTTCTTCAGGACGCTGACGTTGTTGTCGCCGTTGTTGACGACGGCGAGGTCGGCCAGGCTGTCGCCGGTGAAGTCGGCGGCGAGGACGGCCTGGGGAGAGGAGCCAGTCGGGTAGCTGGCGATGGGGGCGACGAAGCTGGGGACAGTACGGTCCTCGAGGACTTCGAGGAGAAGCGGAGTTGTCGTGCGCCGGCGACAGGGCCGGGCACGCGAGGCGCCACGACACAGACGGTCGAGCCAGGAGTGAGGCCACATGAGGAAAGTCTCCCTGGGCGAGGCGGCCTGCGATAGAATGGCGACGGCGACCCTTCCGGCGCGCAGACCGAGCGCCGGGGCGGTGCCGGGCCGGTGAGGGGCTTGCTTGGCGGTAAGGACCTCACCGGCTGCTTTCTTCGAGGTTCGCTGCCGCATGTAGGAGGGGTTTTCAAACCGTCCTACTTCGTATTCTTCACACCCAACAGCTCCGCGGCCTCGGCCCGGAAGCGCCGCAGTTCCTCGTGTTGCGGGTGGTGCTTCTCCATCCACTCGACGGCCTGGTCGTACCACTTGCGGGCCGCTTCCTTGTCCCCCAATTGCCAGTGGGCCATGGCGAGAAAAAACCAGTCACAGCTATGACCGCCCTGGTCGAGTTCCATCGCCTTCACCAAGGCCGCGACCGCTTCTTTCCAGTTGCCTGCCCGGTAGTGGGCCACGCCGAGCGTGTTCCAGTAGTTGCGCTCCTTTGGCGACAGCGCGACCGCTTTCTTGGCCAACTCAAGCGCCCGCTTCGGGTTGCGGAACTTTGCCTCGGCGCAAGTTGCCAGCAGCCAGGCCAGTTCGTTATGGCAAACGGCCTGGTTCGGTTCCAGCTCAATGAGCCTTTCACATGCCGCGATTGCTTGATTGAGCTTGCCTTGTTTCCAGAGGACGATGACGGGGGAGTCGAGGGAATTGGCGTTGTCCGGTTGCAGGCGGATGACCTCACGATACGCGGCGAGAGCCTCGTCATACGAACCGTTCTCGCCCAGCGCGAGGCTGAGGTTAATTCGTGCTCCTGGACTGTGGGGGCGGAGGGCCACTGCGGCCGTGTAATAACGAATCGCTTGGTCCCGTCGCGGAGGCTTCATTGTCCCGTAGCAACATCCGAGCGTCTGGTTGATCCAAAAGTCGTTCGGGCTCCGTTGCTGAACTGCCAGGAGTATCTCTAACGCCCTCGACGACTCTCCCATGATGTGCAGCTGACGCCCCAGGAACGCGGCGTTGGATGGCGGCAAGCCGACGAGTCCCGGTCCAGCGGCCAGTTGTTTTGCGGCCGGCCAATCCCCCCGCCAAATCGCGCCGCGGAAGGCGCTCCGCCATTCGTCGGGGTCCGCCAAGCAGAGCACGGCCCATAGGTGATCCTTTTTCGGCTTCTGCGTTGTGCAGATGATCCAGTCATAGAGGGCGTCCGTCAAATGGTCGCGGATGCTCAGTGCCTGAATTCGCTTCGCCGCCACGGTGGGATCGAGCGCGAGCACGTCGATCCCATACTCCCGAAATGCCCTCTCGTAAACGGGGTCCTTCCGTGCGGGCTCGAAGACGTTATCCTTGAGGTCCGGCGCCTCGATTCGCACTTCTTCCAATGTCGCGACCATCTCCAGGTCCGCCCGCAGGCTCTGCACCCGCCGCCGGAGTTCCTCGTTGCCGGCGCCATGCGCCAACACGCCTTCCGCTCGCGTCACCCAGGCCAGGGCTTCCGACCACTTCGACTGACTTTGCAGGTGCGTGGCCTCATTCAAGGAGATAGTCACTTCCCGTTCCGTGATCACTTGCTGGGTCTTGCGGTCCTTGATGATCCAGCCGACGCTGCCGACGACCGCGAGGACAGCCATGAGAACGACTGACGCAATCACCAGCGCCGCCTTGTTGCGCCGGGCGAACTTGCGGAAGCGATACCACGCCGACGGCGGGCACGCCTGCACCGGCTCGTCTTTCAAGTAGCGCTGCACATCCGCCGCAAACGCGCTCGCCGTCTCGTAGCGGCGGTTGCGGTCCTTCTCCAGCGCTTTCATGACGATCCAGTCCAGCTCGCCGCGGAACAACTGGCTCAGCCGCTTCGGCTCGCTCTGGCGGTTGGCGGACACGGTGGCGGAGGCCTGCCCCAGGGTACTCATCCGCGTGCTGGGCCGGGGCGGCTCCTCCTCGCGGATGATCCGGCGCAGCTCGTCGTAGCCCGCGGCCCGCAGCCGCTCGCGGTCGAACGGCGTCGTGCCGGTCAACAGCTCATAGAGCAGCACACCCAGCGAGTAGATGTCGGAGCGCGTGTCCGCGTCCAGCCCGCTCTGCCCCGCCTGCTCGGGCGACATGTACAGGGGCGTGCCGACCATCTGCGCGAAGCCCGTGAACAGCGTCTTGTCGGTCAACTGCTGCCCCACCGCCTTGGCGACCCCGAAGTCGATCACCTTCACCACCGGCGTGGCGTCGTGCAGCGTGACCATGACGTTGGTCGGCTTGAGGTCTCTGTGGATGATGCCCTTCTGATGGGCGTGCTGCACCGCCTGGCAGACACTGACGAACAGCTCCAGCCGCTCACGGACCGGCAGGTGGTTCTGGTCACAGAAGTCGGTGATGGGGATGCCGCGGACCAGCTCCATGACAAAGTAAGGCCGGCCCGAAATGGTCTCGCCGCCATCAAAGATGTGGGCGATGTGGGGGTGGTCCATCAGGGCCAGCGCCTGCCGCTCCGCCTCGAAGCGGGCGATCACCTGGCGCGTGTCCATGCCCGGCTTGATGACCTTCAGCGCCACCTTGCGGCGGAGCGGCTGCTGTTGCTCGGCCATGAAGACGACGCCGAAGCCGCCCTCGCCGATCTGCTCCAAGAGCTTGTACGGGCCGATGACCGTCCCGGGCCGCTCGCCGACCACCTCCTCGACGGTGGCGACCGGGTTGGGGACAGGAGCGTCGAGCAGGCTGTTGGGCTGTTGATGCGCGCGTAGCAGCACCTCGACCCGACCCCGCAGCTCCAGGTCTCCCGCGCAGGCCTCGTCAAGATACGCAGCCCACTGGCCGGGCGCGTGGTCCTCGACCGCCGCCAGGAACAGGGATCGGACTTTCTGCGCATCGGCGTTCATCGCCTGGCCCTCTGGTTACGTCTCCAACAAGCAGTGCGAAAAAAGGGCAGCGAACAGACGCAGCTGGGCCACCCCGGCCGCACCCGGATCTTCCTCCGCCAGGCGCGTGAGGGCGTCATCCAACAGCAGCAGCCGTTCCGGGCTCGAGGGAGAGGCCAACTCGACTTCCGCCAGGTCGATCCGCTTCCGAGCCCCACCGCGCTTCTGGGCCTTTCGTCGGCGCGCGCCCTCGATGAGAATGCGCCGCATGGCCTCGGCCGCGGCGGCAAAGAAGTGGCCGCGGCTGTTCCACTGCTGGGCCTTGTCCGGGTCCACCAGACGGAGGTAGGCCTCGTGAACCAGGGCGGTGGCCTGAAGGGTCTGGCCGGGCTTTTCCTGGGCCAGCTTCTGGGCCGCCAACCGCCGCAACTCGTCATAGACCAGCGGCAAGAGCTGTGCGGCGGCGTGCAAGTCGCCCTGCTCGATAGCGGACAGGATGCGGGTGACTTCATTCATGATTCCCCAGGATACCCCTCGCTGCTGCCACCAGCAAGAGACCCGCCGACCACGGGACGCCCCAGGGCAAGAGGTTTCAGGGAGTCGGACGGCGAGCCGAGCGCCGGGGCGGTGCGGGGCCGGTGAGGCGCTTGCTTGGCGCTAAGACCTCACCGGCCGCCTTTCTGGTTCTCACAATCCCCTTCGCGTTCCGGACCTCTGCAATCTAATTGCGCCGCCGCCCCGTTTGGAAACCGAAAAAAAGAGAGACTGTAGCAAGGAAAGTGGGTAGGATCGGCCCCTTTGCCCCTCGTTCCCAAGCTCTGCTTGGGAACGAGGACAAACGAGGACCAACGAGGACCAACGAGGCGGAAACCCACTTTCCTTGCTACAGTCTCCAAAAAGAAATCCTCTTTCGACAGCGCTCGCCTACCGGGCCGCCACAGGCACGAACGAAGACCGGTCACTTCCCGAAACCGGGTGCCTGCTTGAGAATGAGGGCTTCGGCCTCACGGCGGACGATCTCAACCCGCAGCCACTCGATTTCGTCCAAGTCCGGGCGCTCGACTCGTTGGGGTTTGACCCTCCCTTCAACGGCCCGCGCCTGGGCCAGCGCCCGGGTTGCCTCGTCGGCGTGGCCGAGCTGATGATGCGCCATCGCCAGAAACAGATGATTGAGGGCTTCGCGCGCGGGATAATCATCCACCGGGACGATGGCCTGGCGCAGTCGTTTGAGGGCACCGGTGTAATTCCCCGCGCGATAGTCCGCCATGCCACTGGTCGTGGCGAACCAGCCGGGCAGCTCCGCTCGTTCCGCTAGCCGGAGGACCGGTTTCAGGTCGCTGACCGCATCGGGGAGGAGCAAGCACGCTTTGACCGTCAGATGGGCGACACCGGCGTCCTTGGCTTCTCCAAATCTCGTCACCATCTCACGGCAGACCTGGCGGTAACCGGGAAGGTCCCCGGCTCCCCAGCGCAAGATCGACAGCGTGTACCAGCCCCAGGCATCGTCGGGCTCGAGCCCGGTCCAGCGGGCGGCCGCCTGGGCAGCTCCTTTCCAGTCGCGGACAATGGCCAGGTGCTTCAGGCGGGCGATCCAGACCCACTTGTCCGTGGGCCGGAGCCTGGCGAGCTGGGCGATCACGTCGTCGCGCCTGCCCAGGTCCAATTCAAACGAGGAACGATCCTCCCACCAAAACTTGGGCGGCGGCACCAAGTCGAGCGCCCGGGCGAAATCGGCGGCGGCCTTGTCGGGCTGGCCGTGCTCGGCGTAAAGCCGGCCGCGCTCGGCCCAGACCTGCGGATCGTCCGGCTTCAGCTTGGCGGCCTTGGCCAGGTCGGCTTCGGCCTCCTTCCAGCGTTTCAGCTCGGCGTAGCGCCGGCCACGAGCCAGCCACAGCCTCGGCTGATCGGGCTGGAGCATCAGCGCGTGATCGCACGCCGCAGTGGCCTTGTCCCTTCTGTTCAACTCTTGCCGGGCGCGCGCCGCCAAGGCCGCCTGCTTTGCGTCCTCTTTCACACTACCCCCTTGGATAACCGCCCTGGCCTCGCGATGAAAGAGCTCCGTCCAGGCCCACTCCCACCACATGCTATGCGGCATTTTGAAGCGCGGTGCGGCAAGGGCATCTTCGGTTGCCGCCTTGAAACTTTCGTCGGCTCTCTTGAAGAATTTCCGCGCTTCCTCCGCGTGACCCAGACGGTGATGGGCCATGGCCAGCACCGCCATACAGCGGACCGACGACGGGGTGTCGGCGTAATCCTCGAAGAATCGGATCGCCTGTTCAAACTGGCCCGCGCGGTAGTGGGCCAGCCCCACCAAGAAGAGGCGCCAGCGTTCGGCCGGTAACTCCGGCCGCTGTGCTCTCTTTGCCAGTTCCAGCAAGCGCGCAGTGTCTTTGTCGCCCTCCGGAGCCAGACTGCAAGCGATGACCACGTGGAGGGCGGCATCCGGGCTCGCTGCGTCGCCGAAGCGCGCGAGCAGTTCGGCACACAGCCGCCGGTGGGCTTCCACCCTGCCGGAAAGCACCAGCACGGGCGCGGTGAAATAACCCTCCTCGTCTACCGACTTCTCGAACGCTTTGATGAAGTGGGGGGCCGATTCCTGCCAAAGGCCCATTTCGGCGAAGGCCAGGCCCCGGTCCAGCGGGCTGTCACCGAGGCGTACATCCAGGTACAAATGCGGCGAGCGACCGCTCCGATTACTCACCTTGGCCAGAAGCGTGTTCCGGCCGGCGCGGAGCGTCACGGGCACCCGGTCCAGTCCAACCCACCAGCCGTTTTCCTGCGTCATCTCGTGAACGAGCCGGCCGTTGAGCCAAAGCCGAACCCCATCCCCGCCCCCGACCCGAAGCATCGCCGAGCGCTCGTCCGGCGAAGTGATGTAGGTGAGCGCGTACGCCGAGACGTGCGCGCTGCTGCCGAAGGTCGTACCAAGATTGACGCCTCCGTAGGGCGCCCCGGTCGGGGCAAATTGCCAGGCTCTCGTCCCCGACCCGGTGCCCCCAGGGGCAGCGAGGGCGGCCGCCGGCTTCGACGGATCGGGTTCCTTCTCCAGCGGGTACGAGGTCTTCAGGTCGCCAGCATACGGACCGGCGACCCACCAGCCGCCTTCCAGGAACTTGTTCAGTTCGTCGGGAGTCAGCGTCGCGGCCTTGGCGAAGTCGAGGTCCGCCTTCTTGTGATCGCCGCGCTCGGCATAGAACCGGCCGCGGGCGATCCAGAGGCTGGCGTTCTCCGGCCGCAATTCGATGGCGGCCTGGAATTCGGCTTCTGCCTTCTTGAGCTGGCCGAGTTGGACGAATCCCTTGGCCCGCAACAGGCGCAACCGGGGATCGGCGGGCGGGGGTTTGCCCTCGATCAGTTCCTTGGCCTCGCGCCAGGGGGTCAACCCCCAAACGTCGTCGGGGCCAAATGTGGGCGGTGTTGCCGCCAGAGCATCTTGAATCCAGCTGTTGTACCGACCCTCGGCCTTCGCGAGCCACCGCCTGGCTTCGTCGGTATGGCCCAGGCGATGATGCGCCATGGCCAACACCGGCCGGGCAAGGTGGACATTGGCCGTGCCCTCCAGGTACGGCACGGCCTCTGCGAACTTGCCGGCGCGGTAGTGGGCCATGCCGACATGAAACATCCGCCACGATTCTTTGAGGCCCGCTTTCAGCCAGATATCGGCGAGTTGTACCAGGCGTGTTGGATCGGTGATTCCGGTTGGAGAAAGGCTGCACGCGGCCTCCAACGACCAGGCAACCCCGGGATCGGTCGTGCTTCCGAATTGATCGAGCATGTGCTTGCACTGCCGCCGATAGCCGTCCACGTCCCCGGAGCCCAGCAGGAATTGAGCATAGAGACGATGGAGGTTGGCGTCTTCCTTTTGCCGCTCGATCGCCTTGCCGAAAGCTTTCGCCGCCTCATCCCAGAGGCCGACTTCGGCCGCGGCGAAACCGCGGTCCCGCGGGTTATCGGCGAGCCGCACCCGGAAGTAGAAGCCGCTTTGATAGTTGTTCACCTTCACCAGCAGCGTGTTCCGGCCCGGCTTGAGCATCACCGAGACTCGATCGAGGGCCGCCTCGTCGCCAAGAATCTTGTTGGTTTCATGAACCAGCCGGCCGTTAAGCCAGAGTCGCATGTGATCGTCGCCGCCGACATGCAAGGTCACCTGCCGCTCGTCAGGCGAATAGACATACGTCACCGCATAGAGGGAGACGTTTTCAAAGTTCTTATCCAGTGCCGGGTGGCCGCGGTGGATCATCAGGCCGTGGCCCTCCGGCTTGCACGGCACCCAGTTGAACTGCGGCACGACTAGGCCGCCCAGCGTACTCAGGCCGGCGACCGGCGATCCGATGGGCAGGGCTGGGAACGGGCTGAACGTCGCCACTGGCCTGGCCGGGTCGGGATCGATTTCCGGCGGGCAGACAATCTTGAGGTCTCGCGGATACGGCCCGACGACCCACCAGCCGGCTTCGAGGAACCGGTTGAGTTCGTCCGGAGTCAACTTGGCGGCCTTGGCGAAGTGGGCGTCGGCTTTTTGATGCTGCCCGCGCTCGGCGAAGTAGCGCCCGCGCTCGATCCATAGCTGCGGATCGTCCGGCTTCAGCTCCAGGACCTTGGCGAAGTCGGCCTCGGCCCGGTCGTGCTGGCCTAGCTGGGCGAAGACCTTCCCGCGCGCCAACCAGACTTGGGCGTCCTTGGGTGCCGCAGCGACGGCGGCCTGAAATTGGATTTCTGCCTTGTCGGACTTGCCGACCTTGGCGTAGGCCCGGCCGCGCAGGAGCCGCAGCCAGGGGTCGTCCGGAGCCGGCTTGCCTTCGATCAGCTCCTTGGCTTCGCGGTAGAGGATTTGAGGCACCGCCCAATAGACCCAGTGGGAGGTGGGAACTTGCAGCGCGGTTTGGGCGAGCGCGTCTGCGGCGGTCTTTTGCAACCAACCACCGTGCTTCGCGAACCATTCCCGCGCCTTGTCGGCTTGTCCCAGGCGGTGGTAGGCCATCGCCGGGATTGGCCAACTCGCGACATCCTCCGGAGATTCACTGATGCACCGGAGTGCCTCTTTGAACCGGCCGGCGCGATAGTATGCGAGGCCCAGGTTTCTGTTGCTCCATGGAGCTTTCGCTTTCGGCTCGCCTGCCAGAACTTTTTCCGCCATTTGGACGAGCCGCGCAGAATCGCCGATCCTTCTCGAAGTTAAATTGCACGACAAGGCCAGTTCGGCGAGGGTTTGCAGATTGTCTGTATTACCGAAGCGCTCGAGCATTTGCGCAGAATGCCGTTGGTAATTCGTGGCGTCCCCTGCCAGGAGGAGTACGGCCGCGTAATGGTGAAATTGGCTGTCAAAGGGCTCCCGGTCAAACGCCTTCCTGTAGTGCTGGGCCGCCTCCTCCCACAAGCCGATCTCAGCGTAGCGCGCGCCGATGGCCCGTTCATAGTAAGACGACTGACTCACAAGCGTGGCACTCTGCGGCTCTTCGTGCAGGGCGGCGTCGAAGAGGGCCAGGCCTTTGTCCCACCAGCGGGCGCCCTCGGCGTACCGCTCCGCCTTCCAGTCGAGGTTACCCAGCGCAATCTGTGTGGCCGCCAGGTCGGCCTGGAAGCGGGTATTCTGAGGGCTCTTCTTGTTCAGGGTTTGGCGGATGCCCAGGGCTTGCGCCAGCGACTTACTCGCCTCCTCGGTCTGCCCCAGCTCGGCTTGCAGCACACCGACGGCGTGCAGGTTGGCGGCCAGGTCAACCTGGGCCTGGGTGTTCGTCGGGTCAGCCCCGGCCAGCTTTTGTCGGATGGCCAGGGCTTCCTGTTGTGCCTTCAGTTTCGCGTCTTCCTTGCCTTTGGCGGCCTGGGCCAACCTGTCGGCCTTCACCGCTTCTTCCATGCGGCTGACCAAATCCTTGAAGTCCGGACGCTGATGGAGGATTTCAAAGTCGTCCTGGTTCTTGAGCCAGCTGACGTACTTCAAGCCAGCGGCAAGGGCCTGCTGGAGCGCCTTCACGGCTAGGTCGGCCTCGCGTTTGCGCTCTGCTTTTTCCTCTGCTGTCAGCTCGGTCTTGCCTTCGCCAACCAGTGCCGCACAGAGCGCATGGACCCGCGCCAGCCAGTAGAAATCATCGGGGGTGTTCCGGGGCAGTCGTCCGATCACATCCCGGGCCAGCCGCGCCGACAGGGCGGCCTCGGACAGCTTCCCCCGTTCCTGCTGATACCGCGCCAGCCCGGTGTACGCGCCCCACAGCTGGCTGCGGAGCTGGGGCACGGCCGGGTTGTCGCCGACCAGGCTGCGGAAAACGGTGACCGATTTCCGCTTCCACTCCAGGGCCTCGTCGCGCTGACCCAGCCGCCAGGACATGTTGGCGATATTGGAATAGCTCGTCCCGAGGAACCGGCCGTAGAGGATCATTTGCGGCGCTTTGGCGTAGGCGACTTCCTCGTGCCCGGCGGCCCGGCGGCACATGGCCAGCGCTTCCTGGTACTGGCCCTTGTCCGCCAGCAGCACGCCGATGTTATTCAACGTGGCACCGAGGTCATTGCGGTTTTCCAGGCTGTCCGGGTCGTTTTGGACAAGCTTCTCGCGGATGACCAGCGCTTTCTGATGCAGCCGCAGCGATTCGGCCGGCTTCTGTCGTTCCCCGATGGCCAGGCTGTTGTAGGCAGTGGCCAGGCTGCGCTGATACTCGGCATGGGCCGGCCGAGCGGCAACCGCCTTTTCCCAAATCTCGACGGCCTTTGCGTAATCGCTGGCACCCCAGTAGTGGCACTGACCCAGACCGTGCTGGAATTCAGGGTTTTCCGGGTCGGCCTGGAGCAGGGCTTCGTAAAGGAGTTGGGCCTGCTGACAGGCCCGCCGACATTCCCGCCCCTGGCCGAGGTCGTTGTAAATGCGGCCGACCAGGAGCTGCGTGGCCGCGATCTCGGCCTTGAGCGTCGGATCGTCCTCGTGTTCTTTCAGGTAATCCTCATAGAACCGCAGCGCGGAAGTGAGCAACTCCCGGCGGAGCGGCTGGAGTCCCGGCACGGTCAACAGCTGGCTCTCCGTGACCTTGACCAGGTACTCCCGAACGACGGCGCGGGCCTTGGCCTCGCTGGCCACGGCCCGCCGGCGTTGCTTCTCGGCCTCGTTGAAGTTGTCAACCGCTTCCTTGCGCGCCTTGTCGGCCTTGCGGCGCTCCTCCGCTTCTTGCCGGGCGGTTTGCGTTTCCTGTTGGGCCAACCGATCAAAGTGGAGGGCGGCCACGATGGACACGCCGGTCGCCACCAGCAGGAACGTGACCAGGAGGGCCGTCAAGCTGGCCACCAGCCGGTTGCGCTTGCACAAACGCCAGGTCCGCTCCCACAGCGGGGTGCGCCGCGCCTGGATGGGCCGGTCGGTGAGGAAGCAGCGTAGGTCTTCGGCCAGCGCCGTTGCCGTCGGGTACCGTTCGCCCGGTTCCCTGGCCAGGGCCTTCAGGACAATCGTCTCCAGGTCGCGGGGAATGCGGGCGTCCAGGGCGCGCGGCCGGGGCGGCCGGTCGTGCAGCAGCCGGTCGATGAGCTGGGCCCGCTCCGACGCCGCGAACGCCGGCCGCAGGGTGAGCAGCTCGTAGAGCGTCAGGCCCAGGCTATAAACATCGCTGCGGGGATCGCACTGGCCCTGGAAGCGCTCGGGGGCCATGTAGCGCAGCGTACCGACGATGTCGCCTGGCGAAGTCAGGTCTTCCATCCCCTCCGCCTTGGCCAGGCCGAAGTCCGTGATCCAGACCGTTCCCTGCGTATCCAGCAGCAGGTTCGAGGGCTTGATGTCGCGGTGCAACACTCCTTGCTGGTGGGCGTGGGCCAGGGCCTCGGCGACTTGCAGGCCGAGCTGGGCCACGCTGCGGAAATACGGAACGTCCGCCGAGCCGCTCAGTTTCGAGCGGTCCGCAGGGACCGTGGCGGTCGAGGCGCTACCGCTGCTGGTCCGACTGGGCAATTCCACCCCTGTGGGGCAAGTTTTCAACTTGCCCGGACTCCCGGCAAGTTGGAAACTTGCCCCACAGGCGGGCTCGGCCGCCGGCCCGGGGAAACCATGCACGAGACTGCGAGCGATGCTCGCGCTCAGGATCTCTTCCGGCGGGTCGTCGGAAACCGCCGCGACATTACCGCCGCTGCGGAGCTTTTTCACTTCCTTCAGGACGCTGTCCAGGCCCTGGCCGTTGATGAACTGCATGGCGTAATAGTGGACGCCCTCGTGCTCGCCCACGCCGAAGACCGGCACGATGTTCGTGTGGTGCAGCCGCGCCACCGCCTTCGCCTCACGGCGGAACCGCTCCAGATGGGTCGGGTGGGTCAGGCGTTGCGAGGGAAGGACTTTCAACGCCACGTGCCGGCCCAGGGATTCCTGCACCGCCTCGTAGACGATGCCCATGCCGCCGCGGGCCACCTCGCGCAGGATGCGATACTCCCCCATCCGCTCGGGCACGCGGGCGTCCCCCTGCGACGCGCCGGGGTAGGGACCGGTCGGCGGGCCGTCGGCGGAGCCGAGTTCTTCCATTACCGCCAGCGCCGGGAACAGGTCGCGGATTTCGGCGGCCAGCTCGGGGTACTTGTCGGTGTACTCGGTCACGGCGGGGTGCTCGCCGCGGCGGCAGCGCTCGGCGAACTCGTGGGCCAGGTCGTTCAGCAGGTCGGAGGAGGAACCGGAATCGCTCATGGTCAGGGCTCCCTCGGGCCGCCGGGCAGGTTGGTCAGGATTTCCTTGAGTCGTTTCAGGGCGCGCAGGTAGCGCATGCCGCCGGCCTTTTTGCTGATGCCCAGCACCTGGGCCGTCTCGGCAGGCGACAGTTGCTCGAAGTGTCGCAGAGCCAATACTTCGCGGTCCAGCGAGTCCATGCCGTTGAGCGCCTCCTGGAGGCGGACCTTCGCCTCCGCGCGGATGGCCGCCTCACTGGGCCGGGTGGCGTGGCCCAAGAGCTGGGCGGCCAGGGCGGCCGAGGTGGTCTCCGGCGAGGCGCCGCGGTAGAGGGAGACTTCCCGGCGGGCATCGCGCATTTGCGTGCCGAGGTGGTGGCGGTGCAGCTCCAGTAACTTGTTCCCGGTGATGCCCCGCAGCCAGAGGAAAAAAGGCATGGCCGGCTGCCGGAGGTATTCGGCCAGCGCCGCGGCGGCTTCGAGGCATACCTCCTGGATCACGTCGGAGGGGTCGATCCGCCCTTGCAGCCGTTGGTCCATACGGAAGGCGACCAGGCGGCGCAGCCGCTCCCGGTGCCGGGTCAGCAAGGCGCCCCAGCTTTCCTGATCTCCCTCAGCGGCCCGTTCCAAGAGCCGGTTGGTTTCGCTCGAATCGCCTGTCATCCGCACCACCTTGAAGGACTAATTGCGCCGAAGGGGCAGTGGGCAACCGAGAAAAGGAAAGAAGTCCCCGTCTGGTAGACCCGGCGAGCGGGGACTGGCAGACCCGCGAAGAGACGGCAGTCAGGATCTGGGTGACGTCGGCCATAAGGACTACCGGACAAAACTCTCTCATCACCACGAAAAAAAGGACTTTCAGGGGTTTTGTCCGCTAGCACCAAACGGTAGAGGGAGGCTTGTCTGTAAACAATCGAACGCTGCGGTGCGGTGTGTGCCATGCTTTCGCGGCCCACGGGGTCAACGTCTTGGGCGAAACCATCGCGGGCCGCGAAAGCATGCCACCCCCGTTGCCGGTCATTCTTCACACCAAAGCCCCCAACTACCGTTTGGTGCTAGTCCTAAACCTCGAGTCTACAGCCCGCAGACCAGGCAAGCAAACGGCAAGGGGGTTTTGCAGCCGTGAGGAACGGGTAGGTGATGTTCTGTTGGAGGAGGGAGCCGATTGGACCGGCGCGGGAGCGGCGCGCACCGTCTGCCCGGCCGCGGGGCGCGCCTGCTGCCGCTGCGCCTGTCGCCTGGAGGACCAATCCAGCGAGAATTCGGCAGGAGGGCTTGCGTCTACTTTACGTCCGGCGTGCCCAGGTCCACAAGCACGGCCCGTAACTCGCGGCGTTCAGCATCGCTCAGCGCGCGGATCGGCAGGCGACTGGGACCGCCCGGACGGCCGCACAGCTCGAGCGCCGCCTTCACCGCGGGCCCCTCGGCGCCCGTCGCGCGAACCAGCCGGCCATAGACGTCGCACCAGGCCCATGTCACGTCCGTCACTTTCTTCTGAGCGGCAGGATAATCGCCGGTCTCGAGCAGCTTCCAGATGGCCAGTTCGTGCTCCGGCCAGATCGTACACAGGTGCGTAACGAAGCCGGCACCGCCCAGCAGGTGGTTCATGACGTACAGTCCCTGGTTATCGACGACAGCCATCCGTGCGGCGTTGTGGGCAACACCGCGCACATATCTGGCACTGTCCGGGGTGGACCACTTGAGCGAACGGCAGCGTGGCAACTCGCTCAGCCGGGCCACCAGGTCCAGCGGCATGTCGTAGCCTTCCCAGTGCGTGTTGTAGACCATGAGGACGATGCGGCGGGTCGCCTCATGCACGGCCTCGAACACCCGCCACGTGGTCTCTTCATTGGCCGGGTAGTAGTACGCCGGCGACAGCTGAATCCCGTACGCGCCGATCTCTTCCGCCCAGCGGGCCATCTCGATGCAGTGCCAGACGTGGGTGTCCTGGGCACCGACCACCACCGGAGTTCGACCATCGGCCGTTTCGACGACCGTCTTGGCGACCTGCTTGCGTTCGTCCAGCGTGAGCATCGGGAAGTCGCCTCCCGCGCCGCCCGCCAGGAGCACTCCCTGGCCACGGGTCAGGCCGCGTCCGACTAGCGTCCGCACGTTCTCACGAATGGCCGCATGGTCGATCGACAGGTCGCTCTTGTAATGCGTCAGCACCGGAACCATCGGCCCGCGCAGGGTGGCTTTGACTTCAGCGATGTTCATGGTTGGCCAATCTTCTCCCCATTGTCTGGAACAGGTATTCGCCGCTTCCGGGTGGGTGTCTTTGCAGCAAGGCTCCGTCCTTGCTCTGAACGTACCCGGTGCGCGGGGCCCGTGCAACGTTTTTCCGCCTCGCACGGCTTCCCGCCCGATGGGGGCACTACCTGAATGGTTTTGAGCCGGAAAAGGTTTCTGCTCTTCTCTCCCCCCTTCTCCCGGACTATCCTCAATGAACATTGAGATCGCAGCAGCCTCCTTGCCGGGTTCCTGGCTGCGCCGTCTCTGGCTCGGGCGAACTGCAGCGACGTCCTTCTCCATTGTTAACTCCCCTTAGCCCGACGCGCAAGCGAGGTGTTAAGTCGTTCCTCGCTGGCGCGTCGGGCTAATCTCCAGGGCGGCGCGACCGGGCCGCCGGAAAGGAACGGTCTATGCATCATCCACGATTGTCTCCGGGGCGCTGGACCGCGGTGCTGACCTTGCTGCTGGTCGGCGCGAGCAGCGCGCGGGCTCAACTCTCGAAGGAGGCGACCGACAAGTCTGTCTCGAACGAGAAGGCGGAGGACGCGGCGCGGGCAGCGAAGTGGCTACAATCGGCGTTCAGGGGACAGACGACACCCGAGGCCGCCGAGATGCTGATCGCCATCGCCAGGGGCTCGCGGATGGGACCGGGCGAAGGCTGGTTCCACCCCGGCCAGGGACGCTACGGCTGGAAGTGGCTGGCAGACAAGCACGGCATCAAGCTGCGCGAAAGCATCCCGCGTGCAAAGTTCGCCGGTTCCGAGGCGCTCTTCGCTCGGCTCGACCGCAACAAGGACGGCGAGCTGCGGGCCGATGACTTCGATTGGTCGGACCGCTCGTTCTACGCCCAGCAGACCTACATGATCAGCTTCTGGTTCTACCGGATCAACAGGGAAGCCGACGGCAAGCTGACACGCGAAGAGTGGCTGAAGTTCTTCGACGAGGCGGCCGGCGGCAAGGACCACCTGACCACGACCAACCTGCGCGAGGCCCTCTTCACCATGCCGCCACCGAAGAAGGGGACCGTCCCCGACGAGCCGACTGCGGAGATGCTGGTGCGCGGCTTGTTCCGCGGCGAGATCGGCTCGATGAACGAGGGGCCGAAGCTGAACGACGCGGCCCCGGACTTCACCCTCAAGGCGCGCGACGGCAAGGACCGCGTCCACCTCAGCGACCACTTCGGCAAGAAGCCGGTCGTGCTGGTGTTTGGCAACTTCACCTGCGGGCCGTTCCGCACCATCTATCCGCGCGTCGACGAGGTTGCCCAGCGCTACAAGAACGACGCGATCTTCTTGTTCATCTACGTCCGCGAGGCGCATCCGACCGACGGCTGGCGGATGGGGTCCAATGAGGAGGCAGGCGTGTCGTTTGCGCAGCCGCGCGACTACGGCGAGCGGGCGACGATGGCCAACCGCTGCGGCACGAGGCTGAAGATGAACGTGCCGGTGCTGGTCGACGAGATGGACGACCGGGTCGGCCACGCCTACAGCGGCATGCCGGCGCGGCTGTACGTGATCGACAAGGCCGGCAAGGTCGCCTACAAGAGCGGTCGCGGACCGTTCGGCTTCAAGCCCGAGGAGATGGAGCAGTCGCTGGTGCTGCTGCTGCTCGATTCTCCCAAGGCACCGGCTGCCGCCGCGACGAAAACGGGCGCGGGAGCCGGCAAATAGACGTGCCGTTCAGAAATGCTTCGCCCTTCGCCGCATTCGCCACAACGCAGATCAACAGTGGCCGCATTCTAACTAGCTGCCTGCACCAGGGCAAGTGGTGCGGGGTGTGCCATGCTTGGGCGGCCTGGTGCGGCTGGGTCGGTCCCCCGGCCAGCGCGGGCCGCCCAAGCATGCCGCGCCGCCGCGAGGGGACTGCTTTCCCCAATCCGAGGAGCT
>JACOUH010000311.1 GCA_016177925.1 Planctomycetota bacterium | reverse complement strand
GGACCGAACGATCAAGTTGTGGGACGTAGCAACGGGCAAGGAGAAGGCCACCCTCAAGGGACACACGAGGACCGTGTTCTCCGTGGCATTCAGCCCGGACGGCAAGACACTGGCCTCGGGGAGCGAGGACCGGACGATCAAGCTGTGGGACGTAGCCACCGGCAAGGAACTGGTCACCTTCCAGGGACACAGGGCGTATTTCTTTTCCGTAGCCTTTAGCCCGGACGGCAAGACCCTCGCTTCGGGGAGCGTCGACTGGACGATCAAGCTGTGGAACATCCCTGACAGCAAGTAGCGTCCCCCGACGGCCACCGCCAACAGCAAGACCAGCCCGGAGACGGGGCCCTTCCTGGTCAATGTCGACCGCACTGCACCGTCCGTGACGGTCAACGCCGATGCCACCACCTACACCAAGGCGCCCGTGGTGCGGCTGACGGCCACCGACCTGGACCTGGCGGCCACCACCACGGTCACGCTCGACGTTGACCTCAACAACAACGGCAGTTTCGCCGATGCGGGCGAAACCGGCTACATGACCGGCACGCTCACCAACGGCGTGGCCCTGCTCACGCTGTCGCCGGCCCTGGCGATCGGGACGGTGGGCATCCGGGCGCGGGTGAGTGACAAGGCGGGCAACGAGAGGACGTCCAGCACGTCCAGCCTGCAGGTCGTCTCCTCCGGCGCCGGCTACACCGCGACCGACCGGACCCAGCAGGTCGATCCCTTCACCGGCGATGCCCTGCTCCAGCGTGGCAACCTGACGGTGGCCCAGCCGCTGGACCTGGACCAGAGCCCTGGCACCGCCGCCGGGGGCAACCCCGCCCTCGTCTAGCGCGGGCGAATTCTGCAAACGTCAGCCCAATGCGCCGGTCGGCCGGCCGGCACTCCACTTCGATACGCCGGTCCAGCATGCTTTGAAGATGAAAGACATCACGCACAAGTATAAACAGTCAGCCGGGGAAATCCTGTGCCATTGGTTCCGAAGACTCCACCAATGGCACAGGATTTCCTCCGCCGGCTGCTGTTGATACAGGTTCTGCCAAGGCAGAACGGTCGGATGAGGGTGGTTGAAGACACATGACGCCCGCCGCCCGGCCCCCCCAGCGGACATGGGGGGGGCCGGGCGGCTCATTGCACGGGACGACGGTCAGAAGAAGGGAGGAGGAGGTTGGGGTGGGGGTCGCGCTGGGCGCTCGCGGGCTCATCTCTTCCTGTCTGCACGTCTTGGTTCCTGTCTGCTCTCTGTCTTGTCCGCTATCCCTGCCGTGTGGTTGTCGTCTCGGCCCGGTACGCTGTCCCGCCCGTCGCGTTGCGGCGCCCGGGGCGGGGCGCCGTCCCTGGCGCCCCCCGCTGTGTCTCAGGCAAACATCTGGTGCAGCGCCCGGATCAGCCGCATGTGCTTGCAGCCCAACCCGCCAGCACACTCCGGCCCGTGGCTGGTGCAACCCGGGCAATCGCACCGCAGCCCCACCTCGGCGTCCTCGACGTGGTAGCGGGTGCCGTCCTGCTTCACCATCTCCCCACCCCCGTCGATGGCCTTGATGCGATACGCCACTTCGTGCCCACGGTCGTCGCGGCTCATGGCCCAGAAGAAGAACCGGCCGTTCTGCGTCGGCCACACCCCCGGCAGCTGGCCGGTATGGGCCCCGTTCGCCACCGCCAGCGCCGCCTGGTGCTGTTCGCTGGCGGTTGGCTCCGTCGCCGTGGTCGTCGTCGCCGCGTGCCCGTTGGCTGGCTCCTCCGCTTGCTTCCGCCCTCGCCGCCGTGCTACCTTGGTCGTCGCGGTCATGGGGTTCGCTCCTTTCGTGTGTGGTTCCCCGTGGCCCGGGCGGGTGGAGCTTTCACCTCCGCCCGCCCTTGTTTGTAACTCTATTGTAGCTCTTTCAGATGGTTGCGTCAAGCACTTTTCCCCGGTTTTTATCAGATTTTCATCTTGTTCTCTCCCGCTGATTGCGTTACAATGTAGCTCTTGGTGCCGCAACCCGGTTCCTCGGCACCGTGCCGCACAGCAGAGGGATATATGGACAATAAAGACAGGAAGAGTACATCATTTCGCCTGTCCGCTCACGCCGACAGGCTGCTGGACGCGCTGGGCGAGCGCCTCGGCATCGACCGCAGCGCCGCCCTGGAGCTGTCCATCCGCTACTTCGCGCGCCACGAAGGCGTTGACGAGGGCGCCCCGCCGCCCCCGCCGCTCCGGCAACAGGGGAAGAAGTGAAAGGAGAGCCATCATGTGGACCGTCTACAAGAAGACCGACAAGCGCCCCCTCCCTCCGGGCGCCACCGTCGAGCAGCGCAAGGTGAGGGGGAGGCGAAGCCTTTCGCCGTGTTCGTCGACGGCCGAGGCCGCAAGCAGACTTACCCACTGGCCGAAGACGATCCCGGCAAGATGCTCGTCGAACGACCGTGCTGGTACTTCGACTTCACCGGCCCGGACGGCAAGACGAGGACAGAGAAGGGGTACACCGACAAGAAGTCAACCGAGCAGCTCGCCGAACAGCGGGAACTGGAAGCCGCCCGGCAGCGCGACGGGTTGCCCGTCGCCGACCGCCAGAAGAACCGCACCGTGTTCGCCGAGGTCGTAAGCGCCTACGCTGCCGACCTGGAGCGCAAAGGCCGGGCCACGAAGTACGTCAAGAACTGCAAGAACCGTCTGACCCTGCTCGGCGAAGAATGCCACTGGCCGACCATCGGGACCATGCGGGGCGAGGCGCTGACCGCCTGGCTGGGCATGTCGAGCCAGAGGGAACGGGCACCGCGGACCATCAATCAGTTCATCGAGACGGCCCGCACCTTCGCGGAATGGTGCGTGGACAACGACTACCTGGCAGGCAACCCGTTTACCCGCGTGCAGAAGTCGAGCGACAACGACCCGAAGCGCGTCCGCCGTGCTTTCACCCTGGACGAGATCAATCGGCTACTCGACCACGCGCCGACCGGCCGCCGCCTGGTGTACCTGACCGCCCTGCTGACCGGCCTGCGACGCAAGGAACTGAAGCGCCTGTGCTGGGGCAGCGTCGACCTGGAGGGCCGCTGCATCCGCCTGAAGGCGAAGGACACGAAGGCGAAGCGGCCCGATGTCCTGCCCCTGCACCCGCAGCTCGTGGAGGCCCTCGCAGCGGCTCGGCCGGAGTGCGTGCATCCGGCTACCCCCGTCTTCCCCCACGTTCCGAAGTTCGACACCTGGACGAGGGACCTGGCAGGAGCGGGTATCCCCTACCTGGACCCACAAGGCCGGATGGCAGGCTTCCACTCGCTGCGGGTGACCTACTGCACGCTCCTGGGGCGAGCAGGGGTAAGCGTCCGGGACACAATGCAGCTGATGCGGCACACCAGCGAGCGGTTGACCCTGGAAATTTACACCGACTACAACCTGCTCGACGTCTCCGGGTCCGTCGCACAGCTTCCCAACCTCGGCACGCGGACAGGGACAGGCTGAGGCTACTGACACGGACACTGACAAAGCCAAAGGGCCTTGCCATAAGTGCTTATGGCAAGGCCCTTTGTGTCATTGCGGCGGTAGGATTTGAACCTACGACCTCCAGGTCATGCGTACCACTACAGCTTTCGCTGCCCGAGCGACTCGGTTTGTGGTCTGGACTTTCCCTTCATCTTTCGGCCAAGGCCGAGAAGATGCCTGCCGTCAAGTCTCTACACCTTCTCCGATGAACGAGTCACCGAAGCTTGGCTCGGGATCACCACCGCGAGAGGCTTCCCCGACTTTGACAGGTAGTCGCATCAAGGTTTCCCTCGATGCAGCCCAGGTTGAGATGGCCCCCAAGGTCTCGACAATCGCGGGTCGAGTCTTGTGTTGTTGGAGTCGTCTCCGTTGAGCCTGGCGAGCTAGGCCGCTGCTCCACGCCGCGTTCTTTCGGGGAGTTGTCATTCCGTTCAGTACGCGACGATCAACTCCCCACGCTCATTCTAGTGAGGCCCCCGAGAAGATCAAGGCCATTGAAATCACTTCTCCAAGCCCCACAATACCTCTCAGAACATCGGCCCATTGGCAGGACGGTTTGTTCTGTTGTGGGGATGGTCTGCTCGCGATGGGTGGAGCACAAGGCGAGATGACGACGGCCAGCGGGAAAGCGGGCAGGGAAGCGGCGCAGCGCGAGTGGCAGCCGCGCATCTGGGAGGGCTGCGACTTCTTCGCCTGGGCGCGACTGCTGGTCCGCAACCATTTCGCCATCGGCTGGCGCTATCTCTACATCGCCGTCGTCGTCAGCCTGGTGAGCATCTTCCACACGCTCCTGCGCTGGCTGCAGCGAGCCTGGTTCGGCAGCCGCATCGAGCGCACGACCCTGCGCGACGCCCCGCTGTTCATCGTCGGCCACTGGCGCACCGGCACGACACTCCTGCACGAGCTGTTGATTCTCGACGACCGCCACACTTTCCCAAACACCTACCAGTGTCTGGAGCCCAACCACTTCCTGCTGACCGAGCATCTGGTGACGCGTTATCTGCACTTCTTGATGCCCTCGCGCCGGCCGATGGACAACATGGCGGCAGGCTGGGACAAGCCACAGGAAGACGAGTTCGCCCTGTGCATGATGGGCCAGCCATCGCCGTACCTGACGATCGCCTTCCCCAATCGCCCGCCGCAGGACCAGGACGCGTTCAGCGTCGAGCGAATGTCGCCGCGCCAGCGGACCGCGTGGAAGCGAGCGTTCCTGCTGTTCCTCAAGCAGTTGACGTTCAAGGACCCGCGCCGGCTGGTCCTCAAGTCGCCGACGCACAGTTGCCGCATCCCCGTACTGCTCGAACTGTTCCCCGACGCTCGCTTCGTCCACATCGTCCGCGACCCGTACGTCGTCTTTCCGTCGACGGTCAACCTGTGGAAGTCGCTTTACGAGCTGCACGGTCTGCAAAAGCCGACGTTCGCCGGGCTGGAGGAGCACGTTCTGCAGACCTTTACGATGCTTTATGACGAACTGGAGAAGGGCAAGCAGGTGATTCCGCCGGGTCGCTTTCACGAGCTGCGCTACGAGGATTTGGTCAGCGACCCGGTCGGGCAGATGCGGGCGTTGTACGATGCGCTCGGCCTGGGCGGCTTCGAGGCGGTGCGGCCGAAGATCGAGCGCTATTTCGAGGAGCACAAGGGGTACAAAACCAACCGCTACCCGAACCTCAGCGCCGAGACGCGTGCCGAGATTACTCAGCGCTGGGGTCCCGTCATCCAGAAGTACGGCTACGCGGCCCCGGCTCCCTGACATCCGCGGCGGCTTCCCCGCGCGATACTTAACGCGGGGAGAGTTGGCACAAGCCCCAAGCGCCAGCGCGGGGACGTCCCCGCGCTGGCGCTTGGGGC
>JACOUH010000310.1:2350-12097 GCA_016177925.1 Planctomycetota bacterium | reverse complement strand
ACGCCGGCCGTTCGCCCGGCGATGCACCAGCCGGCTTACGCCGGCCGTTCGCCCGGCGATGCACCAGCCGGCTTACGCCGGCCGTTCGCCCGGCGATGCACCAGCCGGCTTACGCCGGCCGTTCGCCAGGCGATGCACCAGCCGGCTTACGCCGGCCGTTCGCCCGGCGACATTTTTTTCTGTACCGAACGACCTGCTTGGGGCGATAATTCTCTTTGATGTGCATCGGGCCACGTGAGGGAACGTGAACCATGATGGGGCCCGCGGTCTTGATCCTGACCCTGCTGCTCGCGGTGCTGCTGGCGGCGGCTTTCCTTCTCGGCCGTCACCTGTCGCAACGGCAGTACCTGCGCGACGAACTGTCGCCCGTCAGCCGCCAGCACATTGATCTGTTCCAGGGCGGACACCTTAGCGAGGCGGCGGTCGAGTCGGCCAAGGCACGCTTCCGCGAACTCCTCGAGCGCGGCGAGGTCGCCGCCGTCGAGGCCAGTCTGCGAGCCGGCATGCTGTTCGTCGTCCAGGTCCGTGCCCTCGCCGAGCTGGGCACCGAAACCGCCGGCCACATCCTCGAGCGCCAGCTGCATCGCCGCCTGACCGACGATCAGATCGAGCAGTCGTGGTATTGGATCGACCTTGCCAACGGACTGCGGGCGCTGAACCGTTCGCAGAGCCTGCCGCACTTGCTCCGTTGCGCCGAGCAGGCCTGCGACAAGCCGCTGGGCCACTTCTTCGCTGCAGAGACTGTCTGTTTCCTCGGCTTCTCCGGCTACCTGACGCACGACCGCCGCTCGCCCCTGGGCCGAGCCGCGCTGCGCGTGCTCCATCGGGCCCTGGAGGGACTCCGCTGCGGGGTTCCGCCGCAAGTCGTCGCCGAGGCGCGGTTGGGCGAGATGGTCGAGGGGCTGTGGGACCGCCGGGACGAGGAGCCCGACCCGCTGGTGGTGCGCATCTTCCACGAGGCGCTGCGTGTGCTCCGCCGCGCCCCGCACGCCGAGGGCCTGCTCGGCATCGAGGTTCCCGAACAAGAGGCGTTCAACTGGCAAGTGTCGCGGCTGGCCGCCCTCGAGCCGGTCCTGGGCGACTATCTTCAGGAGACACCATCCCGCCTGAGTGGACGCCTCGGCAATGCCGGCCCCGCCGAACAGCGCGACCTTCTGCTGGCGCTGAACGACCTCCACGCCGAGGCCGGCACGGCTATCCTGTCGCTGCTGTCACAGCCCGATTTCCCGCATGTCCCCCTTGCCATCGAGGTGCTCGCCTGGTCAAAGGACGCGCGCGTCGGCTCCTGGCTGCGCGAGTGGACGATGCAGAAGGTCCCGCTCTTGCGCCGGTCGCAGAAGCGGCGCCGCTCGCTGCCGCCGCGGAGGCCCTCACTGCCGGCGGACCTGCCGTACAAGGAAGTGCTCTACGCTCTGCGCGGCCACGCCTCTCCGCAAACGGAGTCGTTTCTGCTGTCGGCGGCGCGCGACTGGGATCCGACCTACCGGGCCGCCGCGGTCGCCAGCCTGGGCTGGTGGGAACCACTGTCGCGTTCCGAGGTATTGCTGACGCTGGCCGATGCCCGCCGCGACCCCAACCCGGAAGTGCGCCAGAGCGGCCGCGCCGCCCTGGCCCGGCTGGGCGAGCGCCAGGCCCTACACTGGTTCCGCCAGACGCTCGCCAGCGAGGACCCGCAGCGTGTCCACGAGACGATCCAGCTCGTTGCCTTGGAGGGCCTGACCCTGTTGTGGCCCGACCTTGACCGCCTCGCTGACGCTGAGGACGCTGACATCGCCCACCACGCGCGTGAGTCCCTGGAGCGGTTGTGCGAGGAACTCGACCGGCGCCGTCCCTGATGATACAACCCCTCCCCCCCGCCCCCTCCCCGAAGCGGAGAGGGGGAGCAGACCCTGTCTTTCTCCCCCTCTCCGTCTCGGGGAGGGGGCGGGGGGGAGGGGTTTTTCAGACAGCCGATAAAGTTTCTGCCGTCTCCTGCCCGATGACAGAGGTGTATGAGCCTGTTGACTCGAGCACCTTTTGATCATCCTCATCCGGGCAGGAGACGAGTCATGCGCCGAGGAACAAGGTTGGCGTGGCTGCTGGCCGCAGTCGGCGCATGTGCGATCGGCTGTAAAGGGTCCGGCCCGCGCAAGAAGGGGCCCGAAGACCCACTCCTGCAGTCGAAGACAGCCGTTCAGTCCAAGTTCGCCGACCCGAATGAGGTGACCGCACGAGCCGACCCGTCGCCGCCGACCATTCCGGCCGGCGCCTGGTCCGCCGGCCGTGGTCAGTTCGCCTTCCCCGTCCGCCTTGGCCCGCCTGACTTCAACATCCCACCAGGGCAAGCGTCCCTTGCCTGGTCGACGGACAAGCCTGCCGTCTCCGCTGCTGGCCCGTACGCCCGCAGCGCCGATTCCCGTTGGTTGCAGGGCGTGCTCGAACGGACGCCCGACAACCGTTGGCTGCTGCGCTACGAACCGATGTCACGGGATAGCGGCGCCGGCAAGGTCTTCGTGGAGGGGCACGAGCGTCTCGACCTCTTCGAGCCCGGCGACGTGATCCGCGTCGAAGGGGCCCTCGTCGAGGAGCCGCAAGGGGGGAGCGAGCGACTGCCGCACCCGCGCTACCGGGTCCGCCACGTCGAGTTGATTCAGCGTCACTCGTAACGGCTGGGGCTCAGCGCTCGGGCGCGCCGCTTCCGCCGTGCGACAGCGTACAGGTCTGGCTCCCCTTCCGAACGACGATCTTGTCGCCGTCAGCAGATTCGATCGGGAGGACACGGGTGGGGCTGCCGCGCGTTCCGGCGAAGAACTCGAGGCACCCGTCCTCGCTGAGGTGCCAACGGCCGGCGGTGTGGACGGAGCGGTCGGTCGGACCGATGCCCTTCTCGGAGAGGGCGCCGTCGGCCCTGAGTTCAAACCCTTTGCGGCCCCGCGAGGGGGGGAACTCGTAGTCCGCGCGGCGGTAGACGGTTGTGGTGTCGGTGTCTTCCTCGTGGGAATGGAGCCAGGAGCCGAGAATGGAAGAAGGATCGATGGCCCGCGCCATGACAACACCCCTTCGACGTTTGACCCGGAGCGACGGTTAGAAAGTGGGGCAACGGTGCCCGAGGACGGGCACCGTTGTCATGCAGGGGCACCTGCCTTCGCTCAGGTTACCAGGCTTTTTCGCGGCCCGTCAAGGGTGGTACGCATGCGGACGACCTGACCCAGGGTGAACATGAACATCGCGTCGTCGTCCACATAGTCCATGTAGTTCATGAACATATCGCCGTGGGGCCCGTTGCTGCAGGTGACGTGTGGAAACGCCGGTTTGTTGTAGTTCGGGTTCTGGGCGTTCGGGGTGTCGACGACGAAGTCGGTGCCCGAGCAGTCTTCTGTGTCCCCCCAGATGTGGCGGAGGTTGAGGAAATGGCCGACCTCGTGGGTGGTGGTGCGGCCCAGGTTGAACGGAGGCTTGACGGTGCCGGATGTGCCGAAGGCGGTGTTCAGGATGACGACGCCATCGGTCTTCGGCGGCCCGCCGGGGAACTGCGCATAGCCGAGCAGGCCGTCCGACAGTGTGCAGACCCAGATGTTGAGGTAGCGGTCCGTTGGCCAGGGGCTCTTGCCGCCCTTTCTGTCCGACTTGACCGCGTTATCATCCCCGAAGGAACTCTTCGTCGTCTGCTTGCGGGTGATCCCAGGCGTCGGGTGCCCTTGCGGGTCCTTGGTCGCCAGCGCGAACTCGACCATCGGGTCCGCGACCAGCCCCTTCCAAACGGCGGGCGTCTTGGCCCGGTCGGGGTTGGCTGCCCGGTAATCCTTGTTGAGCACCACGATCTGACTCTTGACCTGCGCGTCGTCGATGTTCTCCGCAGCCGTGCGATAGACGACGTGAACGACTACCGGAATCTTGTACGGTGCGGTGCGCGCCTCCGGGGCCGAGCGCAGCCGGGCCGCGAAGGCGTGTTCCAGCTTCGTCTGCCTCGCCCGAAAGGCCGGGAACATCTCCAGCAGGCGGTGGTGGACCTGCATGGTCCCACACGACCGCCGCTTGGGCGTCCCCGTTGCCGTCTCGTCTGCCGCACGGGCGTGCCGTGCCATGGTGTACTCCTCTCGTTGAGATAGGATGGGGGAAACCGCCGCAGCACCTGTTCCGAGGCGAGGGAGTGACGTCCTCCCTCGCCGCACCTTCTCTCCGTACCTGCTTTTTTCAGGGCCGGACGTCTGAGAGTCTGTTCCCGAAGGGTGGGTTCGACGTTGGCGTCCCGGCTTGAGCCGACTGGTTCCGCCTGAAGGTGGGACTCCAACGGATCGTCCGGGCGATGGACAGGGCCCAGCCCGACCAGTACGCCGATCACGGAACACGGCAGCGAACTCCGCCGCGCTGGTCAGGCGATACGAGCCTTGTTCCCCGTTGCCGCTGCCTCGTTTAGAACACGGTCCGCCCCCACTGTCAAGCACTGTGGCGCACGGTCGTCCATTTTTTCCTTGACCGCACCGTGTGGCTATCTGTACATTGGTTAATCAACAAACCATTCTTATGCTCGCCCGGAGGACACCCAGGAAGGGCGACCCCATCCCCCGATCAACACCGCCTGTGTTCCTTCCACCGTCGACTCCGCCCCGGTGGCTTGATTCGCGACGGCAGACCCCTGAGCGCGCTCGTTCAGCGGCATCGGCTATCGTTCGGATGTCCGACAGCTGCCCGATGCTCCCTGACGCCCGGGCGTTGCAAGCGCTCAAGCCGCGACGGGGACGGGGTCGATACTATCGTCAGGAGGGGTTATGCGCACGCGAAGCGTTCTGGCGATCGTCCCGCTCGTGCTGAGCGGTTGCCTGTCCCCGCTGACCAGCCGCCTCGACCGGACCAACCACCAACTCGACACGACCAACCAGCGCCTCGCCGCGGCCAACGACGAACTGGCCGACACCAGTCAGCGGCTCGCCCACATCGAACTGCAGCTGGAGCAGACAAACCAGAAGCTCGCCCAGGTCCAGAGCACCCTGCAGCAGATGGACCGGCGGCTGGAAATCGTCGAGCGAGTGGTGCGAAAAGTTGGAGGCATCAAGGAGGAGTGAGACCAGCATTTCAGCGGCGAAGAAAAGAACAACCCCTCACCCCGGCCCCCTCCGAGGTGGGGAGGGGGCCAGGGGGAGGGGTTCTGGAAAACAGGCTCTTACTTCTTGGGGGCCTCGGCAGTGGCCGCGTAGCCCGGCGTGGCGTTGAAGGCCTTGACCAGCGTGCCGTCGGCGACCTTCCACACGCGCACCTCGCCGTTGTGCGCCCCCGCGGCAACCAGGGTGCCGTCCGCCGAGAACGCCACCGAGTAAATCCAGTCGGTGTGTCCGCTCAGCGTCCGGACCGCGGACCCGCTCTGCTCGTTCCAGATGCGCACCGTCTGATCGGAACTGCAGCTGGCGAGCAGCGGTTGCTTGGGGTTGTGAGTCATTCGGAGGACCGCCTTGCTGTGGGCCATCGCCCGCAGCTGGCGGGCTTCGCCACTGGTGTTCCACTGGCGCAGCTGGTTGTCCTCGCCGGCGGAGAAGCCCGTCTTGCCGTCCTTGGCGACCGCCACCGCGTATACCGTGTTCTGATGAGCCGGGAAGGTCAGCACCGACTCCTTCGTCTTGAGGTCCCACACCTTGGCCGTCTTGTCGCGGCTGCCCGTCAGCAGATGCTGCCTGTCCGGGGCCAGCGCCACGCCGAAGACCCAATCCGCGTGGTTCTCGATCGTCTGCTCCAGTTTGGCGTTGGCGTAGCCGCCCGATAGATCGAAAACGTTGACCAGCCGGTCACAACCGCCGCAAACCAGCTTCTTGCCGTCGGCGCTGGCATCGAGGCAGAGGATCGAGTCGTCGCTCTCGAGGAGGTGCTTGACGAGGACGTTCTTGTCGTTGACCCCGTCGAGGATCGTCACGCCGACCTCGGTCTTCGCCGGTGCCGCGTCGAGGTTGTAGATGCGGACGTCGCCCTCCTGGCCGGGCCGGCCGCCGGCGACCGCCAGCTTGCCGTCGGGCAGGAAGAGCATCGCATAGGCCCGCTCTGCCCGCGTCCGCACGCGCTTGTCGAGCTTGCCGTCGGCGACATTCCAGACCGTCAATTCATGATTGCCGCCCGCGACGACCTTCTTGCCGTCGGGGGTAAAGGCGAGCGCGGTGATCGGCACGGCATGTGGGTAGGCGGGAGCGGGGACCGGCGGCACCCAGCGGACGCGCAGTTCGCGGAGCAGGTCGGCCTTCGGCGTCAGGCCGTTGTCGAGACGGGCTCCCTCCTTGATCCACTGTTCGATGACGGCGATCTTCGCCTTCGGCAAGGCGTCGCCGGTCTCCGGCGGCGGCATGCGTCCCTTGTCGGTGGCATTCAGCATGTCGAGGATCAGGCTCTCGTCGGGCTTGCCGGGAGTGACGAGGTCGAGTTCGCGTGACCCGCCCTTGCGCAGGCCCTCGTAAGTGGTCAGGTCGAGCTTGCCCTTGCGCTTCTTGGCGTCGTGGCAGGCGAAGCAGTTTTCCTTGAAGATGGGGGCGACGTCGTTGATGAAACTGACGGGCCCCTTCTTCGGCGGCTGGGCGCTGGCGGGCGGAGGAGCGAGCAAGAAGAAGGCGAGGGCGAGCGTCAGGCCAAGGGCCAGGCAGAGGACGCAGTAGCAGCGATGCGAACGCAGCATGAGGAAGGAACTCCGTGAAAACAGGTTGCAGATGCCAGGTGCCATCGACTCTTCCTGGTGGGGGGTCGGCAGGCGAGCAAGGTTGGCGGGACCGCGACCGGGCGACCGGGCTACCCGGCGGGTTGTCGTGGATGGTTAAGATTATAGAGCAGACCGCCGTCCCAATGCGAGGGAAAAAATCACTTCGGCGAGCGCCGCGGTTTATCCCCGCCGGGCGTTCCCTTCTTTCTCCCCCTCCCCGAAGCGGGGAGGGGGTGGGGGGAGGGGTTCTTTCACAGCCTGCGAGGGAGGCTTGCCGCACCGCTGGCCAGCTCACCAGGGAACGAAGTGCAGCCAGGCCATGCCGAGGGTCAGGGTCAGCGCGGTCACGGGGATGCCCACGCGGGCATAGTCCCAGAAGGAGATCGATACGCCCTCGCGGCGAGCGTTCTCCACGACGATCAGGTTGGCCACCGACCCCAGCACCGTCAGGTTGCCCGCCAGCGTGCTCGACATCGCCAGCGCCAACCAGGCCGTTTCCTGCACGCCGGCCGCCATCGCCGGGATGATCGGCTTGAAGAGGAGCACCGCTGGCACATTGCTCACCACATTCGACAGGGCCGCCGAAACCACGCTCAGCAGACCGACCGGGTTGTCTTGCAGCGGCCCCCACTCCTCGATGCCCCAGCGACGCACGACTTGTACCTCGAAGGCGCGGACCACCACGAACAACCCGGCGAACATCACCAGCAACCCCCAGTCCACCTGGCGGTAGATCTTGTCGGGATTGATACGGCAGAGCAGCAGAACGGCCGCCGCGGCCAGGGCGACAATCTCCATCGGGGCGCCCGCGCAGAACAGGGTGATCGCCCCCAGCGTCACGGCGAGGCTTTTGACCAGGAGCCGCCGGTGCGGCCGCCCCAGCCGCCGGGACCCTCTCGCCGCTGGCTCCGCCTCTTCCTTGTCGGCATCGGGCGTTTCTTCCCAGCGCAGGGCGTCGCGATAGACCCAGCCGATCACGGCGAAAGCGATCAGCAACCCGGCGACGGCCACGGGAGTGAGCCGGGCCGCGAAGTGCAAATAAGGGATGTGGGACAGGTTGCCGATAATCATGTTCTGCGGATTGCCGGTCAGCGTCGCCGTCGAGCCGATGTTGGCCGCCACGGCCAGACCGATCAGGTGCGGCCTCGGGTCCAGCCGCAGCCGCTCCGCCAGGTGCAGCACTAGCGGAGTCAGCGCCAGGCAGACGACGTCGTTGACCAGCACCGCCGACAGGACGCCAGCGAGGATCATCGTCACCGCGAGCAGGCCGTGCGGTCTGCGGACGCTCCGCAACGCCCAGCCAGCCAGGCGGTCGAAGAAGCCCGCCTGCCGCAGGAACGCGACGACGATCATCATGCCGAGCAGCAGCGCGAGGGTGGCGAAGTCGATCGACGCGGCGGCCTCGTCGAAGGTCAGCCCCCCGGTCGCCAGCACCAGCGCCGCCCCGACCAGGGCGATGCCGGTGCGGTCAATGCGCAGCCCCGGCAGCTTGCCCAGCGCCAGGCCGGCGTAAGTGAGGGTGAACCACATCACCGTCAGCCAGAATTCCCAGTTTTCCTTCACGGCTCGGCCTCTTCGCGCGACCGCAGTCGCGCGCATCTTGTAGCAGGACCGTCGAGGTGACGAGGACCACCCCCGACGAGGCGTTGAATCAGGTTGGCACGCTAAAGAAGTATGCCTCGTATACCCCCATGCGGTTGCGTCCGTCCAGGGGAAACCCTCACGCCCCCTCACAACGTTATTCCTTCGGCCGGTCGCGTTTCCGGCATGAGGGCGAAGAACAGCACCGCCGCGACGGCCGCGACCCCGGCGAAGGCGCAGAATGCTACGGCGAAGCCCAGGTGCTGCACCAGGAGGCCCGCGGCGAACGGGCCGACGACCCCGCCAACGCTCAGCGCTGTGGCGATCAGCCCCTGGAGGGCGTTGAACCGCCCCGTGCCCTTCGTCAGATCAGCGCAAATCACCGCGATCACGACGCCGTAAATACCGGCGCCGATGCCGTCCAGGGCTTGCAGGGCGACTAGCACCCAGGGGTCGCTCGTCAGCGAATAGAGGAAGATCCGCACCGGCAGGACGAGGAAGCCAATCGCGAAGACGGGCTTGCGCCCCCAGCGCTGGCACAGTACGCCTGCCGCCAGCGCTACCGGGATCATCACGGTCTGGGCCACCAGCACCACCGCCGCCACCTGCGTGTTGCTGCCGCCGAGCCGGGCGATGTACAGACCGACCAGCGGCATCACGGGCGCGTTGGCCAGATGGAACAGGGCCGTCGCCGCGAACAGGACCGGCACCCGCCGGTCGCGGAACAGCGCCGGGAGGGCGAGGCTCCTGCCGAGCCGGCTGCACGGCTCGGCAGGAGCCTCGCCCTCCCGGCAAGGGGCTTCCTCGCGCAGCTCGTCGGGGCGGATGACAGTCACGGACCCAGCGGCCACGACCGAAACCACCGCGACGGCGTAGAAGATCGATGCCGTCCCGAACCAGTTGACCAACAGCATCGCCGTCCCCGCGGCGGCGATGTTGCCAGCGTGGTTGAAGCCCTGGTTCTCACCCATCAGCCGGGCCAGCGCCGCGTGGCCGGCCAGGCCGAGGGCCAGCGCCCCCAGCAGCGGCACGAAGAACGCATGGCACGCTCCGGCGACGAACACCAGCGGGTCGACCAGGGACCAACGGGCCGGGAGCAGTGGCAGCACCCCGTAGCAGAAGCCCAGCAGCAGCGAGGCCACGGCCAGCAGGGCGCGCCGTCGCCGCACCCGGTCGATCAGCACCCCCGCGGGCGTCTGCATGAGCAACACTCCCAGGCCGGCGAGGGCCGCGGCGAAGCCGATGGCATCGTTGCGCCAGCCGCGCTCCGCCAGGAACTTGGCTAAGAACGGCATGACTACGCCGGTGACCTCGGCGAGGAAGAAGTTCGCCGCGTTCAAGCCGACACGGCTCCGGAACGAGACGAGGCCGTGCGAAGCCCTCGTTCCCCTGCCGACACCGGCCACAAGGCTCCCGTCCTGAAGAGACACAAACGGGAGTGAAGAAGGAGACGCGTCTTGAAGCACGGGTGCGCCACTCCCAACAAAAGGAGCGGCGGGGCGTAAGCCCGCCGGTTT
>JACOUH010000310.1:0-2267 GCA_016177925.1 Planctomycetota bacterium | reverse complement strand
TACGCCCCGCCGCTCGTCAACAAGTTACCTCTCGCGCCGGAGACGCCGGATCTCTCGCCGCAGTTGGTCAACCTGGTCCTCCAGGTCCCGCAGCCGCTGGTCTCGATCAGCAGAACGGCCAGGAGCAACCCGACGCACTCCGGGGGGCGAGGGCGGCGGGCCGTCCGCGAAGTCCGGATTCTCGGCCGTGGCGTTGTTGCGCAGATTGGTCACGCTCTGGACCTCGAAGTGAGTGTCCCCCGCCGGACCCGTCTCGGTCCGCCCGGTCGCTCGGACTCGATCCCCCTCCTTGAGGATGTCCGCGAACCGATCCTGCAGGTGAGGGGGCCAGTGGAGCCAGGTGCCGTCGTCCAGCACCGCTCCATCTACCTCGCCCCGCGGGGGGGTCGTGAACTTTTCGATCCGGCCGCGCACGCTCGTCGTTTCCGCGTCCGCGGGGGCGCGCAGCCGGGGGCCGGGCGGCTGGGCGCCGCGGAGGGGAATGCACAGGGCCCCCCCCACGAGGAGTATCCCGATGCCGAGGGCGATCCACTTGGACAGTCGCGGGCTCATCATCACTCTCCTTTCAGGATGGGGAGTCACTCTTTTCCTTCCTCGGGCCTCGGGGGGAGGCAGGAAGGGACTCCCGAGCAACCTCTTGTGTAAACCTCAGCCCGAGGTCGAGGCAGACCATCGCAAGCGCCGGGCCAAAAGGGAGGCGCGAGAAGTCAGTTGCCGGACGATGGCTCGGGCATTCGACGAAAGTCTTACTGGGCCAAGGGGATGTGCCGTCATGGGACCGTGCGGTTCACCCCACACGGGAGAGGGGAAAGAGATTGTCGCCCGTGGACTGCTTGAGGGAACTGGGCGGGAATCCCCCGCCGACGGGGGGATTCCCGCCCAGCGAGGTCAGCCACCCTCGCCTTCGTGCAGCCCGTACTGCTGGATCTTGTCGAAGAGCTGCCGGCGGCTGATGGTACTGCAAGACCTTCGCTTCGGAAAACGGGGGGGGACGAATCGAGGCGCTGGAGGTAACGGTTCGCCGAAGGCCGCCCGACACGGCTCCCGGAGAAAGAAAGGTTTGCTAGCCTGGCTGTTCGGCCGCTGACCGCTGCGGTCCTCCCTCTCGGCGGCAAGGAAGGCCTAAGCCATCCGGAGCTGCTCAAGACGCTCGCTGAGCAGTTCACGGCACATAATTTCGATCTGAAATAGATACTTCGCGAACTTGCCAATAGCGAGACCTATCAGCTCGCCGACACGGGGGCCTCGACGGATGCTCTGCCGCGATGGTATGAGCGCGCCCGTGTTCGACCGCTAACTGCCGAGGAACTGGTCGCCTCGATGCCGGTCGCGACCGGCTGGGATGCCGCCCAGCGTCCTGGGAAAAAACTTCTAGACGGACTGGAAATGTGGATTCAGCATTACTTCGGAGAGCCCACCAACGGTTTAGGTGACTTCCAGGGCAGCCTGTCCGAGCCCTTGTTCCTCAACAACAGCGGCGAACTGCGTTTCCTCGCTCAGCGTCGCAAGGGCAACCTTGCCGATGTCCTGTTGACCTCAACACAGCCGTGGGAGCAGCGTGTTGACCGCCTTTTCCTCTCCGTATTGAACCGTCCGCCACGGTCCGAGGAAAGCAAACGCTTCGTCGCCTATCTCCGCGCCGAGCCGAAATCAGAAAAACGCATCGAAGAAGCGATCTGGGTCTTGCTCAACTGCTCCGAGTTCCGCTTCAACCACTAGCCGGAGAGAGATGGTTGACGGTCCCGCAGACGAGAGATCAGTGAAAACTCGTCAAAGGCGAGGTCGCGATCGTGAGACGAGGGAGCGCCGCCTGGAGTTCCTTTACTCTCCCGTCTGTGACCCCGGTGCCGATGAGGACCAGCTCCTGCAAGTTCGTCAGTTCCTTCAGTTCTTTCAGCCACGCGTCCGTGACCTGGGTGTCGTGGAGGTGCAGCGTCCGCAAGTTCGTGAGTCCCTTCAGCTCCTTCAGTCCCGTGTCTGTGACCCTGGTGTTGCTGAAGTCCAGCTTCTTCAAGCTCGTGAGTTCTTTGAGCTCCTTCAGCCCCGCGTCTGTGACTGCGGTCCCTCGAAGGCACAGCCCCCGCAAATTCGTGAGATCCTTCAGTTCCTTTAGCCCCCCATCTGTGACTTGGGTCCAGGAGAGGTCCAGGCTCACCACCTCTTCGGGACTGGCGGGGCGCTTCCCATCCTTCGCTGTGGCGCAGGAGAGCGTGTGCAGCAAACCGATTTCCCGTAACACTCGTAACGCCGCATCTGTGACCTGGGTG
>JACOUH010000309.1 GCA_016177925.1 Planctomycetota bacterium | reverse complement strand
CACGACGGCCGAAGTCTTGGCCTACCTGGAGAAGTTGTAATGTTCCGCGTGGAATGGATTCAGGCGGCGCTGGACGACCTCGCCAGCATCTGGATGCAGGCGGACGCTGCCCTGCGGCAGGCCATCACGACTGCGGCCCAAACAATCGACCAGCAACTCGAGGCTGATCCTTTCCGGCAGAGCGAATCCCGCGAGGACGACGAACGAGTTCTATTCGTCTACCCTTTGGGGGCCGAAATCGAGGTCGACCTGCGACAGCGCATCGTCTGGGTTCTGCACGTCTGGCAGTTTCGGCAGCGCGACGAGTAGTCGAGCGACCAGGCGAATCTGCCCCCACGGGAACAACTCTCTCACCTGCGCTTGGGTTGAAAATCCCCGAATGCGTACCGATTTCCTCGACTATGATCTTCCCTCACACCTCATCGCCCAAGAGCCGGCCGCGCAGCGCGATGCCTCGCGACTGCTGATCATGCGCCGCGCGGATCGGTCCCTGGAGCATCGCTCCTTCCGCGATCTGCCCGAGTTGCTCGCTCCCGGCGACCTGCTCGTCCTCAACGACACGCGCGTCGTGCCAGCCCGGCTGGTCGGCCAACGCGAGCGCACCGGCGGCAAGTGGGAGGGCCTCTTTCTCCGCGCCGCACCCGATGGCACCTGGGAACTGCTCTGCCAGACACGTGGCCGGCTGCTCGAGGGCGAGACGGTCCTCGTCGAGCCAGGGCCACTCCGACTCACCGTGCTCCGGCAGCAGGACGGGCATTGGCTGGTGCGCCCGAAGACAATGGGGCCGGCCCTGGAGTTGTTGGAGCGGCACGGCCGGGTGCCGTTGCCGGCATACATCCGCAAGGGACAGGCCCGCGACGACGACCGCGACCGCTACCAGACCGTCTACGCCCGCCGGGCAGGGGCCGTCGCGGCGCCGACTGCCGGCCTGCACTTCACGCCGGAAATTTTCGCCCGGCTCGACGAGCGCGGCATCGGCAGGGCTTTCGTCACCCTGCACGTCGGCATTGGCACCTTCCAGCCGATCAAGACGGAGGACGTCAGCCAGCATCGCATGCACCGCGAGTGGGGCGAACTGCCGGCCGCCACCGCGGCGACCATCGCCGATTGCAAGTCGCGCGGCGGCCGCGTCGTTGCCGTCGGCACCACGACGGTCCGTGTGCTGGAAACCGCGGCGGCGGCCGCGTCCGGGCCCGTATGGCCGTGGTGCGGCGAGACGGAACTGTTCATCTATTCGCCGTACCCCTTCCGCTGTGTCGACGCCCTGGTGACGAATTTCCACCTGCCGCGCTCGACACTCCTGCTGCTCGTCGCCGCCTTCGCTGGCGTCGAGCTGACGCGCCAGGCGTACCAGACTGCCGTCGACCACCAGTACCGCTTTTTCAGCTACGGCGACGCAATGCTCATCCTGTAGGTCCGGCTAAGCTGGACCTACGCGAGGTGCCAGCCGGCCATCTCTTCGAGTTGGCGCTGGTGGGTCAGGTCGAATTGCAGCGGCGTGACGGTGACGTAGCCCTCGGCCAGGGCGGTGACGTCGGTGTCGGGATGCGGGTCGGGGCAGCCGAACTCCGGCGTCGACCAGAAGTAGACGCGGCCACGCGGGTCGATGCGGCGATCGAAGCGCTCCGAGTAGGGGGCGGCGTTCTGCGGCACCGCCCGAACGCCGCGCACCGGCCCGCGCTCCGGACTCGGCAAGTTGACGTTGAACAGCGACCCGGGCGGCGGGCGGTGCGCCAGGATCTGCTCGATGACGTGGCGGGCAAGCGCCGCTCCGGTGGTGAAGTCGGGGGGGGTCGCCTTGGTGTACTCCTGCGAGCAAGCGACACTGACCTGGCGGAAGAACGCTCCCTCGATGGCCGCCGCGACCGTCCCGGAGTAGAGCACGTTGATGCCCGCGTTGGCCCCGGCGTTCAGCCCGCTGACGACGAGGTCCGGCGACTCCGGCAGTAGTTCCAACAGTGCCAGCTTCACGCAGTCAGCCGGCCGGCCCTCGACCGCCCAGCCGATGAACTCCTTGCTCTCGTCGAAGACCTGCTGCACGATGAGCGGCGTCGACAGCGTGATCGAGTGTCCGACCGCGCTCTGCTCCGTGGCCGGCGCCACCACGATCACCGCGCCGAGCTTCTTCAACTCCGCCCGCAGTGCCCGCAGCCCCGGAGCGTGAACGCCGTCGTCATTCGTCAGCAAAATCCGCACTTGTAAACTCCTTAGCCCGACGCGCCAGCGAGGAACACACCAGCCCGACGCGCAAGCGAGGAACGCAGCGAACCTCGCTTGCGCGTCGGGCTAATCTCCGTCGTCCTGCAGTTTCTTGCGGCGGAGGATGTGGTGGTAGTGCTGGGCGAAGCGGTGGGCCTCGTCGCGGACGTATTGCAAGAGCCGCAGGGCGGCAGCGTGGCGGCTCAGCCTCAGCGGCTCCGCAGCGCCGGGGCGGTAGATTTCCTCCTCGCGCTTGGCCAGCGAGATCAGGCACGGCGGCTCGATCGCGAGCAGGCGGAAGGCGTCCAGCGCCGCGTTGAGCTGCCCCTTGCCGCCGTCGATGAGCAGCACGTCGGGGAAGGTCTGCTCTTCCTGCTGCAGGCGGCGGAAGCGGCGGCTGACCACCTCGCGGATCGACGCGAAGTCGTCGATGCCCGCCACGCTCTTGATGCGGAAGCGGCGGTAGCCCGGCTTGAACGGCAGTCCGTCGAGGAACTGCACCAGCGATGCGACCGTCTCGCTGCCGCCAAGGTGGGCGATGTCAACGCCCTCGATGGTGCGTGGCGTCTTCTCCAGTCCCAGCACCTTGCGCAGGCCCACCAGCCCTTTCTTCGGGTCGATCGGGAAGACCTCCGGCTGCACGTCGCGCTGGACGTCGCCGCGCTGGCCGAGTTCCTTCAGCGCCGTGATGTCGTCGCGCAACCGCGCTGCCCGCTCGAACTCCAGCTTCTGGCTGGCCTCGAGCATCTCCTTCTCCATCTCGCGCAGCAGCCGGTCCTTCTTGCCCTCCAGCACCATGCGCAGGGCGCGGATCTGCCGGCGGTAGTCCTCCTTGCTGACGCGGAAATTACACGGGGCGGTACACTGGTTGATGCTGTGCAAGAGACACGGACGGAACCAGCGCCAGCGCGGGTCGTCGGCATTGATGTCGAGGGTGCAAGTACGGAACTTGAACAGCCGCTGCAACACCTGCATGGCGTGACGCAGGCTCTTGGCGCTGGTGAACGGGCCGTACAGCCGGACGCCCCGGCGGCGCGGCGTGCGCGTGAACTCGACGCGCGGGAAATCTTCACGAATGCGGATCTGCAAATAAGGAAACGACTTGTCGTCCTTCAGCTCGACATTGAAGCGCGGCTGAATGTCCTTGACGAGGCGTGCCTCCATCAGAATGGCATCGACCTCGCTGGGGGCAGGAACGAAGTCGACGTCGGCGATCAGCCGGACGAGGTCGGCGGTGCGCGGGTCCTCGGCGGCGGCCTTGGTGAAGTAGTGGGCGGTGCGGTTGCGCAGGTTCTTCGCCTTGCCGACATAGAGGACGCGGCCCTGGTCGTCCTTCATCAGATAAACGCCGGGCGTGGTCGGGAACTGCTTGACCTTGTCGGCCGGCAGCAGGGCGCCGGGTTCGGAGGACGGTAACGTGTCGGACATCGAACACCTGAATCCGCAAGGGGGGCTGTGATTGTCCGCTCCGGGGCGGGTGTCCCCCTCTCTTTATAGCAGGCGTTCCTCCGGACATCGAGGCGAGCACACGCTGGCGTCACTCAGCCGTCTCGAACGGCATCCCGGTCGTGGCCTTCAGCCCTGACAATGCGCACCTGGCGACCTCCTCTGGCGTCGAGAGGGTGATCCTCCGCGACCCGAAGAGCGGCGATAGAGAGAACGATCTGCGGACCGACTCCGGCGCCGGCATTACGGCCCTCGCCTTCTCCCGGGATGGCAAGAAGCTCGCATGGATGGACGGCAGTGGTGAGGGCAAAGTCTGGGACCTGGTGGTGTTGCGTACATCCTCTTTTCTCAACCCCCCGCGGCGCCCGCGCTGCCCGCGACCATGCCGTGGCGTTCGCCTCGAACGGCCGGACGGCGGCGACCGGGTTGGATGACCGTGTCATCTTTCTGGACGTCAAGGACTTCAAGCAGCGCTCGATCCTGCGGACGGGCCAGGCGAGCAACGTCCGCAGCCCGGCCTTCTCGCCCGACAGCCGGTTCCTGGCCACCACCGGGAATGACGGCACTGTCAAGGTCTGGGACGTTTATTCTCTCACCGGCGGGGTGGTTGGCCGTTGACCTCAGCCCGACGCGCCAGCGAGGGTCGCTGCGTTCCTCGCTGGTGCGTCCAGCACCGGGCACACCACAGCCAGAGGACGATCAGCAGATACTGCTCCCACGGGACCTGCATGCGCGGCTGAATGCCGGGCAAGACGTAGCGCACGTTCGGCATCACCACGATCAGCACGACCAGAAGCGCCGGCGGTCGATCCCGCCCGTCGAGCCAGAACGATCGCTCGCGCCAGCGACATGGCGTCAGATACAGCAGCGCCACCGGGAGAGCGGCGAGCAGCACGTCGTAATAGAGGAAGTGGTAGCAGCTCAGCCACGCTCCCAGCAGAACGAAGGCCGCGGCCGGCCCGCGCATCGCTCGCGCCTGGCTCCTCCGCAGCAGCGTTAGCCGCACCGTCACTTCGAGGACCGCTAGCAGCAGGCCCCAGCCGATTACCGTCGGCACCAATCCCGTTCGCCTCAGTTCCTCATAGGGCTGGGAGAAGTCCAGCATCCAGCGGCGGGCGGCGCCCGACAGGTCGCGGCCCTGATTGATCCAGTTCTCGACCACCTCGTAATAGCGGTCGCCCTCGCGCCCGACCTGGAGCCAGTCCAGCCACGCGCCCACGCCGGCGACCGGCACCGTCGCCAGGGCCAGTCCGGCGCCGGTGGCCAGCATCGCCGTCGCCATGCGCCAACGGCCGGTCAACAGCGGCACCAGGAAGAACGCCACCACCCACACGGGCTTGAAGGCGAGCAGTCCCCAGACGGCGCCGGCCCAGGCCTCGCGGCCGCGCATCAGCAACATCCACCCCCCCAGCAGAATCGTCAGCGATAACGTCGAGTTCTGCGCCAGGTTCAGGGATCCGCCGAAGCCGGGGAACCCCGTCAGCAGCAGCGTCGCCAACGGCCACCAGACCGTCCCTTCCGACAGCCGCACCATCCACAGGGCGCACAGGAAGATCAGCAGCACGTTGACCAGCTGCCCGACGCGGTAGGCAGGGCGCGGCGGCAAGAGCGCCAGCGGGGCCATCACGAAGGCGTTCAGCGGCGGATAGAGCGGGCCGCCCACGCCCTCGTCGTGGCCCATTAGCGCACTGAGCAGGTCGTCGACGTCGCTGATTTCCTGGTCGGGGGCCTCATCCTCGCGCGGGAAGGCGCGGCGCAGCAGCTGGCGCTGAACGCCGCGGTCGTAGAGGCGGCGGGCGTGCCCCTCCAGCAGCATCCGGCCCATCAGCCACTGCCCACCGAAGTCGATCGAGACGTGCCCTTCATTGCCGTCGCGGCGCTCGGGCTTGTCGAGGAAGTGCCAGGAGCGGTGCAGACCGAAGGCGAGTCCGCCCAGCAGGAGGAGCCAGGCGAGAGCGTACCGCACGCGCTCGCTAAGGAAGGTTGTGCGCGGAGCGTTGTCCATGACGACTCACGGGCGGAGCGGGGCGTGGGCCGGCGTTCACCCCAATCCCCGTGCCGACTTGCTCCCTCTCTCAGTACCTCGGCACGGCAGTAGGTCAGGCTTTCGAGCCTGACTTGTGGAGGACACGTCAGGCTCGAAAGCCTGACCTACTGCCGCGTCAGGCTCGAAAGCCTGACCTACTGCCGTGCCGAGGTAATAATCGCCTATTTCTCCTCGATTGGCTCTTTGACGGGTTGGATGAAGAAGGTCCCCTTGTTCTTCTCGGCCGAAAGCTTGGCGGCGTGCTCCTCCGCTTCCTGCTTGCGGGCGTAGTCGAAGGTAGCGACGGCCTGATTCGAGTTGTTGAACACCTTCCACACGACGCGCACACGGACGATCTTGCCGGCGCGGCTGCGCTTCGGCTTGGCCGGCTTGGGAGGGGCCTTCTTTTTCTTGGGCGGAGGCTTGGCGACGACCTCCTCCTCGTCCTCTTCCCCCTCCGCCTCTCCTTCCTCCTCCTCCGGTTCGGCGGCCTCTTCCTCGTCCTCGTCTTCGTCTTCCTCCTCGTCCTCGACGTCCTCGTCCTCCTTGCGGCGTTCGCCCTCGTCCTCGTCGTAGGAACGCAGCTCCCGGTAGTTGAGTGTTCGTTTGCGTGCCATCTATTCCTCCCGCCGGGTCCAACCGACTCTTGGGGGTTTTGACGGTTGACTGAACAGTCAAACTAGCGGGGCGCCGCGGACCTGGCAAGACGAGATGGTTAGCCGCGACGCGCCAGCGGAGCGCTCCGCTCGCGCGTCGCGGCTAACCAGGGACATTGGTCATCGCGAATTACCCAACCACCCATCCGTGGGCGGGCTTGTCCTTTCGCGCCGCTGCCGCTATAGGCTCGCCAAGGCCCATGCCGGAACGTGGGCCCGTCTGCGAGAGGAGGCCAACGTGTCCCTGGAAGCCGATCGTGTCGACCCGGCCGCGCCGCCCGGCCCCTCGGACTTGCCCGTGCTTCTGGAGCGCGGCGAGGTGGTGTACTACCCGGCCTGTCCCTTCCCCCTGCTCGACGAGGCCGACCGTGCCTTCCTGCTGGGGCAGGAACTGGGCCGCGCCGCCCACAAGAACATCAGTTACGACCCCGGCACCGGCCGGGCCGGCGGTTTCGCCCGCCGGTCGGCAGAACAGGTGAACCGTCTGCACCGGCTCCTCGCAACCTTCTCGGACCGGGCGACCCAATGGCTCGGCCAGGCACTGCCGCGCTATCGCGACGGCTGGCGGCTCGACCGCGTCAGCTTCCGTCCCGTCGAGGAGGCCACGCGCGTCGCCCGCCTCAGCGCCCGCAACGACCTGCTCCATGTCGACGCTTTCCCCACCCGTCCGACCAACGGTTGGCGCCTGCTGCGCGTCTTCGTCAACATCAATCCGTCCGACGAGCGGGTCTGGGTCACGTCGGAGCCGTTCGCTCGCCTGCTGAAGCGCTACGGCGAGCAGGCAGGACTCCCCGGCCGTGCAAACCATCTTGGCTGGGCGTCGCGATTGCTGGAAACCTCGCTGCGACTGTTCCGGCCCGCCCGGGCGGCACGGTCGATCTACGACTCCTTCATGCTCCGTTTCCACCATTTCCTCAAGCGCTGCGAGGACCTCCAGGAACACGGCCTCAAGCATGTGTGGAACTTCCCCCCCGGCTCAGCGTGGCTGGCGATGACCGATACCGTCAGTCACGCGGTGCTGCGCGGCCGATTCGCACTGGAACATTCCTACTTTGTCGATCCGGAAACGCTTGCCCTTCCGGAAGAGTCCCCCGCCGCGCTCCTGGCACGAGCCTGTGGCCGTCCGGTCCTCCGCCGCGCTGCCTGATCACCCGCACAGCAGGACGCTCGCCGGGAAATGGACTACAACTCCCGCAAAACGGGAGTTCCCTTTCCCGGAGCGGCCCCATGTGGCAGCAACTCACCGCGGCGGGCCGGGCCCTCAGCCGGGGCCTGGTCGAGTTGATCTATCCCTCCGCTTGTCTGATTTGTGGCTCCCCGCCACCGGCCACCGGGGGCGGGGGAGATGATGCCGTGGGTCCGTTCTGCAACGCCTGCCGCAACACCCTGGCGAACGACCCTCAGGCCGCCTGTCCGCGTTGCGCGTCCACTGTCGGGCCGTTTGCCAACGTGGCGGGCGGATGCGTCCGCTGCCATCGCGAACCCTTCGCCTTCGAGGCGGTGGTGCGGTTGGGGCCTTACGACGGCCTGCTCCGGGCCGTCGTGCTGCGCCTCAAGCAGTCGGGCAGCGAGGCGCTCGCCGAGGTGGTCGGCGAGCTGTGGGGCGCCGCGCGGCGCGACGCCCTGCGGGCCTTGGCTGTGGACATGATCGAGCCGGTTCCGCTGCACTGGTGGCGGCGCTGGCGACGCGGCCACAACCAGAGTGCCGCCCTCGCCCGGGGACTGGCGACTATCCTTGGACTTCCCGTCACTTTTTGCCTGCGCCGCACGCGCAACACTCCCAAGCAAACTCAGCAAACCGCGACCGCCCGGCGCGACAACGTCCGCGGCGCCTTCCGCGCTCGCCGCGACCCCCGGCTGAAGGGCCGCTCGGTCCTGCTCGTCGATGACGTGCTGACCACGGGCTCGACCGCCAGCGAGGCGGCTCGTGCCCTGCGCGACGCCGGCGCTGCCCGTGTCGTGGTCGCCGCTCTGGCTCGCGGCGGACTCGACTGAAAGTCTGCCCCCGAACCCCTCCCCCTGTCCCCCTCCCTGAAACGGAGAGGGGGAGCAGACGGGTTTTCACCTCCCGCTTCGGGGAGGGGGCTGAGAAGAGGGGTTGTCTTTCTCCCCCTCCCCGAAGCGGCGAGGGGGCCGGGGGGAGGGGTTCGGGACAACGCCGACGCAGGGGAAAGGAGGGGAATGAGGGACAGGGGTGGCGGGCAGGAGACACCCGGCCGGTTTTGGCCGGAGGCCGCTTTGACAGCGACCGCCGCGGGGGCAATAGATAAGCGGATTCCTTGTGGACCTGCTCCCCGGCACGTCGGCAGGGGACAGGTTCGGTTCGCTGGCAGCAGGGATTAGGCCTCCATGTTCCGTTACGCTCTGGTATTCGTGGCAGGACTGTGCGCCGCCGGGCCCACGGCGGCCGCCTCCTGGGCAGACCAGATGTTCCAGGAGCTGTCCAAGGACTTCGGCTCGGTCCCGCGCGGGCCGACCCTTCAGCACTCCTTTCCGCTGCGGAACAACACCGGCAGCGTCGTTCAGATCGCCAATGTCCGCGTCTCCTGCAGCTGCACCACCGCCTACGCCGTCAAGACATTCCTGCAGCCCGGCGAGGAGACGACCATCGCCGTGAGCATGGACACGACCCGCTTCACGGGCGTCAAGACGGTCACCCTCTATGTACACTTCGACCAGCCGCACGGCGAGGAAGTGCGGTTGTGGATTCGGGCCAACGGCCGCGACGACGTCAGCATCACGCCCGACACGCTGTCCTTCGGCCAGATCCACCGCGGCAGCACCCCGACCGCCACAACCCGCATCACCTTCCTCGGCAACGGCTCAACGCAGGTTGTGGGCACCCAGGCAGAGAGCAATTATGTGCAGCCGTCGGTGCGCGAGGTGCAACGCCAGGGCAGCGAGGCTGTCTATGAGTTGACGGCCAAGCTGCGGGCCGACGCGCCCGTCGGGAAGTGGTACACCGACATCTGGCTGCGGACCAACGACGAGGGCATCCCGCGCGTCCGCGTGCCATTGACCGTCGAGATCGAGTCGTCTCTGAGCGTCAACCCGCCCGCCGTGACGCTGGGGGAGGTGAAGCTCGGCGGCGAGACGGAGCGGAAGGTGATTGTCCGCGGCATCAAGCCCTTCAAGATTACGGCGGTCAAGGGCACCGACGCGCT
>JACOUH010000308.1 GCA_016177925.1 Planctomycetota bacterium | reverse complement strand
GGAGCCCTTGGGGCGACGGCAATAAAGCCCCGGGCGAGTCTGCGAGCCCGGGGACTCGCTCGGCCCCAGCCGCGGCCGCCTGCTCCAGCTGGCGCAGGACGAAGCGGCGGTTGTGGGCGATGTCGGCCTCGACGGAGAACTGACAGGTGGCGACGCGCAGGGATTTCATACGGCGGTTGTGGTCTTTCTGCCGCTTGCGGCTTAGCGGCTGCAAAGCCGCAAGCGGCAGGATTCGGAAGCTATTTCTTCGGTCCGATAACGACGATATTCAGCGGGCGAGAGGGCAACGAGACGAGCGTGTTCGGCCTCTGCGTTGCCCTTGGGTCCTTGCTGTAGGGAACCTGGGCCTGGCCGAGGACGGTCAGCGTGTGCTCGCCCGGCGGCGTCCCGGGCGGGACCTCGACCGTCAGGGCGATCACATTGCTCTCCGCAGCGATCTCCGTGTTCGACAGGCGGACGATGTTCGGCAGCATCAGCGGCAGCACGCTGACCTTGCTCTTGAACCCCCGCCGCTCGAGCAGCAGTTTCAGGTCGATCTTCTTGCCCGCTTCCACCTCCACTTTATCCAAGGTGAAGCGCAGAGAGAATGGAGCACTTTCGCGAACCGCGACGATCAGTTCGCGCGTCGGGCGGCTCGATCCCTGGCTGGGGTCGGTCCACACGCGTGTGTACGGCCTCACCTCGCGCTCGAGGGTGCGCTCACCCTGCTTGCCGCGGGCGATCAGCTTCACCGTCGCCGTCTCGGCGGGGGCGTTCTCGTCGGCCCAGAGGACGAACGTTCCGTGGCTATTGTTGGCGATGATCGTCGGCGCCGCGTGGAGCCACGGCGGCAGGTCCTTGGCGGTGAGCGTGATCGGCCCGTTGAAGCCTCCGCTTTGGTGGATGATCACATCGAGGTAGGCTGCTCCGCCCCGCCAGACGGTCGTGCCGGCTGGCCCCGGATTCTGACTGTGAATGGCGGCGACATAGAAGTCAGGCACCGGCTTGCGGATACTCAAGACGTACTGGTAGCGGCCCCCGCCGCGCCGATAGCGGTCCTGCACCAGTACGCGATACTTGCTCTTGGCGGCGAGATGGACCATCCCCGACGGGTCGCGCAGGTGGCCGTCGAAAGCGTTCAGGCGGTGGCCGAAGTCGTCCAACTCCGCGAGGCGGTTGCCCTTGGCGTCGACCACGACGAGGTACGGATCGGCCCGCCCACCGATCCGCTCACAGTAGACCTCGAAGGAGTAGGCACCGGCCTCGGACGTCTCGAACGAGTACCAGTCGGCATCGCGCGCGCGGTCGAAGCGTCCGCTGACAACGGCGGGCAACATGATCGCCTGGGCCGTTTCTTGCGTGTCGTTCGGCTCGGTCTCCAGCGTCACGGGAGTATCGGTCAGCAGCAGCGGCGGTCCGTTGACCTGCGTGTCGCCGAGCTTCAGCCGTGGCTGCCAGCCGGTCAGCGTGCAGGTCGCGGCGGTCGGCAGCACGCTGTGGTCGGTCGGGTGATCAAGAAAGCGGTAGGCACCGAAGGTGAGCACGTCTTCCGGCGGCGTCACGGCGGTTTTCAGTTCATCGAGAGGGAGATCGAAGATCCGCCAGGGAGACGGCCTGGCAACGCGGCCGAGGTTGCGGCCGAAGACGCTCAGCTCGACGGGGCGTCCCGCCTGGACGGCGCGCGGGAAGACGTTCTCGATCTGCGGCCGGTCGGTGACGATCAGCCGGTAGGGCTGCCCGCCGCGATAGGAGAGGTCGTGGACGGTGGCGAAGTAGTCACCGTCGGCGGGGGCGACGAAGTCGACAAGCGGATCGCGGCCGAAGTAGTCGCCGTTGGCAACGATCGGCTTGCCGGCAACATCGGTGACAGCGAGGGTGGCGTCCATCGTCGAGTCGAGCTTGCCGGCCTGGCACTCGACGACGAGGCGCTGACCCTTCTTGGCGGTAAAGCGGAAGACGTCATCGCGGTTGGCGTCGGAGGTGCCGTTGACCGCCGAATTGACGGCGATCTTCTGGGCCGTCTCCGGCTCGTCGTTGGGCTCCTTCTCGGCAATGTCGGTCAATCCGTGCGTGACACTGAACAGCCGCGGGTTGCTGACACCGAAGCGGCCGACGAGGCGGGCGTCATAGGTGCCGGCGGGCACATCCGCCGCGATGGCGACGCGGAAGTGACGCTCCTTGACGAACGTCGCCTTGAGGCCGGGATGGTCGAAGAGGAGCGTTTTGACCTCCTCCATGTCGGCACCCTGAACCGCGACGTCGATCGTTGTGCCGGCAGCGCCGCCAGGGGGAGTCAGGAGGTCGAGGCGCACCGCGGGCAGGTCGGCGCGGGTAGGCGATGCGGCGAAAGCAAAAAGGAGGACAGGAGCGATACGCTTCAACGACATGATTCCGCCCTGCCCAGTTGGGGCTGTTTCCAAAGCTGATTGAGGGTACACTTCGCAGAAAAGGAGGGATTTCATGAGCACCCACCCACTGGTTCACCCAGGGATGGCGACCATCCACCATTCCCAGCTTCCGGATCTATCCCCTGACAATCCGTTATTTCGCGAGTGGCGAGCGTACCGGCGCGAGTTGCCGAGACTGTTACAGGAGGGCCTCGAAAGGAAATTCGGCCTCTTCAAGGGCGATGATCTCCTTGGTCTCTTTGAGTCCGAGGAGGAGGCAACAGACGCCGGCTCCAAGCGAGCGCTTCAACAACCCTTCATGGTGCATCCCATCGTCGAACACGAGCCGGTAGTCCGTTTCCCCGTCTACCACTACCTTTTCCCCCTGATAACTTCGGTCTGAGGGCCGCGCATCAAATCACCCGAAACACTCGCGGGCGGCATCCCTCTCTCTGGCGCTTCGGGCTGGTTTGTGGGAGATCAGATCAGTTCCTTGATCGGCTCGCCCTCGTTGAGGATAGGCAGCGGGCGGTTCGCCTGGTCGTGGAAGACGTGCTTCCAGTCGATGCCCAGCACGTGATACATCGTCGACAGCACGCAGCCCGGCGTTGCCGGCTTGCTCGTCGGGTATTCGGCGTTCGCGTTGGTCGTGCCGATCACCTGTCCCATCTTCAATCCACCGCCAGCGTAGACGATCGACATAGCACCCGGCCAGTGGTCGCGGCCCGCCTGCGGGTTGATGCGTGGCGTCCGGCCGAACTCGCCCATCGTCATCACCAGCACCTCGTCCTGCAGGCCGCGGTCGAACAGGTCGCTGACCAGCGCCGTCAGCGCCTGATCGTACTTCGGCAACAGGATGTTCTTCAGCTGCTGGAAGTTGACGGTGTGCGTGTCCCAGCCGCCGCCCGCCTGGATGGTCACGAAGGTGACGCCGGCCTCGACGAGCCGCCGGGCCAGCAGACAGCACTGGCCGAGGACGTGGCGGCCGTACTGGTCGCGGAGTTTCGGCGACTCCTTGTGGATGTCGAATGCCTTCTGCGCCCGCCTGTTGGTCACCATCTCCAGGCCGTCGCGGTAGAACGTGTCGAGGCCCTCCAGGTCGCCGCGCGTGTCGATGTCGCGGCGAAGCTTGTCCAGCTCGCCGAGCAGTTCGCGGCGACGGCCCAGCCGCTTGGCGTCGATCTGCCCGGGCAGGCGCAGGTTGCGGACCTGGAAATTGTCCAAATTGGGATCGTGATCCGGGGCGAAGGGGTTGTACGAGGCACCGAGGTACGCTGCCTTGCCGAGGTTCAGCGCATGGGGCAGGTTAACGTAGGCCGGTAGCCCTGGCTCGTTCGCTCCCTTCCTCTTCGCCACCACCGAGCCACACGACGGATAGATGTTGTCGTTGACCTCAATGGTCGGCTGGTAGCCGGTCAGCATCCACTGTGAGCCCATGCCGTGCCCGGCGTTGGTGTGGTACGCCGAGCGCACGACCGCCAGCCTGTCCAGAATGCGGGCCTGCCGCGGTAGGTGTTCGCTGATCTGGATGCCGGGGACGTTGGTGCGGACCGGCTTGAACTCGCCGCGCACCTCGATCGGTGCGTTCGGCTTGAGGTCGTACATGTCGATGTGTGACGGCCCGCCGGCCAGCCACAGCAGGATCACCGACCGCCGCGGCGTGCCCTTCTCCTTCGTCTGGGCACGGAGGCGCAGTAGCCCGGGCAGGCTGAGGCCACCCAGCGCCAAGCTGCCGACCTTGAGGAAGGTCCGCCGACTGACGCCGTCACAGGTCCGGTGGCCGCGTCCGACAAAGTCGAGCATGGGTCGTCTCCATCGGCGAGCGGGGGGTGTGAACCCCCCGGTCCATCGACGTACCGGGGGGTTCACACCCCCCGCTCGCCGGGCAATGTCAGTGATTGAACAGGAACTCCTTCGAGTTCAAAATCACCCAGAGCAGGTCTTCAAACGCCTGCGACCGATCCTGCTGCCGCTCCACGTAGGCCGTCGTCTTCTCCCGCTCCGCCTTCGACGGCAGGCGCGCGTACGCGGCGAGGTATAGCTCTACGATGATCTCTTTCGTCGACTTCTTCTCCTTGAGCAGCCGCGCCAGCCGGCCCTCGTGATAGCGGATGCGGCCCTCGACCTCGTCGGAGTTGGCCAGCAGCAGCACCTGGGCGAGGGTGGCGCCGCTGGAGCGCTCGCACTCGCAGCCGGTCACCCGGCGCGGGCGGTCGAAAGTGTCGAGGAAGTAAGAGTAGAAACCCTCGTGCGGCAGGTCGACCGCCCGGGCGCTGCCGCTGACGCCGCCGAATCCGCCGGCCCTCGTCCCGGTCGCCTGGTTGACCGCGTCGAAGAGCACCTCGGCGATCAGCCGCCGGGCATAGAAGCGGGCGAAGTTCTGCCGGTCGTCCTTGTTCGCCGGCGTCGGCACCGACGACAGCTGATAGACCTGGCTGTTGACGATCGTGCGAATGACGTGCTTGACGTCGAACTTGTGCTTGACGAAATCCTTCGCCAGGGCGTCGAGCAATTCGGGGTTCGCTGGCGGGTTGCTGTCGCGCAGGTCGTCGACCTCGTGGGAGAGGCCGCGGCCCAGGAAGTGGCCCCACAGGCGGTTGACCAGCACTCGCGCGAAAAACGGGTTCTCGGGCTTTGCCATCCAGTCGACCAGGGCGTGCCGCGGGTCGTCCTCGGGCGTGAACGTCGGTGCCGGGCCGTCGAGGTACTTCGGCTCGGGCGTCTTGCCCGTCAGCGGGTTGCGCTCGCCGGTCGTGACGCTGCTGGAGGCGAAGTACGGCGGCGGTTCGCCGAAGCTCTTGCGGCCCAGCCGCGTGAAGAAACCTGCCAGGCCATAGTAATCGTCCTGCGACCAGCGCTCGTAAGGATGGTGATGGCAGCGGGCGCACTGCAACCGGACACCGAGGAACACCTGGGCGGTGTCGGCGGTCACCTGGTGCAGCGGGTCGTCGCGCATCTGCCAGTACCAGTTGATCGCCGGCGCGTCCTGCCATTCGCCCGCCGCCGCGACGATGCCGCGCACGAACTCGTCATACGGACGATTGCGAGCGATCATGTCCTTGATCCAGTTGTGAAACGCGTAGGCCGCCCGCTCGGAGCCGGCGAGGTTCGAGTTGCGCAGGATCGTCCCCCAGCGCATCGCGAAATATGCCGGGTAATCGGCCGAGTCGAGCAGACGATCGATCAGCCGGGCCCGCCTGTCGGCGCGCGGGTCAGCGAGGAAGGCGCGGGCCTCGTCGACGGTCGGCAGCCGTCCGCACAGGTCGATCGTCACGCGACGAAGGAACGTGGCGTCGTCGGCAAGCGGCGACGGCTTCAGGCCGAGCTTCTTCCACTTCTCGACCGCCCGTTCGTCGACGTAGTTGTTCGGCGTGAAGTCGGCAATGCGCTCGAGCGGCTTGCCGTGCGGCGAGATGGCGCGGAAGACGGCGACGTGGCCCAGGTAACGAGCCATGATCGCGGCCTCGCCGCTCTGCTGGGTCGTCGCCACGAGGCCGTCGCGATCGACCAGGGCGACGACGTCAAGGTTACTGAAGTATTCCGCTTGCCGGGTGACATCGCGACGGGAGCCGTCGCTGTACTCGGCGAGGACGGCGAGTTGCTGCTCCTGACCGCGCTGCAGGATGGCATCGGCGGGGCTGACATGGAGGCGCACGACGTGCGCGGCGCCGGGCGACGAGGCGGGGGCGCCGGCTTCGATCCAGCGGCGGATCAACTTGTACTCCTCGCCGTCCTCAGCGAGACGCTTGCCGCCGCCATGCGGGACGCGCCCGGTCGCTTTGATGAGGAGGAGGCTCTGGGCGGGGGCGGCGGGGAAGATGCGCCGGCCGCGCGCCTCCCGGGCGATGGCTTCGTGGTCGAAGGCGGCGTCGAAACCGAACAGCGACAGCTTGAAGCCATTCTGCCCGCTAGCCTTGCCGTGACAGCCGCCCGCGTTGCAGCCGAACTTGCTGAGGAGGGGGACAATCTCGGTCTTGAAGTCGACAGCCCGCCCTTGGCGGCAGCCGCGGACGGTGACTTCGACGCTGGCCGTGTCGTGGCCACTGCGAATGAGGATGCGGGTGGAGCCGTCGCCGACTGCTGTGACGTAACCGTACTCGTCGACACGGGCGACGTTCGGGTCAGCGCTGGCGTAGCGGGCCGCCCGCGTGCGGTCCTGCCCGCCGCCCGAAACCAGCAGTTGCCGGCCGGCGTAGGCGTCCGTCAGCTCGACCTTCCGCGGCAAGACACTCAGTTCGCCAGCCGTCGCCACGGCGCCGCACGCGCAGAGGATCAGAGCGCTGAACAGTCGAGCGCGCCAGCGGGAGGCATTCCTCATGGGTGCGGTCTCGGAGAGACTCACAGGGCAGGGTGAGCGGTCGGGGGTGGGCAGCAAGGTCCGGCCGGGGGAAGCAGGGGAAGGCCGAATCACCCGTTCATCTTTCTCCACGATACTCCGGACGTAGAGAGGAGGCAATCAAAATCCTCGCAAGGACGGGTGGCGGCCGTGCGTGGAACCCTTGCCCAGGCCGAGTTCTTCCGGCCCCCAATCTGGATCTGCGCACACCCCGGACGGGCTTTGCAACGCAATTGCCCAACATGGCAAGATAGTGAAGGTGGGCAGCTGCCTCACCTCGCCAGCTTACCGTTTTCCCGATTTGCGTTGCAAAGCCAGAGAGTGAGGCGAATGCAATGCAACGCATTCCACCCTCACCTCAATGTACTGAACAAATGATGATGTTTCAATGGGTTTCCGGATTGCGACGCCGTGGGATTCAGGCCTGTGTTCGCCCGAAGGATTGGGAAGGTCCCCACCGGGGCTCCGTCTCCTCGCCGGCCGGTCCCTTGAGAAGGGTCGCCGCCGTAGCCGGCCAGACGCATGCCAGCACAAACGCGGCGTAGGTCAGCAGGACACCGTCCAGCGGCAACCGTGGGCCGTGCAACAGCCCCGCGTGCGAAAAGAGGTACGGCAGCGGCACCCAGAAGACTGCCAGCGCCGCCGGCATCGACTCGTCGCGCCAGGCATACGTCCAGCGCCAGCCCAGCAGCCCCAACGGCAGGAGCACCATCAGCACCAGCAGCAGCATCGTCTGCCCGCCCTCGGCCATCGTCTCGCTGGCCGGCCAGGCGATGCGCCGCTCCTTCAGCCAGGTGGCGCCGAACAGGAAACTGACGCCAGCCTCGAGGCGATGCTCGAGGAATGCGGCGGGGTGCGCGCGGGCCTCGGCGGCCACGTCGGCGGCGAGGGTGCGATAGCGTTTCGGCTGCGGCTTGATCTGCGATAACTCCTCGCGCAGTTTTTCCGGGTCGACGCCACGCCGCTCGGCCAGCGCCGCCAGCAGCACCGACTCCGACTGCGGCCCGCCGTCGGAATAGCGATTGTTGCCCATCCACAGGTGTAGATAGGCCGAGTCGACCAGCGGCACTGGCTCGCCGAAGGCATGGAAGTTGCGCAGCGTCCACGGTCCCAGGCCGTTGGCGAAGCCAAGGAACGCCAGCAGAGCGCACAGCCAGCCGCGCTCGACGCGCCGGCAGCGCAGCAGGAACCACATCACCGCGACGAAGGCGAACGGCAGCAGCGGGGCCCGCAGCAGCGAGAGGACCGCCAGCGACAGGCCGTACATCAGGCTCGGGAACGCTCCGCCGGTCTGGCTGGCCAGCACGCCGAGGTAGAGCACCAGCGCCAGCACGAAGGTGGTGACCGTGCCGTCGTTGAGCGCCGCGGTGTTGATGACCCAGAACGGATGCACGGCGCAGAGCAGTCCCGCCAGCGTCGCGACCACGCGCGAGCGGAAGGCGCGGTGGGCGAACAGGAAGTAGAGCACCGCGGTCAGCGCGCCGAGACCGCACTGAAGCCAGCGGACCAGGGCATCGAGTTTCTCTCCCGACGCCAGGCGCGACAGCCACGACAGCAGCCAGGGATAGCCCGGCGATACGTGGGCGGTCTTCTCCTCCGAGCGGGCCAGCGGAGCGAGACTGCCGAACCAGCGGTTCTCGCGACTGAGGTTGTGGACGAGGGCGTCCAGCTCGGTCGGGTCGGACTTGCCGCGCAGCTGGGTCGACGGCGGCAGGGCCGTCAGTCGCGGCGAGGGCGCCTGCACCAGCAGCGGGCCGCTACTGTGTCCCTTGTCGGCCTGGCCGATCACGTAGACGACGCGCACGCCCGCCGCCACCGCCAGGGTCAGCACGAGCAACAGCAGATCGACGATGCCGAACCGGGGCCTCTGCGCCATGGCCTCGTCTCCAGAAGTTCACGATGACGAGCAATCCCTCTCATCTTAACCCCGTGCGCGCAGCCCGGCCACGCTGCGGGGAGGATTCACTTCTGCTCGTCAACTCCTCTCGGGAGCCTTGACGCCAAACTCGCTGGCGGAGAACTTCTTCGCCCCTAGCAGAGTCGCTACAACGCCGACGATCAGCAGCGTCAGCACGCAGGCGACGGTCCCGGGCGCCTCGGCAAGGTTGATCCCCCACGCTCCCTTTCTCAGGTCGAGCCAGCGCACAGCGAGGACACGGAAGTAGTACATCACCGTCGCAAGGCGCACGGCGAAGTCGATGCCGCCCAGCATCCCCTCGATCAAGATGATGTAAGCGATCCCCGCCACCAGCGCCGAGCGCGTGAACAGGCCGAGCAGGCCGAAGAGCGAACAGTAGGCGACCAGCATCAGCGCCAGGAGCAGGACAAGTTGCAGCGCTCGCCCCGGCAGGATCTCGCCCCAGAACCCCGGCTGGCCCCAGTAGACAACGACCAGGGTCAGCACCGCGAACAAGCCCGACAGCAGAGCGGTCAGCAGGTACGTCGCCACCAGCTTGGTCACGTACACGGCCCCCCGCGGCAGCGGTCGCATCAGCAGGTACGTCAGCGTCCGATCGTCGATCTCGTCGCGGATCATCCCGGAGGCATACAGCAGGGCTGCCAGTGGCGCCAGAGCGAGCGGCAGGAGCGTAAGTACCACATGCAATTCGAGGTCGCGCACCTCCAGCGGCGTCGTGGCGGCCAGGCGCATCAGGAACGCCGTCACGGCGCCGAGGGCGAAGAGCGAACAGATCAGCGGCAGGCGCAGGCCGTGCAAATGCTGGCGGAGCGTCAGCCGGAACAGCGTTGCCAGGGCGAACCAGTCGAGGCGATCGTCCAGCGGCACGCGGATGCGGGCGGGCGCCGGAACGGGTTCAACAACCTCGTGGGGCAGGCTTCCAGCCTGCCGAGCAACGGCAGGCTGGAAGCCTGCCCCACCTTCTTGAATGTGTTCCTTATCCGCGGCACTCATCGTTGCACCAGGTATTTGAACACGGCCTCGAGGTTGTCATCCTCGGAGTAGACCTCGCGAATCAGCAAGCCGTCCTCCAGCGCCAGCGCCGGCAGGCGCCGGTAGAACGCATCGGGTGAGCGTGTCTCCACCATCACCCCGCTCTCCTTGGCCAGCACCTTCACCCCCTCGACGTCCTCCCATGCGACCGCCCGCGACGCCAGCGCCCGGTAGTTGTCTGCGATAAGGACGATTCGATGAGGATACTTATCGATCAGGTCGCGGATCTGCCGGACGTTGCCCTCGGCGACCAGCCGGCCTTTGTTGAGCAGGACGATGTACGAGGTCAGTGACTGGACTTCGTGCAGGACATGGCTGGAGACGAGCACGGTCCTCCCCTCGTGGCCGAAGCCCAGGATGGCGTCGATCAGGTCGCGGCGGGCGACGGGGTCGGTGCCACTCAGCGGCTCGTCGAGAAAGAGGACGCGCGGCTCGTGGACCAGGGCCTGGGCCAGCTTGGTGCGCTGGCGCATGCCCTTGGAGTAGCCGCGGATGGCCCGGTTCATGTTCGGCGTCATGCCGACCAATTCGAGAGCGGAGCGCGTGCGGTCGTCGGCCTCGCTTCCACGCAGACCGCCGAGGCGGGCACAGGTTCGTACGAACTCCCAGCCGGTCATCCACTCGTAGAAGGCGTCCTGCTCGGGGCACAGGCCGATCAGCCGGTTCAGGGCGGGATTGTTCCAGGCGGCATGACCGAGCACGCGCACCGTCCCCTGGCTGGCGAACAGTTGCCCCGTCGCCAGCTGCAGCAGCGTCGACTTGCCGGCGCCGTTGGGCCCCAGCAGGCCGGTGATGCCGGGCGGGATGGCCAGCGTGACCTTGTTCAGTCCGATGACGTTGCCGTACCACTTCGACACGCCGTCGAACTGGATGACCGGCGCCAGCGGGGTCACTTCAGCCGGTCCAGCGACTTCACGCGCGACGACAGAATCCATAGCGAAAGTCCTATCAATCCCAGCAGAACGAGGGCCGACCAGGTCCACGGCGGTTCAGGGAATTGCTCCATGTACTGCGCCGGCCTGGGCTGGCGCGGCATCTGTGTCAGGTGCTCGAACTGCTGACGGGCGGACTCGAGGTTGAGCAGGGCATCGCCGACCCGCTCGAGGTTGCCAGCGCGCTCTGGGGTGCCGGTTAAGGACAGCAGCGGTCCCCATTCGACACGGGCACCGTAAGTAAAGGCGCTGGCGAGCGCGTTGCCGACGAACCACAGGCCGAGCCAGAACGCGCCGACGTAGCGCGCGTTGCGTGACAGCGACGATAACCCCAGCATCACCGTCCCCGCCACCACCGCCACAAGGGCCCCGTAGGCGAAGGCCGCCGGAAGCAGATGAAACGTGTCCTTGATCGTGCCCAGGTCGCGGCTGAATGCCAGCCCGAGCAGGTAGGCGACCACCGCCGGCACAACCATCACCGCGGACAGGCAGAAGACGATGATGCCGAGCTTGCCGAGGAAGTAGTCGACTCGGCGCAGGGGGCGCGAGAAGTACAGCGGCAGCGCGTTGAAGCGCAAGTCCTGGCTGATCAGGTCCGGGCCGACCAGCAGGACCAGCAGCATCGAGAAGTTGACCTCGACCATGAAGAAAATGTGGTAGGCATAGGTCCAGACGATGAAGCGGAAGCTCTGCGGCGAGCGGGTTGACTCGGGCGGCAGGTTGAAAAACCTGGCGATAGACGGGAGCATGTCGGCGTTCCGTTCGGCCAGTCCCCACAGGGCCAGCGCCGCCACCAGGCCCGCCGCCGGCACCCAGGCGAACAACATGACGATGCGCGTCCAGCGGTTCTTCAGCTGCGCGCGGACCCCGTGCCGCGTCACGGTCAGCCAGCGCCAGGCGTGACCGGACAGGGTGCCCTTCCAGTGCTGATATCCCTGGTCGAAGATTGGCATACAATCCCCTCGCTCCGCTCGCCGGTCAGACGTCCGAGCCGACTGCCTTGAGGAAGACCTCCTCCAGCGTGTTCCGCCGTGGCCGCAGGTGGCGGATCTGGTGCCCTGTCTGATGGGCCAGTTCCCACAGCACCGCCTGCGTCTTGTCCTCGGGCAGTTCGACCAGCAGCAGGTCCTCGCGCGGTGTCACCTGGATTCCCGTCGCAGCCAGGCGGGTGGCGAACTCCTCCTGGTCGTGCTTGAGGCGCACCTCGTAAAGGTTCCGCTGCACTTGCTTCAGGTCTTCGATGCGACCCTGCGCCAGCACGGCGCCGCTGCCCAGCACGACGATGTGCTCGCAAACCGACTCGACGTCGGGCAGCAGATGGCTGGAGAACAGCAGGCTCATGCCCTTGTTCCGCGACAGGTCGCGGGACAGCTCGAGGACCTCCTCACGGCCCGCGGGGTCCATGCCGTTGGTCGGCTCGTCGAGGATCAGCAGGCGCGGGTCGTGGACGATCGCGGAGGCCAGTTTGAGACGCTGCTTCATGCCGGTCGAGTACGACTCGGAGGGGCGGTAGCGGGCCTCGCCGAGGCCGACGTAGTTGAGTACCTCGTGGGCCCGCTGCAGGGCGTCAGCCGGCGACATGCCGCCCAACTCGCCAGCGTAGGCGACGGACTCGACGCCCGCCACGCCGGGAAAGAGGCACTCGTCCTCCGGCAGGAAGCCGACCGCCTGGCGGACGTCGAGGCGCTGCGTGCGGATGTCCATGCCGAGGATCTGCCCCTCGCCGGCATCGATGGTGATCAGCCCGAGCAAAGTGCGGATCATCGTCGTCTTGCCGGCGCCGTTGGGGCCGAGCAGGCCGACCGCCCCCACCGGGACACTTACCGATAAGTTGCGCAGGGCCGTGACCGGCCCGTACGTCTTGGTGACGTTCTGCAGCTGGAAGAGCATGGGGTGTCCCCGCCGGCCGACAAACAAATGTATCTGCTCGATGGACGATACTACCCTATTCGCCGGAAAAACGCGAATCTTGCAGGCAGTTTGTTGGCGCAATCCTCCCCACAACCGCGTAGAATCTTCGAGGAATCGCGCGGCAACTCGCGGGCCGCGGCAGACGAGGACAGCTCGCGACACGAGCACAGGGAGACAGGTGATGATCGAGCAACTGCTGGTCCTGGCGGCGGGGCTGCTGGCGCCGGTCCCGAAGGACGACGCGACCAAGGACAAGATCGAGGGGACCTGGGTAGTGGTTTCGGCCACGCGCAACGGCAAGACCAACGACGAAATCAAGGACGACAAGGTCACCTTCAAGGACGGGAAGCTCACCATCAAGGCCAAGAACAAGGACGAGACGGCAACCTACAAAGTCGATCCGGCGAAGAAGCCAAAGGAGATCGACATCACCCACGAAGGGGGGAAGACCATGCAGGGCATCTACGTGGTGGAGGGCGACACGCTGAAGGTCTGCTTCAGCAAGCCCGACAGCCCGCGGCCGACTGAGTTCAGCGCCAAGGAAGGGTCGGACTGCATGCTGGTCGTCCTGAAGCGTGAGAAGAAGTGACGCCCTCCTTCGCCCGACGCGCCAGCGAGGAACACACCGAACCTCGCTGGTGCGTCGGGCGAAGCCGCGCGGCACCACCCACTCGAAAACCATGAACTCACACCGGGCCTACGACGAGCTGATCCGCCGCTGCAAGGAGGCGAGCGTTCTGCACTCGTGTGCGGACGTCCTGGGATGGGACGAACGCACCTACATGCCGCCCAGGGGTTCGGCCCACCGCGCCGAGCAGATGGCCCTGCTCGCCCGACTCTGCCACGAGATGGCGACCGCCCCCGTCCTCGGCGAACTGATCGCCGAGGTCGAGCGCTCGGCGTTGGTCAAGGATTCCGACAGTACCGAGGCGGCCAACGTTCGCGAGATCCGCCGCAGTTACAATCGTGCCGTCAAGCTGCCGAAGGCGCTGGTCGAGGAGCTGGCCCGCGTCACCACGCGCGCCCAGCAGGTCTGGCAGCAGGCCCGCAAGGCCAACGACTTCGCCACCTTCCTGCCCTGGCTGGAGAAGATCGTCGCCCTGAAGCGCGAGGAAGCACAGGCCATCGGTTACAGCGGCGCCCCCTACGACGCTCTCCTGGACGAGTACGAGCCCGGCGCCACCACGGCCGAGGTGACGGGCGTCTTCGCCGAGCTGCGCGAACAGCTCGTGCCGCTGGTCGCTGCCATCGCCGCATCGGGGAAGCGGCCACGGCACGACATTCTGGAGAGGGAATATCCGATCGAGCGGCAGAAGGAGTTCGGGCAGGCCGCGGCGGCGGCGATTGGCTTCGACTTCGACGCGGGCCGACTCGACACGACGACGCACCCGTTCTGCAGCGGACTCGGGCCGGGCGACTGTCGCATCACGACGCGCTACAATCCACGTCACTTCAACGAGTCGTTTTTCGGCATCCTGCACGAGGCCGGCCACGGCCTCTACGAGCAGGGCCTCGACGCCGACCACTTCGGCACGCCCGCCGGCAGCTTCGCCTCGCTTGGCATCCACGAGTCGCAGTCGCGCCTGTGGGAGAACCAGGTCGGCCGCGGCCGGCCGTTCTGGGAACACTTCTTCCCGAGAGCACAGCAGGCGTTCCCCGCGGCGCTGGGCGACGTCTCGCTGGGCGACTTCCTCTTTGCGATCAACGATGTGCGGCCGTCCTTCATCCGCGTCGAGGCCGACGAGGCCACCTACAACCTGCACATCCTGCTGCGCTTCGAGCTGGAGCAGGCCCTGGTCCGCGGCGACCTCAAGCCGGCCGACGTGCCGGGCGCGTGGAACGAGAAATTCGAGAAATCGTTCGGCCTGAAAGTCGCCGACGATGCGCACGGCTGTTTACAGGACATTCACTGGTCGGGCGGCGGCATTGGCTATTTTCCGACTTACACGCTCGGCAACCTCTACGCGGCGCAGTTGATGGAGCAGGCCCGCAAGGACCTTGGCGATCTCAACAGCGCCTTCCGGCGCGGTGAGTTCGGCGGTCTCAAGACGTGGCTCAACGACAAGGTCCACCGTCCCGGCCGTCGCCACAGCGCCGGCGAGTTGTGTCGCCGCGTCACGGGCCGGCCGCTCAGCCCTGAATCGCTCGTGAGCTACCTGCGCCGCAAGTACGCCCCGTTCTACGCGATCTGAGAGGCAAGCAGGTCACGGATGCCGTCGGGGATCGAGCGCGACTCGATGGCGCGGCCGGGGCGGACGTGACAGCAAACCGCGGTGAGTTGACCGCGAGCGATAACCTCGGGCTCGTCGTTCTTGAAGAACTCGAAGCCGTAGCTGACCGACTTCGCGCCGATCTTGCGCACGCTCACGGCGATGGTCAGCACATCCTCGAAGCGAGCGGGATGCAGATAATCGCACGACGCGCTGACACGTGGAAAACTGAGGTGCTCACCCTCCCAGTCCATCACCACCGATAGCCCCAGCGAGCGAAGCAACGCCTGCTCGGCCGCTTCCATGAAGACAAAGAACTGCGCGAAGTGGACGATGCCGGCCATGTCAGTGTCGCCAAACTCGACCCTCCGCGTGGTGCGGAACGTGGCAGGCATGGGCCCCTCATCTGCTGGGGCGAGCCGCGGGCTCACGCCCCCCGCCCGGGGAACTACAGCGGTTTACACACGCCCGTAGCGACAGGCGGCTCGCCTGTCGTGCTGTTTGCGGCAACACGCTCTACTTCGTCGCGTCGAGTTGAAAACAGATCAGGTCGGTATTGTCGCGCAAATAGAGCCGGCCATTGCTCAGCGCCGGGTGGGCCCAGGTCGTTCGACAGATTTTATCGGCGCGTGCCAGTTCCTTGTACTCCTTGGGGTTCGGATCGATCAGCGCCAGGTTGCCGAAGTCCTCGAGCATGAGCAACTTGTCGTCGGCGGTGCGCAGCAGGCTGGCGTGATAGGTGCCGACCTTCTCTTTTTTCCACAGTTCCTTGCCCGACTTGACCTCGACACAGCGAAGGACCGCCTTGGCGAACGGCGGCGGACTGCCGGTCACGAGGTAGACGTGCTCCTTGCCGACGGGAATCGGCGTCGAGAAATAGCACGTCAGCGCGCCGTTCTTCCAGACCTGTTCGGCGGTCGGCTTGCCTTCCTTGGTGTCGAGGCGAGCGCCAAGGGTGCCGAAGGTGACGGAGCTGCCGAGGAGGAAATTGCCCGCCTTCACCGGCGTGGTCGAACTCTCGGCGAGGAGGTCCTTCAAGGGAATACGCCAGAAGAACTTGCCGGCGGGGCTGACGGAGACGAGGCCATCGCCGGTCAGGAAGACGAGTTGCCGCTCCTTGCCCTCGCCGAACACGATTGGCGAGGAGTAGCTCGGCGAATCGTTCTGGCTCTTCCAGTGGACCTCGCCGCTGCTCTTGTTGAAGGCCACGATCGAGGCCCCCTTGGCGCCGACATTGACCAGCACGTCGTCCTCCTCGATTAGCCTCCCAGCAGGCGAGGACGCCGGTCACACCGAAGGTGTACAGCTTGCCGTCGTGGAACGTCGGTGTCGAGCGCGGCCCGACGCCGAACTGCCGGATGAACTTGTCGTGCAGCGGGCCGCGGTCGTACTCCTTGGCCCACAGTCGCTTGCCGCCGTCAGCATCGTAGGCAGCAACCTCCTCGACGTCCTTGCCCTTGACGCGGGTGTGCAGGAAGACCTTGCCCTCGGCAACGATGGGCGAGCTGTGTCCTTCGCCGACGGCCTTGCGCCAGAGTACCTTGGGCGCCTCTTTCCAGGGGCTGATTTTTTCATTGGAGGAGCCGTCGCGGCGCGGGCCAAGCCACTGTGGCCAGTCCTCGGCAGGCGCGACGCCACAGAAGAGGACGAGGAGGACCAGGGAGCGCAGCCGCGGCATCGTTGTTTCCTCCGTCCCGCCTTAGCCCGACGCGCAAGCGAGGAAACCTTCACTCCTCGCTTGCGCGTCGGGCTAAGGGGGTTGCTTCTTCGGGGTGGTTCAGGAAGTAGTGAAGGGGAGCATACTGCCAGGCGAGCCCCTCCTGCTGGGCGAGTTCTTTCAGGCGGTGCAGGTACTTCTCGGTGATCCGGTTGCCGGTTTCCTGATAGTTGGGATCGCAGTAGTAGACGCGGCACCCGAGCGGGCGCGGTTCGCGGGCAGTGCAGAGGTTGCCCTTCTGAAAAGGGCAGAATTCAGGCGTGACGGGCTGCTCGTAGGCGGGGGCGGAGTGCAGCAGGACCTCCGCCTCGAGGCCGCTGAGGTAGAGGACGTGGCCATACTCCTTGAAGCGACAGCAGCGTCCGCTGGCGACGCAGACGGGTCCCGCTGCGGCAACCTCACGGTCGACCTCCGCGTACAGCTCCAGGACCAGGCGGCGCGTCTGTTCGGACATCGTCAGTTGTCGACCTTCGGGAACCCCGCCTCGATGAGGTCCTTGAAGCCCTGCTTGAGCGGGCGGACGTCGTAGCCCTCTTTCTTGAGAATCTCGGCAGCGCTGAGGCAGCGCTGGCCCGAGGCGCAGTGCGTGTAGATGACTTTATCCTTCGGCAGGACCTTCGCCAACTCCTTCGCGTCGATGTCGGACGTCAGCTTGCTCAGCGGCAGGAAGATCACGCCGCGAACGTGGCCGGCGTCCCACTCGTTCTCCTCGCGGACGTCGACGAGGACGGCTTTCTTGTCGTCGAGCTTTTTCTTGACCGTCGCCAGCGAATCCTTCGTGTGTTCCGCAGCAAAGCAGGGAAAGACCGGGACCAACAGCAGGAACAGAGCCAACCATGTTGCTCTTCTCATCCCGTTCCCCAGCATGAAGGCGCGACGGGAGCGTGTACTCATGGAAATTCTCATGTCAGATGGCGAACGGGGGTTGGGGGGTCTTCTCCCCTCTCCCCCGTTTCGGGGG
>JACOUH010000307.1 GCA_016177925.1 Planctomycetota bacterium | reverse complement strand
GGAGCCGCAGCGGGTCGGCCAGGTCGCTGGGTGCTCCCTCGCGAACCCAGCGCAGAAGCGTTTCGTGGAGCAGATCGCCGGCTTCCATGAGGACGCCGCCGCGGTGAGCGACCTCGCCGAGTGGTTTCTTCAGGATCAGGCTGGCCTCGGGCCGATGGCGGTTGATGCGCCGGCCGAGGAACTCCTGCGTCAGCGATTCGTAATCGGCCTTCTCGTCTCCGCCGCGCAGCGACAGCTTGAAGCCGTTCTTGCCAAGCGAGTACCCATGACAGGCCCCGGAGTTGCAGCCGGCCTTGGAGAAGACCGGCATAACCTCGTGGCGGAAACTGGTCGGAGGCGTCCCCGGTTTCAGCTCGACGGTGACGGGCAGCGTGGCAGTCCTGCCGGCAGCGCGGACCGTGATGGCCGTCTTCCCGGAGGCGATGGGCCGCACCCAGCCGAAGGAGTCGACGACGGCAATCGTTTCGTCGGCACTGGCAAAGGTGGCGGAGCCCGTCAGGTCGAGCACCAGCCCGTCGGCGGTCGTGCCACGGACGAGGATTGAGTGCGGTTGTCGGGGATGAACGAGGGTGAGGGCCTGCGGCTGCACGCGCAGTTCGCCGGTGACGGCCGGCTCCGCAGCCGGCAAGGGAGCGAGGAGGACCAGCCAGAACGTCGCCCCACAGACCACCGGGAGAAGCGAAACGCGCGAGTCCTTCATGGTGTGTACCTGGGAGGGAAGGTGATGCAAGAGCAGAGCCGCTCGGTCGGCAGCAGGCAGGTCAAAACCAATGGGATTATCGCCGTCCGTGTTCAGGAAGACAAGGAAAAAATGTGTGCCGTGCTCGTGAAGCGAGCGCGGCGCTCATTGTGAAGGTCTGCAGAGCGGACCGTACATTTCGGGCCGGCGGTCGCCGATGCGGTCGACCTCGTAGCGACCGGGGATGTTAACGATCCGCTTCTGACGGGCTTTCTCCGGGTCGATGTTCGCGCAGAGAATCTCCTCGCGGTCGTGATCGCAGACGGCGAGCAGGTCGCCGCTACAGTGGACGAGGCGACTCTGACCGATGAAGCGGAAGCCGCGCTCCTCGCCGATGCGATTGACAGCCACGTAGTAAATCCGATTCTCCAGCGCTCGCGCCGGGACGAGGAGCTGAGCGGTCTTGCGGGCCGCCTCCGGCCAGTTGGTCGGCAGCACCACGAGGTCAGCCCCCAGCAACGCGAGGACGCGAGACGACTCTGGGAAACTGCCGTCGTAACAGATCGTCATGCCGACGCGCAGACCGCCCAGGTCGTAGACGGCAAACGGACGGTCGCCCGGTGTGGTGAAGCGATCGACGCCAAGGTAGGGGAGGTGGATCTTGCGATAGACCTCAACCTGTCCGCCCGGCCCAACGAGGACGCTGGCGTTGAACAGCCGGCCGTCGGTACCGTGCTCCAGCAGTCCAACGATGGCCCAGGTGCCGAGGCGCCGGCAATCGGCGCCGAGCGCCTCCGTACACGACCCAGGGACGGGCTCGGCGTGCGGCCACGCCTCCTCCTTGCTCTCGAAGCAGTAGCCCGTCAGGACGCACTCGGGAAAGACGACGAGCCGGGCACCACGCGACGCGGCTTCGTCGAGGCGGGCGCGGACGGTCCGCAGGTTGTGCTGTTTCTCGGCAAGCCGGCAGTCCATCTGAACGGCGGCAATCGTCCACTCGGCCATCGCTCGTCTCCGGCAGGGGCCTCGGGGTGTTCATCACAATGTCAGCACTGCCAGCACGAAGGAAACTGCCGCCCGACGCCTCTTCCCTTCCTTTTACGACCCTTGGACGGGACGATCAATCCGGTCACGCAGCGGCATTCTCCTGCGTCAGGAACAGCTGGTCGAGCACGGAGAGTGCCTCGCCGGGAAAACTGAGGTGCGCCAACTCGCCCACGGGCTTGTTCTTGCGGGCGGTTACGCGCTCCAGTCGGACGTCGATCGGCGCCTCCTTCACGCAGCACGGGCAGACGGCGGCAGACAGCGCCAGTTCGCCACCCTCCGGTGCTGGGCGATGCCCCAGCAGGGAGGTGAGATGTCCCTTGCGCAGCAGCGTCAGGGGATCGCCGTCTTCGACCTCGCGCAGCGTGCCGACGAATCGTTCCTGCTTCCAGCGCCCGCACTGTGAACAGAACGGCCGCGCCGCGGCGCTGCGCGCCCCAAACAGCGACAGCCCCGCGACCACGAGCAGTTCGATGCTCCAGTAGACGT
>JACOUH010000306.1 GCA_016177925.1 Planctomycetota bacterium | reverse complement strand
TCGAGGCCAGAGAGTCTTTACTTTGCAAAAGCCCAGTTGGAACTGTGCTGACGTCATCGCTCCCATTGGCTCAAAGCTCTGGACTTTTACTCCTAGCTCTATCCTGCGAATCATGAAAGTGCGGGTGACATGGCACGGATCGGAGGCTTTGACTCCATCGCTTAGGCTCCAGCGTGCGGTTTCCTCAATCCATGTTGACCTTCAGCGGAGGAAGTAAGCGTGGGGCGTTTCGGCGGGTGGCATGCTTTCGCGGCCTGCCCTGGACAGGGCGGTGTCCCCGCCGGGAACGGCCGCGAAAGCATGGCACACCCAGTCAGCGGCACCGGCGGACCACGGGACGACGGCCTACCAGCCGCCGCCGGGCGAGCCGGCCGTGCCGACCGAGCCGGTAGCGGCGCAGGTAACGCTGTCCACGGGCGGACCGGGCCGGGGCCGCGAGTATTTCCGCAAGGTGGCGGAGTTGGGGGTACAGGCGGTTGTGGCCCGCTTGCAGGACGCGCTGGGCAACAGCTTACGCGCGCTGGGCCATCTTGAGAAGGCTCGTCTCCTGTTGGAGCAGGCCCGCCAAACAAGGGAAGCCGCGTTGGGCCCCACCCACTCCGTCACCCTGGAAAGTAAGCATAAGCTGGCGCTGGTGTATGCGGACCAGGGGAAGTACGACCAAGCCGAGGCGCTCCTCCAGGAGGTACTGCAAGCGGAGACGGCCAAGCTGGGGGCCAACCACCCCGACACCCTGGAGAGCAAGAACAATCTAGCGACCGTGTACGATGACCAGGGGAAATATGACCGGGCCGAGGCGCTCTACCAGGAGGTGGTGCAAAAGCAGATAGCCCTGCTGGGGAACGACCACCCCCGCACCGTACTCAGCAAGAACAATTTGGCGAATCGGTACCAAGGCCAGGCGAAGTATGAGCGGGCTGAGGCGCTCTTCCAGGAGGTACTGCAAGCGGAGACAGCCAAGCTGGGGGCCATTCATCCCCTCACCCTGATCAGCAAGCACAACCTGGCCACGCTGTACCACGACCAGGGGAGGTACGACCTAGCCGAGACGCTCCACAAGGAGGCGCTGCAAGCACAGACGGCCAAGCTGGGGGCTGATCACCCTGACACCCTGACCACCAAGCACAGCCTGGCACGGGTCTACAAGGCGCAAGGGAAGTATGACCGGGCACAGTCGCTTTACCAAGAGGTGATTGAAGCGCGCACGGCGAAGCTGGGGGCCGACCACCCCCACACCCTGACAAGCAAGCACAACTTGGCAGATCTGTATTGCGACCAAGGGAGATTCGACCGAGCCGAGTTGCTCTACAAGAAAGTGCTGGAAACGCGGACTGCTCAGCTAGGGGCAGATCACCCCCACACCCTGACCACCAAGCACAACCTGGCGGCGATGTATTGGTCCATGCACAAGCTGGATCAGTCAGTCCCCTTCTTTGAGGAAGTCGTTCGCCGTCAAAAGGTGAGGATGGGAGTGGACCATTCCGAAACGCTATTCGCGATCTTCAACCTCGCCGTCAATTATCGGGATGCCGGTCGTCTTGATGAGGCAGTCGCCCTGTTCGACGAATACCTGCCCCGCGCCCGCACTGTACTGCCCCTGGGCTCCCGGACCCGTAATTGCGGCCTGACCTCTGGGGCCGAGACGTATGCCCGCATAGGCCACTTTGAAAAGGCGGAGCCGCTGCTGCGAGAGGCCGCCGACGGGCTGAAGCATCAGCCAGGGGCGGGGCCGCTGCCGTACTCCGCAGTTCTGGCCATGCTCGGGTTTAATCTTGGTGAGCAAGCCGGTTTGTTGGCTAATGGTGGTGGCGGTCAGAAAAACCGGAACGGAAATCGGCAGGATCTGGACGCGACGTTGCGTGATTTCTTCGATGGCCCGCCCGAAGGCGGTGAGCCGTTGTACTTCGGTAGGGTGACGGCGCAAGCGGCCGGCCATGCCGGCGAACGGCCAGCCGAAAAGGGCGTTGGCCTCGATGGTCATCAACTTGTGGGCGATCTCAGCCAGCAGGTGCAGGGCCGTGAAACCAGCCAGTTCCTGGTTGTCAATGCGCTGCAGCAGCTGACTGCAAGGCGGTCCCAGAACCGGGTCCGGAGCAAAATGGTAGATGAAGGAGTTGGCATCGAGAAAAATGGCGTCTCCGGCGACCAGGTCGGCGAAAATCATGGCTCCTCCTCGAGATCGAACTCGGGATGGAGAGCCAGGCGGCGGAGTTCCTCGGGGTCGCCCGTGAAGCCGCAGATGCCGTAGGTTTCCTCGATCCAGTTCGACTTTGTTTGGATCGTGACCCGGACGGTTTCGTGTTCCTTCAGCGGCAGTGGCTCGACCGGCTTGAGGACGCCGTTTTCGTAGATCGCTTCGACGGTGAGCGGCATGGCGGATTCTCCCGGGGCCCAGGACTCTTGAACACTCGCTCATTCTACGCGGAGAAGATCGATGGGTCACAGAGAAGACGCGAAGGAACCGAAACGGCGACGCATTTTCTCTGTAACCTTTTCGCCGCGTTTGCGGGGTAAGTCGTATCGAGGTTCACCAGCGACCGATTCGCCATCATCGGGAAAGTGATCGAAGCGGCTGGGACGGAGGTTGGTGAGGCCCCGCTGTCAGGCCCCGTACCGGCCCAAGCAGCGCCCGGGCGCCCGGTCTGCGCGCCCGCGGCCGCTGCACTCTCCCTGGACGACAGACCGACCCGAACAAGGAGACCCTGTCCATGTTGTTCCCCTTCCTGTCCCGGCTGTTCGCCCCGATGCTCGCGTCCCGCAAGGCCGGCGCCGAAGAGCGTCGTGTCCGCCGCCATCGCCGGCCGTCGCCGAAGCCGCCCCGCGCCCGCCTGGCCGTGGAGGCCCTCGAAGATCGCAGCCTGCCCGCGGCCAACTTCGGCTGGGCCGCCGCCTTCGGCTCCGGCGCTCAGGCGACGACCATCGCCACGGACTCCGCCAACAACGTCATCGTCGGGGGCTTCCTGTATGGGTCGCCCGCCACCTTCGGGAGCGGCGCCAGCGCCGTCACGCTGACTCCCGTAAATCAGAACCAGGGATTTCTCGCCAAATATACTCCGACGGGGGACCTGCTCTGGGCGGAGCTGGCCAACCTCGGCCGCAACGGCGCCGTTGACAACGCGGGCAACTACATCCAGGCCGAGCAGAATGCCTCCACCCTCCATCCCACACTCACCAAGTACGACCCCAACGGCAACACGCTCTGGACCCTCGACCTGAGCCAGTCAGGCATCGCCAACAGCGGCGGTGGCGGCGTCCAACGGGTCGCCCTCCTGGATTCCCTGGGCGATGTCTACGTGAGCGGCTGGTTCAAGGGCACCTACGACTTCGATCCCAGCCCGGGGACGTACGACCTGACCAGTTCCGGCTCGTCATCCGGCTTCGTGTTGAAGCTGACGCAGTAAAACCCGTAGCGCGCCGCCAGCCGTATGGCCGACGTCGCCCTGGTCTTGTGTACGCACCAACCGTAAGGAGCCATCCCGGAACCCGTTCCAAGTTCGGTTCGGAAGTGGCCGTGAACGCAACGAGATCCCTCGGGGCGGTGTGCCGTGCATCGGTGCGCGCTACGCCGCCCTGACTGGCGCCCCCGAGACGGTGGCACGGTGGCACGCACTCGATCAGCACGACACAAGTACCTTGAAAATCAAGGACTTGTGATCCATGAAGTGCGTGCCACGTCCCCCTCCACGTTGGCACGCTGGCTGGCTGACCCCTCCCCAGCCGCACCAGGCGACATCAGCGCGTGTGCAGCAAGGCCACGACACTCACCAGCAGCAGCGCAACGCCGAGCAGCACCAGGACGAAGACGACGCGGACCTCTGCCGCGGCCCAGTCGGTCCAGGCCGGCAGATACGCCGCCAGCAAGACCCAGCCCAGCGCGGCCACGACCAGCAGCAGCACCAGTGCCGTGAGCCGCTCCAGCCACGCAAACCGCGAGGGGGTTGGTGGAGCAGCGGTCAACGCGACCGCCTCGGTGGAGGCCGCTCGCGCCGCCAGTTCTTCCGGGGCGGCTTTCTGAATCTGCCCGTGCGCCCGGAACCAGTAGTAGCCCAGCCCCAGCGCGTACAGCAGCGCGGTCAGCGGGATCACCTTCACGTCAATGCCGCTGTAGACGTAGATGGCGAACGCCGACAGTAGCACGACCGTCAGTGGCAGCACCCGGTAGACCGGCGCCCGGTAGGTGGCGAACAGGTGCGGCTCGCGCTTTCGCAACACGAACAGACAACCCATCGCCAGGATGTACCACACCAGGGCCGTCAGCGTGGACACGAGCACGGCCACCGCGATGGCATCCTTGAACCAGAGATTGGCAATTACGAATCCCGCCGCGATCAGGCTACAAGTCAGCAGGGCAGCGTTCGGCGTCCGCCGGCTGCTGTGGACGCGACCCAGGAACGCCGGCAGGTAGCCCGCCCGCCCCAACGCAAACGCCTGGCGGCTGGTGCCATAGACCATGCCGTGATAGCTGGCGATCATCCCGAACAGGGCGATGATCCCGAAACCGTACAAGAGCAGCGGCGATTTGCCGGCCGGGAGATTCTGCATCACCTTGGCCAGCGGGTAGTCAACCGATGTCCTCTTTGGCTTGCCCTCCTCGTCCCTCACCACCTGGCCCTTCTCATCCTTGACCACGTTGCCTGCCACCTCCTGCGCGTCCATCGCCCCGCAGGCGAAGAACCAGGTCAGGATGACCAGTCCGATCAACGTCAGCTGTGCCCATACTAGCCCACGGGGGATCGTTCGGTGCGGCTCATGCGCCTCCTCGGATGCCAGCGCCACCGTCTCGATGATAACCAGCCACCACAGCGCATACGGCACGGCATCGAGGACGCTCTTCCAGCCCTTTGACTTGCTCCCCCCGTACGGCTCCCTCGGATCGAAGAGTTGCTCGGGCCAGACGCCTTTCCAGGAGAAGTCTGTCGCGGCGGCGATCCAGAAGATGACCAGCCCGAGAATGGCGCCGTAGGTCATGACGACCATCACCCATGACTGTTCCTTGACGCCCCAGGTATGCAGGAGAAAGAAGAGGACAATGGTGCCCAAAGCTGCCCAGACGGCGACGACCGGGCCGGGATCGGCGGGGTTGACGAGGAAGGCGATGTAACCGCCGGTGGCCAGGGCCGTGGCAATGGTGGCGAACTGGCACTCCAGGAACATCGACCAGCCCATGACGAAGCCCAGCGACGGGTCGACGGCGCGACGGCCGTACGCCAGCGGCCCGCCGGCAAACGGCAGCGCCACCGACAATTCCGACAGGGCCAGCACCCACGTCAGGTAGAGCAAGCAGACGATCAGCGAGGCCACGATCATCGCGACCGGGCCATTGTCGCGCAGGCCGAGGTTCCAGCCGAAATACTCGCCGGTGATGACGACGCCGACGCCCAGCGCCCAGATGTCGAGCACGCGCAGCGGCTTCTTGAGGGCGTGCTCCTGGAGATAGGCACGCTCCTCGGGCCGCAGTTCCTCGGGCCGCACATGCGCTTCGGCAACCACCTCGTTGACGACGGCCTCCAGCGGCCGCGGGTCCTCGCCCATGAACGTGCCCCTTTCCGGTAATCGGCTGGTTCCGCTGTCTTCCTCGCCCGACTTTACCCGGGAAGGAACACATTCGCAACGCTCGGACGTCTGCCGGTTGCAAACCCGGAGTTGCGCTGGGCTCGGCTCGCTGGTTCCCCAGACCTCACGTGTACTCCGCGACCTTGGCCGGGGAGACGGCGGAGGACAGGGAGGCCGGCGCCTCCGCGAGGGAAGGCTCGGCCACGGTAAGGGGCACCGGAGCACGACTGCCGGCCCGCACCAGCGCGACCCCGGCGAAGATGATCAGCATCCCGGCGACGATCGCGCCCGTGATCGTCTCTCCGTTCAGGACCGCCCCCACCACGAGGGCGATCATCGGGTTGACGTAGGCGTGGGTCCCGACCAGGGTGGTCGAGACGTGCCGCAGCAGCCACGAATAGGCGAGGAAACCCATCAAGGAGCCGACGGTCAGCAGGTAGAAAAAGGACGCCACGGCCGAGGGCGTGAAACTCGCGGGCGTCAGCTGCGACGCCTCGCCCATCAGCAGGCCGAGCAGCGTCATCGCGCCGCCGCCGAGGAGCATGTGGTACGAGGTGGTGGTCAAGGGCGCGCCCTTGAGACGACGGTGACGCAGCGCGAACGAGCCGACCGCCCAGCAGAACGCCGAGCCGAGCACCATCAGCGGGCCGGCGTCGTCGAGGAGGTTCTGGGGCCGCTCCAGCCGCTCCGACAAGAGGACCACAACGCCCCCGCTGCCCAGAACCAGCCCGACCCAACCGACACCGCGCAGCCGCTCGCCGCGCGGCCAGAGGGTTTCGAGCAGGGCCACCCACAACGGCATCGTTGTCGCCAGGACGGCTGCCGCCCCGGAAGGGAGTGTCCGCTCCGCGAAGTTCAGCAGACCATTGCCACCGACGAACATCAGCACGCCAAGGAGGGCCGCCCAGCGCAGTTCGCCGGGCGGTAAGCGGACGCTGCCGCCTCGCAGAGCGATGAAGCCGAGCAGCACGAGCCCCGCCAGGCAGACACGGACACCGGAGAAGAGGCCCGGCGGCAGGTCTTTCACTCCCTTCTGGATGGCGAGGAAAGTCGTGCCCCAGGCGGTGTAGACCAGGCCAAACGCCAGCACGAGAGACCAGAGAGAGGGACGCGGCAAGGAAGGGTGAGACATCGGGTGGGTCGGCTCGGTGGGCTCGAAGAAGTCCATGCGGCGTTTGGGGGGGGCGTTCTCGCCGCTGACCAGTTTACGAAAGGACAAGCCGGGCGACGACCGCAAGTGCCGCCAGGCACGGCCAGGACGGCCGTTTGAAGGCTCGTTGTTGGCGAGCGGGGGTGTGTGAACCCCCTGCTATCCCGCCGAGGAGGGGTCAGCCTGCCAGGCAGCCTGCCAACGTGGAGGGGGGTTGGCAGGCTGCCCTCCGTCGACACAAGTGGTTGATTCACAAGCCACTTGCGGCGTAAGAATTGACCCAGCGTGCGGCATCGTCTCAGGGGGCCCGGCTTCGGGTTGACACTTGCCAGATATGATCGGGCGATCACATCGGCGGCGTAAACCCTGACGCGGGAAGCCCTTGATGGCCCTAGACCGCGTGGACTTTGCCCGGCAAAGTGTCAAGTTTGTACACTATGGCTTCAGGCCTCTCTGAGACGATGCCCAGTTTTTTCTGGACGGCGAGGCAAATTTTTGCAAAACGGCGGCGCGCCCCTCTGCGACCCCTGCCGGCTCGTCCGGCAAGTGAAGCCGTTCGACGGCTCCTCACCCTGGCGAAGCCCCTTAGCAAGAAGGGTCGGGCGCGTACCTTCTGCGGACCTGCGAGACAAGCTCGCCATTGCCTCGAGGGCAGGAAACAAACCGGAGTGCTTGACGGCAGCTCAGACGCTCAGGGCAACCCGAAGGCCGATGCAGTCAAAGCGACCATCGACAGGGTCCTCATGACGATAGGCGCAATGGAGCCACGTCACGTTGCCGGTTTTGAACGATCCGCCTCGGCAGATCGGGTTGAGGCGCGGGTCCTTGAGCAGCGTATCGTCGTAATACAGCTTGGCCCTGTCATGCCGCACGACCTGGTCGTAACACTCCTCACACCAGCTCCAGACCGAACCGACCATGTCATGGAGACCATAACCATTCGGAGCAAACGAGCCGACCGGCCTGGGAGCGCCGTCCGGGTTCGCAATATCGGCTCGACCTTCCGGCGGCTCGTCGCCCCAGGGGAAGCGCAGTCCCTCGAATCCGCCGCGCGAGGCTTTTTCGTACTCGGCGTCACGGACCAGGCGATACGGCTTGCCGGTCATGCGCGAGAGCCATTGCGTATAACGCACCGCATCGATCCAACTGATGAAGGCAGCAGGGGCTCGCGGATCGGCAAAGCGCGGATCGGTCCGCAGCAGCTCCGAGATGGCGTAGCCGGATTCGCCGGCGAAGGTGAGATACTCTCGGACGGTAATGGCGTATCGGGCGATGGCGAACGCGGGCACATCGACCCGCGTGCGGGCCCAGCGATGCGGCTGCGTGTCGTCCGGGCAATCGGGAACACCCAGCGTGACCGGGCCCGCGGGAATGACCACCATTTCAGGTTCGATGGGCATAGGAATCCTTTATTGGATGTCGATCCTCCGACCCGTGCGGCTACTCTCCTCCGCGGCGAGCAACGTGGCCAGGACCCGTCGCTCGACTTCGAGCGTGTTGGCGTACCGCGCGCGACCATAAAGACCATCCAGGAAATGCTTCATCTCAGCGAGGTAAATGTCCTCGTATTTCCAGCCGGGGGTCTGTTGGTGCTCCTCCCACTGCTGGCGCGACCAGTCATAAAAGCGCGAGGACGTGTGCGTGCAGACGATGTTGCCGTTCTCGCAACTGAAGCGCGTGAAGATGCCGACACTCCAGTCGTGTTTCTCGCAGAGCGCGTAATGGAGGTTCATGATGGTTCCGCCGTCCCATTCGATGATCATATCGAACAGATCATTGAATCCGGGCGGCAATTCGCTGACATGAGCGGCGTGAGCCGTCACGCGCACGGGCCGCTGCTGGAGGACAAGCGAGAGCCAGCTCAGGAGGTAAGCCGGCTCGGCCAGGCCGCCGCCCTGGGCTCGATGAAACTCATAGTGGTCGCCCAACTGCTTCTCCCACGGATGCTGGTTGGGCAGCCAGGTCGAGACGCTGGCGTGGATCGAGTACACGCGTCCCGCGCGGGCCAGCGCCTGGGCCGAGTGCTGCACGTTCTCGTTCAGGAGAGCGGTACAACTGGGAAACGCATGGCCGGGCGCTGCTTTTTCCCGGGCGATGAGATCGTCGATCTCGTCAAGTGTCAGCGTGGTCAGGCACTCGACGAAATAGGCGGCACCGGCATCGATCGTCCCCTTGCAGAAACGGTAGTGCAGGTGCGGCGGCACGCTAACGATGACGGCGCGCGGCTTGAGCTTCATGGCGGCATCGAAATCCGCCAGGGTCTCGACGCCGAAGCGCTCCGCCGTCTCCGCCCGGCGGTCTTCCCTCGCGTCGACGCCGATCACCCGGCCGGCATTCAGTGCCTTGAGGTCACGAACGCGCCGTTTGCCCATTGATCCCAGGCCGATGACCGCAAAAGGATCTGCCATCTTTCTCCTCCACCATGCCGGCGACGCCAAGACGAATCCGGTCAGGATTCTTCACGAGAGACATGACAGCGACTCTCACGACGAGGAATGTTCCAGGCCTGATCCACGTTCACGGCCTGCTTAGGAACTATTTCAACAACACGTAGGTCAGCCTTTCTAGGCTGACAAAACCTGTCAGGCTCGAAAGCCTGACCTACTTTGTGAAACGGCTCCTTACCGCCGGTACGCGCACGCGGGCTGACCAGATGTTTCCATACTGCTGCGTATCGGAGATCCCGATGTCGGCCCAGACCACGACCAGGGTCCCATCCTGGAGCTGCGTCACGGAGGGATACGTCACCTGCCGTTCCGAGCCCTTCGGCGCCGGCGTGATCTGGGCGAGCGTGAGCGGGCTGCCCCAGGTGCGGCCGTCATCTGCGGACAGGCGCATCGTCAGCGGCGTGCGGAACGGCGGCCGCGACGGGCTGTGCGTCAGCACGATCCGCCCATCCTGAAGGCGGAAGAGATTACTCGAGGACGCCGCCGCCGGCAGGTCCATCTTCTCCGGCTGCGACCAGGATTCGCCCTTGTCCTTGGAGTACGTTTGCCAGATGAAGCCATCGCGCGTGCGCAGCATCATCAGCACCCGCCCCTCCGACACTTCCACCAGGGTCGGCTCATCGGTGCCGCCCGCCGAAGCGATTCCCTTGCCGAGCTTCCAGGTCTTGCCGTGATCCGTCGACCGAAAGGCGTGGGCCTGGTTTTCCTCGCCGTTCTCCTTCACCGTGTAGACGGGGAGCAGCAGTTCGCCGGAACTCAGTTTGATGCCGTTACTTCGGCAGAAGAACGTTCCCGAGCTTTGCACCGGCTCCGACCAGGTCCGACCGCTGTCGGAGCTGCGGCGAGAGTAGGTGTGATAGGACCTCGGCCCGACGCCGCCGTGATGCTCGTTGCTCACGAAGGGATAGCGGTTCCAACGCCCGGCGCTGAAGAACAGCCAGGTGTCCTTGCCGTCGGCGATGAACGCAGGATCGAAATCCGACTTGCGCGGTGTATTGTGCAATACGAAGGCCTTCTCCCACGTGACGCCATCATCATGAGATCGGGCCGCCAGGATGACCTGATTGACCGCCGCCTCGTAGGGCCCCGAAAACCACGCGCAGAGTAGATCACCGTTCGCCAGGCGCGTCACGCTCGGAGCGTGATTGAAGCCGTAGCGATTGCCGGGATCGTAGGGATCGGTCTCCGGATAGTTGAAGACGACCGCTCGCGACAGCAGTTCGGGAGCCACCGGCGCTCGTACTCGGGAAGTCGGCAAGTCGGCAAGTCGGGAAGTCAGCAAGTCAGGGCCCGTCGACTTGCTGACTTCCTGACTTGCCGACTTACCGACCTGCCGACTTGAAGACTTCTTCCACAGCCGCCCTTTCAGTTGCGGAAACAACTCCAGGGCGTTGTCGCGGAGGATCTGGCGCCCAATCTTCAGGGCCTGTTCCTCCATCAGGTCGCCGCGCTCGACCTTCTCGGCCAGGGCCTCGGCCAGGCAGCGGCGCGTCACTTCCGTGTAGGCGTAGATCGTCTCCGCGCTGAGGGCGTCGGCCCCCCACAGGATGCGGTTGGACGGCATCACCTCCAGCCACTCCTGGTAGGCCCGCTTCGCCATGGTGGAACTGATCGTGGGCAGCCAGCAGGAGTCGACCCACACGTGCGCGCCGTACCGCGTCACCAGGGCACCGGTCTCGCCGACCCAGGGGTAGCCGCCGTGGAACAGGATGAACTTGGTGCGCGGGTTGGCCTCGATCAGGTCCGCCAGGAGCATCGGGTTGGACCCCTGCACGCGGGCGTGTCCGGTGTGAATCTGGAAGGGCAGCCCGTGCTTGGCACTCAGCCCGACCAGGCGCCACATGATGAAGTCCTCGAACTCCTTTACTTGCTCCGGCGTCAGCTCGGACCGCTTCTTGCCGAAGACGCGGGTCGCCCGTTCTTTCGGCACGTCCTCGAAGCGCAGGCTCCGCTGGTAGGCCAGGGTCGTCTTGAGGCAGACTGCCCCCTTGGCCTTGGCCTCGGCGAACAGTCGGTCGAGCACCGCCAGGTAGTCGTCCAGGGATTCCACCTTGAGCTTCTTCTGGCGGGCGAAGTGGTACGGGTCGTCAGTCGGGACACTGAACTCCGAGGGATGGAAGCCGCGTACCAGCGTGGTCACGTTGAGGACCAGCACGCTGAACGGGTAGCCCGTGCGGAAGTCAAACCGAGCCCAGAACGGGTCGACGAGCATCAGCTCGATGTTCGCACGCTGCGTCACGACTTCGTACAGCCAGCGCTGATCGAGGTAGTTGCGATAGATGCGCCGGTCCAGGTCGCGAGCCTGGGCTGGTGTAAGGCGGTCGAAGTCCACCCCATAGAGGTCCTTGAAGGCGGGGAGCAGGGAGCGGTAGAAGCCGGTCGCGCGAGCGTTGTCGAAGTCGTGTTTGGCCCGGGACCACCAGCTCTCGAACTTTTCGCCGGGCTTCCAGGAGGTGAGGGGATTGATCCAGGGGTAGTAGCTGTTCCGCAACACAGACGCCAGGTTCATGCCCCGGCCGTGTTCCGTTTCGACGTAGGCCAGCTGGTCGAAGGGGCGCAGATGTTCGTGGGTGTCGATGGCCGGGGTGGCGTCGAGGACGTCCTTGATGCGGCGGTAGGTGGACGAGCCCCGCCCCTTGTCGCCCGGCGGGGAGCGGTCCGGGTCGCCGCCCGCCAGGACGGCGACGGCTGCTCCCAGGAGGAGAATGCTCAGGACGCTTATCCGCCACCGTCTCGGCGGGATACCCCCGGCCGGGCCTGGGGTGAGGGGGGCTTGGCGCGTCATGACGGTCCTCTCCCTTCATCGTGGGGAAACGCCGCTCCGCCTCGGTGGTCGAGGAACCAGCGAACGACCAACTCAGTATACGGTCCGCAATTTCAACTTTCCGCAGAGGGTAACGGGGTTACGGCTTGATGTCAAGCGGGTGCAAGTTTCGCGGCACCGGCGATCCTCCTGTAGGAGGTTGTCGACGGTTACGAATCTCGTCCCGTTCCGAGTGTGACGGAGGAACGCGATTTGTCTCTTTTTCTGGTTTTTCCGCGCGGCGTGAGCCATAGTTGTTATTGATCCGGTCTTCCGCTCCCCCTCGACGGACCAGGACGTTGCCGGGCCAATCCCGCGCAAGCGAGCGAGGAACGAACCGGGCCCCGTCCTGAGTTCCTGCTTCCGTGTTCATCCTCCTGCGTGCTTCGGGCAGAAGAGGTAGTTCTCCATGCATGCTCCCTTCACCGCCCGCGCCGGACAGGCAACCTCCATGACAACCTTCGGGTTGCGCCTGGCGGTCCTCCTGCTGCCGGCGGTGCTGCTGCTCGTCGGCAGCCTGCGCTACCACGGGGACACCGGTCAGATCCTCCTGTTCGGTGCCGCCTTCCAGATGTTCGTTTGCACCCTGGGCCTGCTGACGCAGGCGTTCTGGCGGCGCTCGGTCGGCCCGGCGGTCATCCTGTTCTACGGCATCGCCTTCGCCTGGTTGTTCCTCGGCACGTCCGACCGCGAGGACTGGTATCTGCACCTGGCGCAGGCGCTGCTGCTGGTCATCCCGCTGTCGTTCTTCGCCGTGCAAACGCTGTACGACATCGGCGCCCCGGCGCTGCGGCGGGCACGACTGCTGGCGCAGCGGTTGGCCGACCGCAAGGAGTGGCCGGCCGACCTCGACGCTTGCCGCACCTTGCCCGAGGTCAAGGCCCTGCGCGAGGCCCTGCACCTCGACGCCGGCCCCGCCATTCCGCTGCTGCACTCCCCGCGACCGCCGGTGCAGATCGCAGCGCTGGCCGCGCTGGACTTCCGCAAGCACTGGCGGCCCGGCCAGGCCGAGGCGGTCCTTCAGGTAGCGCTCCGCGCCGAGCAGTCGGCCGTCCGCGCCGCGGCATTGAGCGCCCTGGCCAACATCGAGGACCGCGTCCTGATCGAGTCCCTGGCAGAGTTCCTCCGCGATCCCTCGTCCCAAGTCCGCCGTGCCGCCACCGAGGCGCTGCTGTGGGACAGCGAGCGCCGCTGGGCGTGGATTCGCTACGCCGTCCGGCGCAGCCTGGGCGACCCGCTCTGCCAGGAGGACGGCCCGCTGCAACTGTGCGGCCAGCCGCTCCCCGGCGAGGCCGTCGACGATCTCACGGCATGGGCATCCGAGAAGGGATTGCTCGGCCTGCGAGCGGCGCTGACCCTGGGGCGGCACTACAACCAGGCGCTGGCCGAGGCGGTCGACGCCGAGGTGATCCTGTCCCTGCGCGACCAACTTGCCGACCCGCACGCTCCGCCGGTGCTGCGCATGGAGCTGGCGCGGCTGCTGAACTCCCACGCTCAACTCGAACGCGAGACGCTGCACCATCTGCTCGACCCGGCGAACCCGGCGCCGCTGCGGCTGATCGCGGTCGAGGCCCTGCTGGCCGACGGCCAGACCTCGGTCGAGGCCATGACCGCTCTGCGCGAGCTGGCCCGGCTGCCCAACCGCGAGATCGCCTTGGCGACCGCCGACGTGGTGCAGCGGCGCCTGAAGGTGGACCTTGGCCTGGTCGCCGGTCAGCCGTTGCCGCCGCTGCACAGTCGCCAGGCGACCGAGATCAGCCGGCGCGTCCGCTCCTGGGCCTCGCAGTACGACTTGCCCGAGGACCCAGCCCAGCCGTTCGCGCGTGTGGAAAACCGCAGCTGGCACTCGATCGGCGAGATCTGAGAACCCCGCTCGCCAGTTTTTACTGGATTTTGACGGCACGATCAGCCGATGATAGAAATCGAATGTTCTGTGCTTAGAGCGTTTTGCCGTCGGCCGTAGCACAGGCGTCTCGCCTGTGCCGAACCGCGACAGCGCACAGGCGAGACGCCTGGGCTACGAGCAAATGCAAACCGCTCTCGGGCGTTTTGCCGTCGGCCGTAGCACAGGCGTCTCGCCTGTGCCGAACCGCGACAGCGCACAGGCGAGACGCCTGGGCTACGAGCAAATGCAAACCGCTCTAACGTGCGCCAATCTGCCGAATCCCGTCACGGCGTGGGTCATGCAGCGTATACCGCGACTACCAGGGTACGAATTGTTTCAGTATCTGGGCGGCGGCCCGCTGACTGCCGTCTACGCGGGGCGCGACTGCGCAACCGACGAACTCTGCGCCGTCAAGGTGTTGCGCGATGACTGGGAGGACCAGCCGACCGCCGTCAAGCTGCTGCAGCGCGAGGCCCGTGCTGGCCTGAAGGTCCGCGACCCGCGCCTGGTCCGCCTGCTGCATGCCCACGTCACCCGCGCCCCCCACTTCCTCGTCATGGAATTGCTGCCCGGCGAATCGCTGCGCCGCCGGCTGCAGCGCGAGTACCGCCTTGGCCTGCCCGACGCCCTGTGGGTGGCACGGCAGACGGCGGAGGCGGTCGCCGCCCTGCATCGCGCCGGCTTCCTCCACGGCGACGTCAAGCCGGACAATGTCCGCCTGGTCCGCGATGGCGCTGCGGTGCTGATCGATCTCGGCTTCGCGCACCGTCCCGGCGAGAACGCCGTCTTTCTCCGCGAAGGCTACATCCTGGGCACCCCGGATTACCTGGCGCCGGAACTGTGCCTGTCGCGGCCGGAGGCCGACCTCAGCAGCGACCTGTTCAGCCTGGGGGTGATGCTGTTCGAGATGCTGACGGGACAACTGCCCTACCCACCGGGCTCGCTCAACCAGACGTTCCGCCGGCACGGCTGCGACCCGCCCGCGGATATCCGTCGTCTCGCTGGTCCGTTGCCGGGCTCGCTGGTCCGGTTGGTCGAGCGCCTGCTCGCGCGTCGCCCGGAGGAACGCCCCCGCGCTGGAGCCGTCGTCCGCCAGCTGATCGCACAGGAGATCGCCGCCCTTCGCCGCCGCGCCGGGTGATTCCCGGAACCTGTCCCACGGGAAGGGGCGAATGGGCGAGCGGGGGGTGTCAACCCCCCGGTGCCGTGTCCGAGCCCGGTCCTGTACCGGGGGGTTGACACCCCCCGCTCGCCAACAACGGGATGCCTCCCCCCCGCTTCTCACTCCGCGGCTTGCGGCATTGCCACGGGCGTGGCGGTTCCACTGCCAAGGAGAGCGCTCGCGGTGCCTCCGGCATGGGGCACGTCCGCGTAGGAGTGCGCCACGCCATGCCCGTCCGGCAGCACAGGGTGATGGTGCCACGGGTCGACATCACACACGCCGGCGGTGTGCTCCCAGCACCCGACGGACACCATCGCCAGGAGACTGAACGCCGTCACCAAGACTGACCAGCGACGCATGGTTTCCGTACCTCGCTCGTGTATCCGCCCAGCGGCCTGCGGGCGGGGAAACTTCGGAAGATCGTCTCGAACAATGCCTTTTCCTTCGACGGCGCAAGGGACTGGCCTTGACGAAAATTCGCGGGACGAGGGAAACTACGGGGACGAGCAAACGTCACGGCCGGCCGCGGCATGTGACGCCGACGCCGGCCCGTGGACAGGAGTTTCCCTCGACCGATGGACGCGATCATTCTGGCGGCCGGACTGGGCACGCGCCTTCGGCCCCACACCCTGACCACGCCCAAGCCGTTGCTGCCAGTGCGAGGACGGCCGATCCTTGACTGGACGCTCGGCGCTCTCCCGTCATCGGTCGACCGTGTCCTGGTGGTGGTCAACTACTTGGCGGAGCAGATCGACGCCTACCTCGCATCGCAGCAGCACGTCCGCGAGTGGCTGGCTGTGCGGCAGCAGGAGCCGCGCGGCACCGGCGACGCGGTGCGCTGCTGCCGCGAGCACCTGCGGTCCGATTGCTTCCTCGTGCTCAACGGCGACGACCTGTACGGCGCCGCCGACCTGGATCAGCTCAGCCGCTGCCCCGCCGGCCTGCTCGTCCATCCCGTCGACGAGCCGAGCCTTTTTGGGATCGCCTTTCTGCGCCCCGACGGCAAGCTCGACCACCTGAAGGAGAAGCCCCCTCTGAAGGGATGCCAGCTCGCCAACATCGGCGCCTACCTGTTCCCGCGCAACGTCTTCGACATCGAGCTGCACGAGTCAGCGCGCGGAGAGTATGAGGTCACCGACTACGTGTCCGCCCTCGCCGCCCAGCAGCCGGTCCACGTCGTCCAGGCGAGCTTCTGGCTGCCCATCGGCAACGTCGAGGCGTGGGAGAAAGCGCAGCATGAGGATCTGGAAACGGTTATGAAACGTCCAACGTAGGCCACTCACGCCAGAGTTCCGGCAGTGGGGCGACGACCGTGATTGGCTCGAAGCGGATCGGGTGGAGGAAGGTCAGGCTGCGGGCGTGCAGCGCAATGACGCGATCGCGCGACAGGCCCTCCGGCGAGGACGGGCCGAACGGCAGCGCTGAGCCGTACAGCACATCGCCGCGAACCGGCCAGCCGCGCGACGCTGCCTGCACGCGGATCTGGTGCATCCGCCCCGTGTGCGGCTCGATTTCCAGCAGCGTGCCGCCCTCGACGTGGCGCAGGCAGCGGTAGGCGAGTACGGCCTGGCGCGCTCCCGGCGTCTCCGCCAGGACGCACAGCGAGCGGGCCTCGTCCTTAACTTTCAGGAGCCAGTCCTCCCACACGCCCTCCACCAGCGTGACGTCGCCGTCAACGAGCGCCCAGTAGACTTTGCGGACCTGACGACTGTGGAACTGTTCCGCCAGGCGCGCGGCCGCCTTGCTGCTGCGTGCGAACAGCACCACGCCGCTGACGGGTCGGTCGAGGCGATGCGGGATGCCAAGGTAAACGTTGCCGGACTTATGGTACTTCTCCT
>JACOUH010000305.1 GCA_016177925.1 Planctomycetota bacterium | reverse complement strand
TTTGGGGCCAAGGGCGACGGCAAGACCGACGACACGCCGGCGCTGCACCATGCGATCCAGCGCGGTGACGGCGAACTGGTCTTCCCGCGCGGCGATTACCTCATCAGCAAGCCGTTGTACGTGCCGCTCGAGCGACACGGCCGGCTCAGCCTGGGCGGCTCCGGTGGCACGGCACGCCTGCTGATGAAGGGACCGGGACCGGCGCTGCACCTCGTCGGCACGCACAAGCAGACCGCCCTGCCGGCAGACGTCGCCGAAGGGATCTGGGACCGCGAGCGGATGCCGACCGTGCGCGGCCTGGAAATCGTCGGCGGGCACGCCCAGGCCGACGGCATCCGCATCGACGGCGCCATGCAGCCGACCCTCGTTGGGCTGCTGATCCGCCGCTGCCGGCACGGCATCCACCTGACCAACCGCGACCGCAACGTGATCATTGCCGACTGCCACGTCTACGAGAACAGCGGGGTCGGCATCTTCCTCGACCGCGTCAACCTGCATCAGACCAACATCCACGGCAGTCACGTCAGCTATTGCAAGCAGGGCGGCATCCGCATTGTCGGTAGCGAGATCCGCAATCTCCAGATTTGCAGCAACGACATCGAGTACAACTTTGACACCAAGGCGCCGACCTCCGCCGACATCCTGTTCGACTGCCGCAACGGGACGGTGCGCGAAGGCACGATCACCGGCAACACCATCCAGGCGTCGCGCAGTCCTGGCGGTGCGAACATCCGTCTCGTCGGTGTCGGCAAGGACGATCCGTCCGCCGTGGGCCTGTTCGCGATCACCGGCAACCTGATCGGCAGCCAGGAGACGGCCATCCACCTGCAGGCGTGCCGCGGCGTGGTCGTCTCGGGGAATTGCATCTACAGCGGCTATCGCTACTCGCTGCTGGCGGAGGACTGCGAGCACCTCGTTGTCAGCGGCGACAGCATCGACCACAACCCGGAGTACAAGGGCAAGTCGACCGACCAGGTCGTGCTGCGCCGCTGCCGCAACGTCAACCTGACTGGCGTCCTGTTGCAGCACACGCGCGAGGCGGCGGACAAGGTCGAGGCCAGCGTCGAGGTGGATCATTGCGAGAACATCAATGTAACGGGCTGCCAGGTCCTCGGCGCCCGTGTGCGCGGCATCGTCGTCCGCACCAGCCGCGTGGTCCGCGTGGCCGACTGCACCATCCGCCCGCGCGAGGGCGACGAAAGCTTCCGGGCGGCGATCGATTTCGACGACCCAATCGGGTCGGTGATGATGGTGAACAACTTCCTGAGCAGGGGCGCCGACGGCAAACTGAGAATCCCGTCGAAGTCGGTAGTGGCGTCGGGCAATGTCGTGGTGTAATCTCTGCAAGAGATCCGCGACCCCCAGGAGCGACGCCATGATCGTCAACGGCAGTTCTGTCGACCTCGTCACGCCGACCGGCCCGATGCGGACGTATGTCTACGAACCGGAGGAGCCGCGCAACACACGCGGCAAGTTCCCCGGGCTGATCCTCTATTCCGAGATCTTCCAGCAGACCGAGCCGATCCGCCGGCTGGCGCTGCAGTTCGCCAGCCAGGGCCACGTCGTCATGGTGCCGGAGGTCTACCACGAGCACGAGCCGCCAGGCACCGTCCTGGGCTACGACGACCCCGGCAAGGACAAGGGCAATGCCTACAAGTGGAAGACCAAGCTGAGGACGTTCGACGACGACGCCCGCGTGCTGCTCGACGCCTTGCAGCGGCACCCCGCCTGCACGGGCCGGCTCGGCGTGGTCGGCGTCTGCCTGGGCGGGCACCTCGCCTTCCGGGCGGCCTTCAACGAGGAGGTGCGGGCCGCCTGCTGCATGTATCCGACCGACATCCACAGCGGCACGCTCGGCGAGGGCAAGAAGGCCGACTCGCTGCAGCGGGCCGGCGACCTCCGCGGTGAGCTGCTGCTGATCTTTGGCCGGCAGGACCCGCACATCCCGGTCGAGGGCCGGCTGGCAATCTACCAGGCGCTGCAGCAGGCGGGCGTGCTGTTCACCTGGCACGAGTTCAACGGCCAACACGCCTTCATGCGCGACGAGGGCAGTCGCTACGATCCCGCCGTCGCCCGACAGTGCTACAACCTGGCGTTCGACCTCTTCGCGCGCAACCTGTGACGACTCTTGTGGCCTATCGGGGCGGCTGGGATAATCGACTGTGATTGTTGGAGGACCGCACAATGATTCAGCCCGCTACCCTGGAGGCCACCGTCTTGACAGCCGCCGATCTGTTCGAGCGTTTCGGCCCGATCCCCCTTTCGCGCATCGGCTTCGAGCCGCTGCCCGGCACCGCCACGGAGGAAGACGTCCTCAACTGGCACCAGAGCCACAAACGCCTCTACGAGTTGGTCGACGGCGTCCTGGTGGAGAAAGCAATGGGATTTCCCGAGTCTGCTCTGGCGTGCGAGCTGAGCCGCTTGCTCGGCAACTGGATCAAGCCGCGCAAGCTGGGCGTCGTCGTGGGGGCGGACGGGATGATGCGGCTGGCCCCCGGTCTGATCCGCATCCCAGACGTCTCCTTCATGGACTGGGACCGCTTTCCCAACCGCCAGGTCGGCACCGACCCCATCCCCGGCCTGGTCCCCGACCTCGCCGTAGAGGTGCTCAGCCCCAGTAACACCGAGCGCGAGATGGAGCGAAAGCTACAGGATTACTTCGGCGTCGGCGTCAAGCTGGTGTGGTACATCGAGCCGCGCCGCCGGACCGTGGACGTCTACACCGCTCCCGATCAAACCACCCGACTGACCGCGGGCCAGACGCTCCACGGCGGCGCAGTCCTCCCTGGCTTCCAGCTGCCGCTGGCAGAGCTGTTCGCAGACCTGGACCCGCACTGAACGATAGCGCGAAGGAAGGAAGCGGCCATGAGGTTCGTGATCCGCGATCACGAGGCCGACCTCCAATCGCCGCTGGGCGGCAAGGCCCGTGCCCTCGCCAGCCTGCGCCAGGTCGGTCTGCCCATCCCTGCGTGGCTCGTCGTCACGCCCGACGCCTTCCACAAGAGCCTGTCGCCCGAACAGCAAGACACCCTCCACGCTGCCCGCGATGCCGAAACCATCCGCGCCGTCGTCGAGCAGGTGCGGCCCGTCGCAGAGGTGCTGAGCGAGCTGCTGCCGGCTCTCGACGAGCTGTGTGCGGACGGGACGATGGTGGCGGTGCGGTCGTCGGCGTCCGAGGAGGACGGGGCGCAGCACTCCTTCGCCGGACAGCTCGACAGCTTCCTCTTCGTGCGTAAAGAGGACGTCGCTGAGATGATCGCCGCGGTCTGGCGCTCCGGCTTCAGCGAACGCATCGTCGCCTACCGCCGCGAGCACGGCCTGCCGCTGACGCCCCGACCGCCCGCCGTCCTCGTGCAGCGCATGGTCAACGCCGACGTCGCTGGCGTCGCCTTCGGCGCTGACCCCGTCAGCGGCCGGCGCCGCGTCGCGGTCGTCAGCGCCGTCTGGGGCCTCGGCACGGCGCTGGTCTCCGGCGACGCCGATGCGGACACCTTCCTCGTCGACGACGATGGCACCATCATCGGGCGCACCATCGCTCACAAGCGCACCGCTCACCGGCCGGCTCCCGGCAGCGGTGAGGGCGTCGTCAGCGTAGCGGTGCCGGACGAGCAGGCGCGAGCCCCCGCCCTCGACGACCGCCAGGTGTGCGAGATCGCCGAGTTGGTGCGCGGCACCGGCAAGCACTTCGGCCGGCCGCAGGACATCGAGTGGGCGATCGAGGGGGGACGGCTCTTCCTCTTGCAGTCGCGGCCGATCACGTCGCTGGCGCAGGTCGCCGACCCCGACGGTGTGGTCAACCTCTGGGACAACAGCAACATCGCCGAGAGTTACAACGGCATCACCACGCCGCTGACGTTCTCCTTCGCCCGCCGCGCTTACGAGGAGGTTTATCGGCAGTTCTGCCGCATCCTGCGCGTGCCCGAGGCGAAGATCGAGGCCAGCGCGGACGTGTTCCGCCACATGCTCGGCCTGACCCGCGGCCGTGTCTACTACAACCTCCTCAACTGGTATCGCCTGCTGACGCTGCTGCCCGGCTTCAAGGCGAACCGCCGCTTCATGGAACAGATGATGGGCGTCAAGGAGGGCCTCCCCGAGCACTTCGTCGCCGCGATGACCCAATCGACGCGGGCCGAACGCTTCAAGGACCGCTTCGAGAAGCTGCGGCCCGACGAGCTAGTCGCCTACTATCGCGACATCGAAGCGAAGCTGCTCACGCACTGGGATGCGCCGCTGGTCAACGACTTCTTCGCGATGATCTTCTACGGCGTCCTCGGCCGGCTGACGCGGAAGTGGTGCGGCGACAGCGAGGGCACGCTACAGAATGACCTCCTCTGCGGCGAGGGCGGCATGATCAGCGCCGAGCCGGCGGCGCGCGTCAAGGCGATGGCCGAGACCGCCCGCCGTCACCCCGCCCTGATGACCGCCCTCGGCGACGGCACGCTCGCGGACATCCACGACGCTGTCGGAAAGGCGCCCGAGTTCGCGGTGCAGTACCGGGCCTACCTCGACAAGTTCGGCGACCGCTGCCTGGAGGAGCTGAAGCTGGAGAGCCCGACGCTGTTCGACGATCCGCTGACGCTCTTCCGCTCGGTGGGGCAGATGGCGCGTCGGCTTGCCGAGGGACACACGCCGCCGGCGGTCAACCACGAGGCGGAAGTGCGTCGCAAGGCCGAGGAGCGCGTCCGCTCGGCGCTGTGGCTGCGGCCGTTCCGCCGGATGATCTTCGGCTGGGTGCTGAAAAACGCCCGGGCTCGGGTGCGCGACCGGGAGAACCTTCGCTTCGAGCGAACGCGGCTCTTTGGTCGGGTGCGGATGATCCTGCTCGAGTTGGGCCGCAAGTTCCACGCGGTCGACATGCTCGAGCACCCGCGCGACGTGTTCTACCTGGAGGTCGAGGAGGCGCTCGGCTTCGTAACGGGGACCGTTACCACGACGGACCTGAAGGGGCTGGTGGCGCTGCGCAAGGCGGAGTTCGACCGCTATCGTGCGATGCCGGCGCCGGCGGATCGCTTCGAGACGCGTGGCGCCGTCCACCAGGGCAACGCCTTTACAGGGAAGGGGGCCACGGTCGAGGACGTCGGGGGCGAGCAGCGCAAGGGACTCGGTTGCTGTCCCGGCGTGGTGCGTGGGCCTGTCCGCGTGATTACCGACCCGCGCAACGCGACGCTCAAGAGCGGCGACATCTTGGTGGCGGAGCGCACTGACCCGGGCTGGATCATGCTTTTTCCATCAGCGGCGGGGCTGCTGGTGGAGCGCGGCAGTCTGCTGTCGCACTCGGCGATCGTGGCCCGCGAGATGGGTATCCCGGCGGTCGTATCGCTGGCCGGCGTGACGCGCTGGCTCAAGGACGGCGACGAGGTCGAGTTAGACGGCAGCACCGGCATCGTAACAGGCTGTTGAAAAACTACTTGGCTGCATTTTCCAGGGGTGTCGGATAATGGAAGACAAAACGGGGCTTCTTCGGGCGTAAACGCTGCCGCATCAGTTGTATGCTGCTAATCTTGAGCATACTCTCACTGGTCTGGGGTAACTTTTCATAGTCGCGACTGTTCCGCCGGTAGCGACCTAACC
>JACOUH010000467.1 GCA_016177925.1 Planctomycetota bacterium | reverse complement strand
GGTCAAGCCCTGACGCGCGGCGTGCAGGACGAAGGCGCGCAGGTCGTCCAAGCAGGTGTCGAGGGAGGGGGTCTTGTCAACGGCGGTGTCGTGTGGCATCATCGGTGGGGGCCTCGGGGGCGAGACGGGGCGGAAGTGCTCACTGTCTTGCTACCGCAGGCCCTCTCCTTTTACAACCTCGTTGTCGCAACAACCCGATGCGCAACGACTTCCTTCAGAGCGGGCGGCCGGTTGCGCCCGTTTGTAACTTGCCCTGGACAGAGGGCAAGTTACAAACTTGCCCCACGAAAGAGGTTCGGTCAGCGAAGGGCGTGCTCCTCCCGGCGGCTGGTCTCAGGCCACTGGGCCGGCGACTGCGCGCGGGGCTCGCTTGCCTCGCCCTCCAGCTCGAGTTTCAGATCGAGAAAGCGCAGCAGGTCCTTCAAACTGACGATGCCAAGCAGCCGGTCGCCCTCGACCACCAGCAGACGGCTCGACCCGGTACGCTGCATCTTCTCCAGCGCTTCCAGGGCGTCCGTGGCGGGGCCGATCGTGACAGCGTCGAGATCGCGGACCATCACCTCGCCAACCGTGTGCCGGCCCCACTCTGAGCGCGGGATGTCCGACAGCGCCTGCGTGGTGACGATGCCCTCCAGCCGCCCCCCGGAAACGACGGGGAAAGCCTTGTGATGTTGGCGGTAGACGTATTTTTCCACCCATTCACCCAGGCCGACATCCGGCGGCACCATGACCGGCTCCGTGTTCATGAAGCGGCGCACCGGCTCGCCCTCCAGGGCCTGCCGTATCAGCACCGACTGGTAACTGCTCCGGGCCGCCCCGTTGAGGAACAGACCGATCAGCGCCAGCCACATGCCGCCGACCGGGTTGCCAGTGAGGAAGTTGATCGCTCCGATTCCAATCAGCAGCCAGGCAAAGCCCTGACCGCCGAGCGCTGCCCAGCGGGTCGCCTTGCGCAGCGAACCCGTCGCCGCCCACAGGGCCGAGCGCAGCACCCGCCCGCCGTCGAGCGGGAAGGCGGGTACCATGTTGAACACCAGCAACGCCGTGTTGATGTACGCCAGGTAGAAGAACATCACCACTACCGCGCGCTCCCAGCCCGACTGCGTGCCGAAGACGCCCAGCGCCCAGCAGCCCACGGCGAGGAGGGCACTGACGACCGGCCCGCCGATCGCCATGAAGAACTCCTTGCCCGCCGAGGGCGGCTCGCTTTCCATCTCGGCCACGCCGCCGAACAGGAACAGCGTGATGCCGCGGATCGGGATACCCGTCGACCGCGCCACCAGGGCGTGCCCCAGTTCGTGCAGCACAATGCAGGTGAAGAACAGCAACGCCGTCCCCAGCCCGAAGGTCCAGGACACCGCGGGCTCCAGACCCGGCACCGCATCGGCAAAGAAGTCCGCCAGCGTCCAGCCCAAGAGCGCAAAGATGATCAGCCAGCTCGGATCGACATTGATCGGAATCCCGCACAATCGAAACAACCGCAGCCGCGTGCCGAACACATCACACCTCCTCGGAACGTTGTTCTGAAGAAAGGGAGGAGCAAATTTGATGCCGCCTCGTTCCCCGGGCTCGCAGACTCGCCCGGGGCTTTATTGCGATCACCCTCCGGGCTCGGGACGTTGGAGCCCCTTGGGCGACGGCAATAGAGCCCGGGGCGAGTCTCGTTCCCCGGGAACGGAAACCAGGCCTCGTCCCGCGACTGGCATCCACGCCCGTGCTGCGGTACAGTGAGCGCGCATCGCCCGGGAGGAAATCACGATGTTCAACGCTGCCGTTCGTTCGCGTATCTTGCTGCTCCTTATCCTTTCCGTTACCCCGTTGCGGGCCGGAGGTCCTGGAGAGAAAGACCTGGCCGACCGATTGCGCGAACTGGACGACAAGGCGCTCGCGACCGATGCGGACAAGGCGAAGCGCTTCCCACAGATGCTTTCCAGCGACGTTCGCGCCCGCATCCGGACCGCCAACCGCCGCGAGTCCGAAGCCTGGCAGGTGATCGAAGACCGCGCCGGCTGGGAACGATTCATGAAGCCGCGCATCGCCGCCCTGCGCGACTCGCTCGGCGGGTTGCCGCGCGCGGCGCAGGACGTGAAGGTGCGCGTCTGCGCCACGCTCACCGGCGACGGATATCGGATCGAGAATATCGTCTTTGAGAGCCGGCCGGGCCTGTGGGTGACGGCCAACCTCTACGCCCCGACGAAGCCCGGCCGCGCCATGCCGGGGATTCTCCTCTGTCACAGCCACCACGCCCCGAAGACGCAGGGCGAACTGCAGGACATGGGCATGACGTGGGCACGGCTGGGCTGTGTCGTGCTGGTCATGGATCAGCTCGGCCACGGCGAGCGCCGCCAGCATCCGTTTGTCGAGGAGAAGTCATTTCCGAAGCCGTTCCGCGTCTCGCGCCAGGACTACTACTTCCGCGGCACCGTCGGTTTGCAGCTCCACCTGGTCGGCGAGAGTCAGATCGGCTGGATGGTCCACGACCTGGTGCGCGGCGTCGACGTGCTGCTGGCCCGGCCCGGCGTTGATCGCGACAAGATCCTTCTGCTCGGGGCGGTCGCCGGCGGCGGGGACCCGGCCTCGGTGGCAGCAGCGCTGGACCGGCGCATCGCGGCCGTCGTCCCCTTCAACTTCGGCGGCCCGCAGCCCGAGACGACCTACCCGCTGCCCGCCGACGCCGACGCGGCGTTCAACTACGCCGGCAGCGGGTCCTGGGAGTCGACGCGCAACCTGCGCCTGTCGGCCCGCGACGGCTTCCTGCCCTGGGTGATCGTCGGCTCGGTGGCGCCGCGCCGCCTCGACTACGCCCACGAGTTCTCCTGGGACCGCGAACGCGACCCCGTGTGGAAGCGTCTTCAGAAGATTTACGGGTTCTACGATGTCGCCGATCGCCTGGCCTCGGTCCACGGCAGGGGGAAGGTGTCGGGCACACCGCCCGAGAGCACACATTGCACCAACATCGGTCCCGTGCATCGCAAACAGATCGATCCCGCCCTGAAGCAATGGTTCGATATCCCCATCCCGGGAAAGGAGTATCTGTCGCGCCGCACCGTCAAGGAGCTGACGTGCCTGACGCCGGAGCTGGCGCGCGAGATCAAACCGCGATCCGTGTCGGAGCTGGCCCGCGACCTTGCTCACCAGCGCATGGAGGCCGCCCGGAAGAAGCGGGCCGAACTAAAGCCCGACGAGCGACGGCAGCAGTTGCGCGAAGACTGGGCCCGGCTGCTCGGCGACGTGAAACCGCACGGGCCGGCGAAGGTCGTGAGCCGTGACGTGCAGAAGGTCGGCGGCGTGTCGCTGGAGCGCATACTGCTCGAGGTCGAACCCGGAATCCATGTCCCGCTGCTGCTGCTCCTGCCGGCCCATGAGGACGGCACACGGTTGCCGGTCGCCGTCGGTGTCGCCCAGGAGGGCAAGGCAGCGTTCCTGAAGCAACGGGCGGATGTCCTGGCGGAGCTGCTGGAGAAAGGGACAGCGGTCTGCCTCGCCGATGTCCGCGGCACGGGCGAGACGCGGCCCGGCTCGGGTCGCGGCCGCACCAGTGCCGCGACTGCCATCGCCGCCAGCGAACTGATGCTGGGGCAGACCCTCGTTGGCTCACGGCTGCGCGACCTGCGCTCGGTCCTGGCCCACCTTCGCAAGCGGACGGACATCGACTCGAAGCGGATGCTGCTCTGGGGCGACTCGTTCGCGCGAGAGAACGCCGCCGGCGCGGTCGTCGCTGTCCCGGCCGAGGTCGAACCGCAGCCGCGCCTCGCCGAGCCCTTGGGCGCCTTCCTGGCTCTTTTCGGAGGCCTTTTCGAGGAAGAGGTGCGCGCGGTCTGTGCCCGCGGAGGACTGCTCGGCTACGAGGCGCTCTTGCGCGGGCCGTTCGTCCACATTCCGCCCGACGCGATCGTACCGGGCGCCTTGACAGCCGGGGATTTGTCCGACGTGGTCGAGGCCATCACGGCGTCGCGGTGGTTGGAGGGACTGGTCGACGGGGTGAACCGCCGCGTGCCGCCCGCAGAGGTCGAACGCACGTTCCGGGCGGCGATCAAGAAAGCCGGCAAGGGCGACGCCGGTTCGCTCCAACTGCGGGACGAGGTGAGCAACCAGGAACTGGCCCACTGGATGGGACAAGCATTGGCCGGGAAATGAACGCGGGTCGTAGGACGGATTTCCAATCCGTCCGTGCTTCATGCCCGGACGGATTGGAAATCCGTCCTACCGCCGGGAAAAATTCCCGACCCGCCTTGCCCGACTGACAGACCTGTGAGACGATTTACTCTTCCGAGAACCGAGAGGTGTGAACGGTGGCTCAGACCTGTCATCGCTGCTCGCGAGCCAATCCCGCCGACGCGATCTACTGCTTCTTCGACGGCGTTGTCCTCGACCAGGGCACCCGCGAAGGGCCGGTGAACATCGGCGCCCAGCCGTTCCCTCGTCCGTTCGCGTTCAGCTCCAATCTCAACTGTGGCAACTTCGATCAGTTCGCCTGGACCTGCCGCAAGAACTGGATTGCCGCCGTCCGCCTGCTTCGCCAGGGCGACTTCCAGGACTTCCTCGTCGGCATGGGCCGGCTCGACCTGTCGCGCATCGCTGCCGAGGCCGCCCGCGACCCCGACGACGATCGCGCGCTGGACCGCTTCCTCGACGCCCTGCCGACCGACGTCCTGTCCCGGCCGCGTCTGCACGTCGAGCCCGCCAAGATCAACCTGGGCCGCCTCGTTGTCGGCCAGGATCGCACTGCGCGCCTGTACCTGGAGAACCAGGGCAATCGCCTGCTCTTCGGCGCCGTTCGCTGCCCCGGCTGTGCCTGGCTATCGCTCGGCAGCACGCCCGGCGTCCAGCGCCGGCTCGTCCAGTTCCTCCAGGATTTCGAGCTGGTTGTCACGGTCTGCGGCAAGGCGCTGCGGGCGGCGACGAAACCGCTCGAGGCGGAGCTGGTCCTCGAAACCAACGGCGGCAAGATCGTCGTGCCGGTCCGCGCCGAGGTGCCGGTGCAGCCGTTCCCCGAGGGCGTCCTCGTCGGCGCCCGCTCTCCGCGCGAGTTGGCGGCAAAGGCCCGCGCCGAGCCGCACGCCGCTGCGGCCCTGTTCTCCAGCGATGCCGTCGCTCGCTGGTACGCGGTCAATGGCTGGAGCTATCCCATTCAGGGGCCGGTCGCCAGCGGCGTCGGCGGATTGCAGCAGTTCTTCGAGGCGGTCGGGCTGTCGACGCCGCCACGCGTCGAAGTCAGCGCGATGCTGGTCAACTTGCGCGGTCAGCCCGGCGAGCGGCTGGAGCATACGCTTGCCGTCTCCACGCAGGAGAGACGTGCCGTCTACGCCTCGGCGGCCAGCAACCAGCCGTGGCTGAAGGTCGGTCCCGTCGAGGCCGACGGCCGTACCGCTACCATCCCTCTCGTCGTGCCGTCGGTACCCGGCCGACCCGGCGACACACACCTCGCCCGCGTCCACGTCCGGGCCAACGGCAATCAGCAGTTCGTCGTCAGCGTGCGGGTGAGCGTCAGCGGCACGGGGCTGCCTCGCCCGGCTGAGCCGGCACGGCCCGATCCCGGGCTCGTTGTCCGCGTGTCTCCCGTGCCGCCGCCCGAGCCGCGCCCGGTCCTGTCCCCCCGTCGTTTGCCGGAGCCGGACCTCGCCGTCAACGGGGCTTCGGACCTGCTGGCCATTCCCGAGGAGGCGCCGCCCGTGTCCCCACCGCCCTCCCCGCCAAGGCCGGTCGGCCGCACGCCGGCGACTCCCGCCAGGCCCACCCCCGACGGTGGTCTCCGGTTACCCCGCTGGCTGCACGTCCTGCCGCTGCTGCTGCTCGTCCTCGCCGGCGCGGGCATCGTGGCCCGCGACGCCAACACCGAGCCGCTCCCGCCCGACGAGCCGCCGCCTATCCTCGACGTGACCGAGGACAAGGTGATCATCCCACCTGTCGACCCGGACCCGCGCATCGAGGTACGCTTCCACGAAGACATGCGCTTCGGCGTGCTGATGCGGCAGCAGCAGGGCGAGCCGAAGAAGCTGACCTTCTCCGAGAACGGCCTCACCAACAACACCGTCCTTCGCATCGACGGCCCCGAGCGCGTCTCCGGCAGTGCCGACAACGCCCGCTGGCTCGAGCAGGAGGCGCCCCTGGGAAAAACCCCGGATGGACGCGAGCGCATTGGCCGGCGCTCGGTCTACCTGTTCGCCGGCGGCGTCGAGGTCGCACAAATCGTGGAGGTCGTGCCCGGCGACCAGGCCGTCGAGGTTAAGCCAGGCGAATACCGGCGCCTGCTCAACACCTGTCTGATCCGCTACACCATCACGAACAAGGGGACGCGGGTTCGCTCCGTCGGCCTGCGCTTCCTGCTGGACACGTTCATCGGCGCCAACGACGGCGTGCCCTTCACCGTCCCGCGCCAGGGGCTGGTCACCACCTTCGCCGACTTCGACCGGCCCGAGAAGGTGCCCGACTTCATCCAGGCGCTGGAGCGGCCCGACCTGGGCAACCCCGGCACGATCGCGCACTTGACCCTGCGCCTGGGCGGGCAGTTGGAGCCGCCCAATAAGGTGCGGCTGACGCACTGGGTGTCGACCGTGAGCTGGGGCCTGCCGCTGGTGTCCATCACCGAAAACCGGCACGACTCGGCGTGCGTGCTGACCTGGGATGAGCGCGCCCTGGAGCCGGGCAAGACGCGTGAGGTCGGCTTCGCCTACGGGCTGGGTAACGTCTCGACCGAGGGCACGGGCGCCCTCGGGGTGACGCTGGCTCGCGGCGTCTTCCAGCCGGAGGAGGTCTTCGAGGTGACCGCCTACGTGAACAAGCCACTGCCCGGGGAGACGCTGACCCTGGAGTTACCGTCGGGCTTCCGCCTGGAAGAGGGCGAGGCGAAGCGCGAGGTGCCGCAGCCGGCTGCGAGCGCGGAGGACCGCCGCAGCGTGGTCACCTGGACAGTGCGCGCTGCAGGCCAGCAGAAGAACTACAAGCTGGTGGTGCGCTCCAGCCGTGGCGTCGCACAGACCAAGGCGGTGATCGTGCTGAAGCCGCGCCCCGCCGGCGAGGACCCGGGCATCTTCCGCTGAGACTGTTGCAAAGCCGCAAGCGGCCGAACTCCGATGGTCAGTCGTCGGACGGGGATCGGGTGATGTCGTTCCGCCTGTTCATCTACTACTGTGCGATCTGCGGCGGCTGGGCGGCGCTCGCCGGCTGGGCGCTGGGGCGTGGCCTTGCTCCCAGCGGCGGTGTCGAGGAGTCCGCGGTCAAGGGACTGTTCCTCGGCCTGGCGGTGGCGCTGGGCGTCGGTCTCGTCGACGCCCTGGCGGTGGCCTCGCTGAGACGACCCGTCGAGGTGCTGGAGCGTGTCCTCCTCGCTGTCGCCGTCGGCTGCCTTGGCGGCTGGCTCGGCGGCACGGTCGGCGAACATTTCCACTCGCAGATGGCCGATTCGACGGCAAGGTCCGCGGCCCTCGTCGCCGGCTGGACGATCACCGGCCTGCTGATTGGGGCCGCGGTGAGCACCTTCGACCTGATGACGACGTTCGCCCTGCTCCAGGACGGCTACGGAGCGCGGCGGAAGTTGCGCAATGGCTTGCTTGGTGGTGTTGTCGGCGGGGCGGTCGGCGGCGTCCTGTCGCTGCTGGTCAAGGGGGCACCGATCCCCTTCTTCGAGGATAAGGATCCCTATAAGTTGTGGAGCCCGACGGCGCTGGGTTTCATCGTACTGGGGCTCGCGATCGGCTTTCTGATCGGGCTGGCACAGGTGCTGCTGCGTGAGGCGTGGGTCCGTGTCGAGGCGGGCTTCCGCGCCGGCCGCGAGCTGATCCTGTCCAAGCCGGAGGTGACCATCGGCCGGGCCGAGTCGTCGGATATCGGCCTGTTCGGCGATGCAGGCGTCGAGCGACTGCACGCTCGCATCATCCGCCGCGACACCGCCTATTACCTGGACGACGCCGGCACGCCAGGTGGCACGTTCCTCAACGAGGTCCGCATTGCCCGACCGACGCCGATCCGCTCCGGCGATACCATCCGCGTCGGCAACAGCGTCCTGCGCTTCGGCGAGCGCGTCAAGAAGAAAGGCGCCTGAGCGCGGCCCTTTCCGTTCTCCCCTCTCCCCTCGGGGGAGAGGGGAG
>JACOUH010000466.1 GCA_016177925.1 Planctomycetota bacterium | reverse complement strand
TCCCAAGTGGATTGACGGCTTGCGTGCCGGGCGATCCTTCGTCACGAACGGCCCGTTCGTGGAGATGATCGCCGACCAGAAGCGGCCGGGTGAGGTCATCAAGCTCTCCGAGCCCGGCAAGATCAAGGTGAAGGCCAGGGCGTGGTCGCACCTTCCCATGCAGCGGGCCGAGTTGGTCCAAAACGGCCGTGTCGTCGCAACCCGCGAGTTTCCCGCCGACGGCAAGCAAGAAGTGAACTGGGAACAGGAAGTGTCCTTCGGGCGGAGTGGCTGGCTCGCCCTGCGGGCGAGCGGTCCCTCGCACGCGGACAATCCGGGCGGTCCGGCGTACGCGCATTCCAGCGCCGTCTACGTCGAGGTCGCCGGCCGCCCGCACGAAGCCCGTGCCGACGCCCAGTATTTCCTCAAATGGATCGACCGCCTGGAAATCGCCCTACGCGAACGCAACCGCTTCCCTCGCGCCGCCCAGCGGGAGCACGCCCTCGCTCAGCTCGAACAGGCTCGCAAGGCGTACGTCAAGCTCATAGGGCGATAGGCTCTGTCCAGGGATCGCGAAGTTATGACGATGGGTGAAGGCGTGGGACAGGAAACGGCTTTGCTCCGGAATGCGCGAATCACACGGAATCGGGCCGGCCGGACGTTGGCCCAAAGGTGCCTACCTTCGGGGTACCTTGCTGCGAACGGGCCTGCCTGCTACGCTGCTCCTCGCCGGCTCCTGATTGGCACAGGCGGGAGACAGGAGGTGGTGTATGTTCACGGGCTACGGCTGGAGCTTCCTTGTTCTTTTCTTCGCAGTCATGATCGGCGGACTGGTCTTCTTCAAGGATTTCAGGCAGGATTCTTCCCTCTACCGATCTCCTTGGCCAGAGATTATTTGTGCGACTGCCACGGTAATCGCAAGCTGGTTCCTCGGTCGATGGCTAAACCGTGGTCGCCCCTCGAAGATCTTTGAGGGCTACCCGCCGACTGGGCACAGTTTCTGGGGGATTCGCGTCGAATATTGTGGTTTATTTGCGGTCTTTTTTTACGGGTACTTGATTTTCAAAGGCAATGTTTTCCCCTGACGCGAGCCAAGGAGGAGCAGGCTCCTGATCCGGCGGCGCGCAGTGGGTTCTGGCAAGAAACTACCCATGTTGGCAGGCAAGTCGGTTTCCTGCCAGGGTTTACTGCCAAAGCGCCTGAGACAGAGTGGCAGGCTGGCAGACTGCCACCGCTCATGCTGTGCCCAACGCCACCCTTGCTCCGACATGTGCCGCAAACTGCTTCTCCCGCCGCCTTGTTCGCTAGAAATTTCGGGGAGGAACTCCACGATGCAACTCACGTCCGCACTTCTTGTCGCCGCGCTGTTGAGCGGAGCCGACGGCAAGGAGGAACCTCGCAAGCCCCTGTTCGCCACGGTCGATCTCGATCACAACGAATCCCTGGAGGTGCAGCTTCCCGATGGAACCAGGCCGAAGGTCAAACTGCTCGCCGTGGAGGAGACCCGCGATTCACTGCGCTCGGCCGTCCGGCAGGCGCGCGTGAAGGTCGACATCAACGGCCGCACGACGACCCTGACGTCCGGCAACTATCGGCTGCCCGTGACGGTTGCGGGCGTACAGATCGATTGTCCGGCAACCAGGGGCCTGTATCGGAATCACGATCCCTTCGAGGACTCGTGGGGCCTCGACAAGGACGCACGACTGCGGCTGTGGCCGGAAAAGTCAGCCTGGATGGAACCGGACACGTTCGTCTATCCGGCCAAGCAACGCTGGTTTGCGGGACCGACCCAGATCGGCAACGAGCCCTCCTACGTCGATGGGGGAGATCGACCCCCAGCGAAACGCCCTATCTACTACCACTCCGGCAATGACATCGGCGGCTGCGAAGGGATCGTGGAAGTCGTCTCCGCCTGCGACGGATTGGTCGTTTCGGCGCGCGGCAAGGCCATGCCCGAGTATAGCAAGGCCCCGTTCTACAAGCCGCGGGGGGATTACGACTATGTCTACGTCCTCGACAGGCACGGATGGTTCTACCGCTACGCCCACCTGAAATCCATCGACAAGGCCGTCCAGCCGGGCCAACGCCTGACGAGAGGACAGCTAATCGGCGTGCTGGGGAAAGAGGGGAGCAGCGGGGGCTGGGCGCATCTGCACTTCGACATCAAGGCCAAACAGCCCTCCGGGAAGTGGGGCATCCAGGATGCGTATCCCTTCCTCTGGGAGGCTTACCGTCGGGAGCACAAGCCGCAGCTCGTCGCCGTTGCGCGACCCCACCACCTGATCGCGGTGGGCGAGAAGCTCACGCTGGACGGCTCACGTTCCTGGAGCGCCGCGGGCACGATCACGCGCTACCAATGGACTTTTGGCGACGGCAGCACCACCGAAGGAGCGACGGTCGAGCGCACCTACCAGCAGCCCGGCAGTTACAGCGAAATCCTCAAGGTCACCGACGCGCAAGGGCGGATCGACTACGATTTCGCCATCGTGCAGGTCCTCGACAAGAACCAGACCGAGAAGTTTCCACCCACCATCCACGCCAGTTATGCCCCGACGTTCCGTATCCGTGCCGGCCAGCCGGTGATGTTCAAGGTACGGACCTTCCGCGCCGACGTCGGCAACGAGACCTGGGACTTCGGCGACGGCAGCAAGCCGGTGAAGGTGCGCTCCGACGGCAACGCCAGGCCCCATGATCCCAATGGCTACGCCGAGACGATCCACTGTTTTGCGAAGCCGGGCCATTACGTGGTGCGCGTCGAGGGCACGGGCCACGGCGGCATGAAGGCGACCGCTCATCTTCAAGTGCGCGTGGCCGAGAAAGTCCCGGCCCAGAAGTAGTGCCTTCGTCGAGAAGCAGTTCCAGCCGTTGCCACTGCCGAAGACCAAGGAGGAATTCCTGGGCAGGCGGCTGTTGCAGCGCGGTGTCAAAGAACGCTGGGGCTGTATTTCGCTTGCGTTGCGGGGCGGCAGGGGTACGATGGCGGACGTGGGTCGTCCGGAGGATTTGTGAACAAGGAACCTCTCATGAGCGCATCCGGTAATCGGCGTGACTTCTTGCACCAGCTCGTCTGCTGCGGGGTGGCCACCCTCGGGTTCCACGGGGCCAGACCGTTCCTGGGTGCCGCCGAGAAGCATCTGCCCAAGGTCCCGGACCACACGCTGACGACGATCAGCGGCAAGCCCCGGACGCGCGGCAAACAGTACGGTCACCAATTCAAGGACGACATCCACGCTTTCCTGGAGAAGGAGATCTACCGGGCCTGTGCCGGCCACGCCTCCCGGGACGCCCTGCTGCGCTACGCCGGCCCGTGTGTCCGGGCGGTCAAGGAGTATTCGCCGGCCATCCTCGACGAGATGGAAGGCATGGCCGAGGGCGCTGGTCTGAAGCTGGACGAGGTGGTCTTGCTGACGCTGCACGAGGAGACCGCGGGGCACAAGGGCGGGGTTCTGCCGCCGGTCTCGCACTGCACCGCGCTGGCCGCTGGCCCGCCGCACACCCGGGACGGCAACAGCTACGTCGGCCAGAACTGGGACTGGATGGACAGCGTCTATGGTCTGTCGCGCATGCTGCTGTGGAAGCGGCCGGAGGGGCCGAGCGTCCTCGCCTACTCCTACCCCGGCCTGTGCAAGGAGGCGCGCCGCGCCCGCCACGCCGGCTGGTTCGCCTTTGTTCTCGGCGACGGCAAGGGCCGGCTCGCCACCGTCGAGGGGACGCCGGAGAAGCTGGTCGTCCAGCAGACGCGCGGGCACACCGCCCGGGCCAGCTATGCTTGCCGGGAGATCCTGGGCGGCCCTGCCGAGAAACCACTCAAGGTGCATCCGCAGTGCCAGCGGATGTTCGATCTCTTGGACGGGCGTAAGGGCAAGCTCGACCGGCCGACGCTCGAGGGCTTCTTCGCCGATCACGGGTGCGGCATCTGCAAGCACCCGGGATACAAGGGAGGCTTCACGGTCGACTCAATGCTGTTCAACTGCACCACAAAGGAGGCCCACGTCAGCCGCGGGCCCGGGTGCTCCGGCCGCTGGAAGACTTTCCGCTTCGACTGATACCGGTTGGCAGTGAGAGGTCCTCAAGGTCGCAGGCCCCAGCAATGTCAAGGGGAAGGTCCGGACGAGGTCGCACCTTCCCGTGCAGCGGGCCGAATTGGTCCAAAACGGCTGCGTTCTCGCAACCCGCGAGTTTCCCGCCGACGGCAAGCAAGAAGTAAACTGGGAACAGGAAGTGTCCTTCGGGCGGAGTGGCTGGCTTGCCCTGCGGGCGAGCGGTCCCTCTCACGCGGACAATCCGGGCGGTCCGGCGTATGCGCCTACCAGCGCCGTCTACGTCGAGGTCGCCGGCCGTCCGCCAGAAGCCCGTGCCGACGCCCAGGATTTCGTCATATGGATCGATCGCCTGGAGATCGCCCTGCGCGAACGGAACCGCTTCCCCCGCGCTGTCCAGCGCGACCACGCACTCGCCCAGCTCGAACAGGCTCGCAAGGTGTACGTCAAGCTCATTGGGCGATCGGTTCCTGCCCACCGATGGGTAGAGCACGACCCCTGCCGGCTCGTCCGGCAGATGAAGCAGTTCGCCAGCGAAGAATGACCCGCAACGGGGGGTGGCATGCTTTCGCGGCCCGCGCTGGTTTCGCCCAGACGTTGACCCTGGGGGCCGCGAAAGCATGGCACACACACCGTAGCGTTCGATTGTTTACAGTGAAGCCTCCCTCTACCGTTTGGTGCTGGCGGCTGTTCGAGTATTTCGAGGCGATCGGCGCCTATCGCACCGTCTGGGAAGAGACGGCGTGAGCACTGCCGAGGCGGAACCTTGCCCCCAGCGCGGGGTTGAACCAGGTTGTGACCGGTGTCCGCACACTGCCCTCGGGAGATCGACCGATGACAAGAGGCTTCAACAAGCGCTGGGGACTGCTGGCCCTTGCCGGCCTGGCCGCGGCGCTCTTACCTCGACCTGACCGGCGTCATCCCGACGGCGGAGCAGGCGGCATCCTTTCTCGACCGCAAGGACACCAACAAGCGCGGCCAACTGATCGACGAACTGCTCGCCAGCCCGAAGTTCGGCCGGCACATGGCCGACCTCTGGCAGGCACTGCTCCTGACGCGCAACTCCGACAACCGCCGGCTGCAACCCGCTCCGCTGGGCCAGTGGCTCGAGGAGAGCTTCAACGCCAACAAACCGTGGGACCAGTTCGTCACGGAACTCCTGACCGCCAGCGGGCCGCAGGACAAGAACGGTGCCGTCACGTACTTCCTCTCCAACGCGACGGTTGACAAAATCACGGACAACGTCACCAAGAACTTCCTGGGCGTCCAGTTGCAGTGCGCCCAGTGCCACAACCACCCTTTCACCGGCTGGAAGCAGGCGGAATACTGGGGCATGGCCGCCTTCTTCTTGAAGGTGCGGCCGGACAACATCAACCGCGTGGCCCGCACCGGCGGCACCGCTGGCGTGACCGAGGCGGCGGGTGTACGCGGCCGACAGCAGCGGTTGCCCGACTCGGCGAAGATCGTCCCGGCCCGCTTCCTCCAGGGCGCAGAGCCGAAGCTGCGCGACAGCGAGCCGTTCCGGCCCGTGCTGGCGAAGTGGCTGACCTCCCCGAAGAACCCGTTCTTTGCCAGGGCGATGGTCAACCGCGTCTGGGGCCAGCTGTTCGGCCGCGGTCTGGTCCATCCCGTTGACGACATGCACGACGGTAACCCGCCGTCGCACCCCGAGTTGCTCCAGGAACTGGCCGACGGCTTCGCTGCCGGCGGTTTCGACGTCAAGGGCCTGTTCCGCACTCTCTGCAACAGTGAGGCCTACCAGCGCACCAGCAGGCCAGTGAAGGGCAACGAGGACGCCGAGGCGTCGGTGTTCAGTCGCATGGCGATCAAGGTCCTCACGCCGGAGCAACTGTACGACTCGCTGACCCAGGTCGCGGGGACGGGGCGAGTCGCCGACGACCGGCCTGCACGCGCAGCCGCTCGAGGAGTCGTGCGCGGCCCGCGCGATCAGTTTGTCAGCTTCTTCCGCGTCGACGAGGGGGCCGACCCGACCGAGTATCAGGCCGGCATCCCCCAGGTACTGCGACTGATGAACTCGCCCCAACTCACCGCCACCGGCCTGGTCAGCAGCCTGGTGCGCTCGGACAAGACGCCGGAGGAGGGGATCGAGCATCTCTACCTGGCGACGCTGTCGCGGCACCCGACGCCGCAGGAACTGGACAAGCTGCTGGCCCACGTCAAGAAGGTCAGCGCCAAGGACGGCTACAGCGACATCGTGTGGGCGCTGCTCAACAGCAGCGAATTTTCCCTGAATCACT
>JACOUH010000465.1 GCA_016177925.1 Planctomycetota bacterium | reverse complement strand
GGAGCCTGCGGCGGCATTGAGGTCTTGAGCCGCCCGTTGGAAGATGGGCTCTCGTCTCCAAGGCACTCCCGAGGGCGTGACAAAGATGACCGATCAGGGTGCAGGGAAGGTGGGGCAACGGGTGTCGGCTCTGCCGCTCCTGCGCCTCGGCTGGGTATTCCTGAAGATCGGCACGACTGCGTTCGGCGGTCTGGGGGCGGCGCTAGCCCTGATCGAGCGGGAACTGGTGGACCGACGTGGTGTGCTGACCAAAGAAGAACTGACCGAGGCCCTGACCTTCACCAAACTCCTGCCGGGTTCCACGGTCGTTCAGGTTGTGTCCTACCTCGGCTACCGGCTGGGCGGTTGGACTGGCTCGGCGCTCGCCACCGCCGCCTTCGTCCTGCCCTCAGCGGTGGGCATGACACTGTTGGCCGTCCTCTACGTGGCCGTGAACGAGTTGCCCGGAGTTACAGGGGTGCTCAAGGGGCTGGCCGCTGCGGTCGTCGGCCTGCTGGTTGCCACAACCTTTCGCTTGGGGCAGGCCAACGTCAAGGAACTGCTCACGCTGGTGATCGCCGGGGCAGCATTCGCCGTGGCCTTCTTCGGCGTCAACGCCGCTGTGATCGTAGTCGTGGCCGGTCTGCTGGGCGTTCTGTCACTTTCGCCCCCGACCGCACGACAAGAGCCGCAGGACGGGGGCGGCTCATGAACGACGACATGTGGCTGTGGCTCGACTTGTACTGGCGGTTCATGCTCGTCAGCCTGCTGGCTTTCGGCGGCGGGCAAGCGGCGCTGCCGCTGATCGAACGGGTTGCAGTCAAGGAGCAAGGCTGGGTCGGGGAGCAGGACTTCGCCGCCGCAGTCGGCTGCGGTTACGTCACGCCCGGCCCGGTCCTCATTACGGCCACTTTCATCGGCTACCGGGTCGGTGGGTTGGCCGGGGCGACCGCCGCCACGCTGGGCGTCTTCCTGATGCCGTGGTTCCTCGCCGCTACGACAGCCCGGCTGTTGCGGGAAGCCCTCCACCGGCCTCGGCTCCGGGGATTCGGTCGTGGGGCAGCGGCAGCGGTGGTTGGGTTGCTGGCTCTGACCTCCTTCGACCTCGCCCGCCACGCCTGCACTACTTGGGCCTACGGGGTGGTCGCCCTGATTGCAGTGGCCTTCTCCCTGCGGACGAAGGTTCACCCAGCCCTGATTTTGCTCGCCGGCGCGGTGGTGGGGGCAGTCGTCGGTTGAGGAACAAGATACAAGCACCAAAGTAGGTTTGGTTCGTGCCGTGAGCATGACTCATATAACTCGAGACCGCTGCCAATCGCATGATGTGCGACTCGGGTTGAACACCGCAACAGTCACTCGAACCAAGTCAATGGAACTAAGCGATTGCCTAGATAGGACTTGAGTGGGAGTGACGGTGGTTCGAGTTGCGACCGGACCTGACGAAACTCCCCGAGTAGGACTCGAACCTACAACAAACCGGTTAACAGCCGGTTGCTCTACCATTGAGCTATCGGGGAATGGTAGAAACGGCGGAGAAACCCCGCTCTCAGATTAGTAGCTTTATAGACCACGCCCGCCGCTGCGCCAAGCCTTGTTCTGGCAACGGCGGGAGGGTTTCCGGCGCGAACAGCCCTTCAGTCGTTGCGCTGCTGCATCAGGCGGCCGACGACCCCGGCCCCCAGCCCGCCGAGCACCGCGCCGCCGAACGCGCAGGCTGATAGTAGTGCGAGGAACTGCCCCAAACCCTCCAGGCCACTCGCCAGCGACGCCACCAGGCAGCCCAGGAGCAGCCCGTCGAACGTCCCGCTCACTGCGCCAAGCAACAGACACCCGCAGCCCAACTGCCCGGTCGGGTCTTCGGGAGCGGGCGTCTGCTCTTGTGGCCTTGCGGGCGACATCGTCTGCTCGGGCCGCGGCGAAAGGCCTCACTTCGACTTGAGCATCTCGTCGTGACGCATCCCGCTCGGTGGCACGTCCGCGCGACGGCAGTTCGCCAGCGCCGTCTTGGCCCCGGCGTGCTGCTCCGCGTCGTTGTCCTCCCACTCGATGCTCACCGCCCCGTCGAAACCGACCCGGTTCAGCTCGATGAAGATCTCCTCCAGACTGTTCGCGTCCCGCGCCGTGCCCGCCGTCACGAAGTTCCAGCCGTTGGTCCACTTGCCCATGTCGCGGTGTCCGCCCAGGAGGCCGCCCCGGCAGTGCTCCCGCGCCACCCACACGCCCTTGACGTGGGCACAGTGAATCCGCTCGCCGAATTCGCGGATGAACTGGACCACCGACACGTTCTGCCACTCCATGTGCGAGCCGTCCAGGTTGAAACCGGCCACGTCCCGATAACCCGCCTTGTCCATCGCCTTCAGGTAGTCGCCCGCCGATTCCAGATCGCCCATCGCCCGCTCGCTCGGGTGGCACTCCAGGTCGAACGTCACGCCATACTTCTTGCACGCGTCCAGCACCGGACCGAAGCGCTCGACCAGCAACTCCAGGCTCACTTCGCGGACATCAGGGATTTTGTATTCATCCAGCTCCGTGATCGGCGGTGGGAACTGGAACCAGTGGCTCCAGCAGTGAGCCGGCGAGCCGGTGAAGGTCGGCAGGGCCACCTTCCGCTCCTGGGCCTTGCCCAGGTAGTGCGCCAGCCGCACGCACGCCAGCAGGTCGCGCCGCGCCTCCTGGTGGACCAGCCGGCCGACCTCGTCGGGGACGAAGTAGGGATCGGTCCGCGGCGGCTCGTGCTTCTTGCGCCACTCGCGGTAGGCCGACCGCGCCTCCCCCTTGGGGTTGCAGAAGTTCAGCGTCTTGGCACTCGGCTCGTCGCCCAGTGCCTGTCCTTGCAGATGCACCGCGACCGTGAAGATCTCCAGGCCGTGGGCTCGCGCCAGCTTCAGCCGCTCCTGCGCATAGGCCTCCGCCCCCCGGTCGTCGTCACAGCGACGCAGGTCCAGCTCCCAGCTGGCCTCCTCCCAACCGTCGAAGCCCGTGTCGGCCACGAACTTCAGCCATTTGCCCTCGTCCACGTTGCCGAACTGCCCTCGCACCAGCCCGATCTGGTGGAAGGACCCCTTGCCGTAGCGGTGTTCCTCGGTCTGCTTGAACCCCATGTCTGTTTCCTTTCCTCGGAGCGTTCTCAGGGGGAAATCGCGTTAAGAGCAGACTATACCGTCCCCGTCGCGGACCGCAAGCGCCGGCCGCGAAAAACAAAGAAGGCGGGGGATCGGTGGACGTTCCACCGACCCCCCGCCCGTCCGGTGTTCCCGGTTGTCGCGGACACCTTTACTTCGTGCCGTCGACCTGCTGGCTCAGCTTGCGGAAGTACTCCTGGATGACCTCGCGGTAACGCTGGGGCATGTCGCGGGTCAGCTCGCGCATGTTGGACTCACGCTCGCGCGGGGGCAGCTTGCCCCACTGGTCGGCCAGTTCCTTGATCTTCTTGGCGTCGACCTGACCGGGACCGCTGTTGGTCGCGATGTTCGAGTCCTGCATCGGGCTCGACGGCGTGTTGGAGCCGCCCTTGCCCGACTTGTTGCACCTGCCGCCGGGGCAGTTGCCGTTGCAGTCGCCATCCTTTTCGTTCTCCAGTTCCTTGATGATCTCATCCAGGCGAGCAACGACTTCCTTCTGGATCTTCTGAGTCTTCTTGCCGCCGCGGACCAGGTCGAGGCGGCGCTGGATGTTGTCCATCTTGCGAGCGATGGCGCTGAGGTCCTTGTCCTGCCAGCTGACCATGTCGAAGTGCATCAGCGCCGCCACCACCTTGTAGCGCTCCGGTGCCGAGGGAACGTCATCGAGCAGCCGGGCGATACTCTCGTTGGCGTCCTTCTTCAGTATCAGGCCGTACTCGGCGACCGCGCGGAAGAACAGGTAGGAAGCCGGGTCGACCGTCTGCTCCGCCTTGAACAGCTTCAAGGTCTCCAGCGCCTCCTCATACACCTTGCGGTTGGCCAGGTTGCGGGCATAGGCCAACGCCAGGTTGGCGCGGAAGAACTGCGACCGCTTGGCGTCGGAGAGCACCTCCGGCAGGGCCGTGGGCGCCAACGCGTTGGCGTCGTGCGACCGCTTCAGCAGCGCCGCGGCGTCCTTGTCGCCCATCGCGAAAGTCGCCGACAGCCGGTCCAGTACCGGCTTGTCCTTGTTCGCCCAGACGGCATCGAAGGTCGTCCGGTCCAGCTTGTCCTGTTCTCGCAGCCACTTCGCCGCCTGCATCCGCACCGAGGCTTCCGAAGGCGGCGTCAGCGTTCCGAATGTGAAGCTCTCCTTGCCGAGCGACCGCTCCGCCGCACCGGCGGAAGCAGCGACGGCCAGAATCGCGAATACACTCAATCCGACGAACCGGCGCATGGGAGTCACCCCTTGTTTTCGAGCTGTGGCCGACCGGCCACTCTGAACTCACCGCCCGTGCATGCAAGCCGGGCGGTCGTGCCGATCTTCTCTCCCTAAAGACGAGCCTCTCTCTTTACTTTAACACAGGTTCCGACCTTCGAGTTTCGAGAAATCCGTCTGAAGTGCAGACGAAACCTTCCATTTCGTCTGCACTTCAGACCGTCCGAGCCAGGGCAGGACTCAACGGGGAGGGTTACTTCTCAAGGATCTTGGGCAGGTCGGCGACGACTGCCTTGATGCTGCTGTCCTTCAGTTCACCCTTCTTGAAGACATGGTTGGCCTTCACCGTTCGCTCCCGATACAGCACGACCGTGACGTCGGCCTCCTTGGAGACGCTGTATTACGCCGGCACGAAAGCAACGCACGTAGGTCAGGCTTTCCAGCCTGACGTTGAGGCCGCGTCAGGCTGGAAAGCCTGACCTACTTTCGTGCGGGATCGGTACGGTAGGAAGCGGACACGCCGTTCAGC
>JACOUH010000464.1 GCA_016177925.1 Planctomycetota bacterium | reverse complement strand
GCACAGGCGAGACGCCTGTGCTACGGCCGACTGCAAAACGCTCTAAACCCAGTTCCGTTTGAGAACCGGCGTGATTGAGCAGTTTTCCCGGGCCTTCTCGGCTCGGACTCCGGATTTCAATCGGAACCGGGTCTAGACCTTGCGCACGACGCCGACCAGGATGCCGAGGATCTTCGCGTCGGAATCGTCGCGGACGATGATGGGGTCCATCGTGCCGTTGGCGGGCTCCAGGCGGATCTGATCGGACTCCTTGTAGAACCGTTTCAGCGTAACCTCGTCGTTGATCATCGCCACCACGCGCTCGCCGTTGGTCGCGTCCTCCTGCTTCTGGATGACGACATAGTCACCGTCGTCGATGTGGTCCTCGATCATCGACTGACCGCGGACCTGCAGCACGAAGTGGTCCTGTCCCTCGAACAGGTCGTTGATGTTCAGCCTCTCGTCGATCTGCTCGACCGCGAGGATCGGCGAGCCGGCGGCGACGCGGCCCAGGAGGGGCAGGCCCTGCGACGCTCGCCGCCGCCCGATCAGCTCGATCGCCCGAGCGTGGTTGGGGTCGCGCTTGATCAGTCCCTTCTTCTCGAGGGCCTTCAGATGGCACATCACGCCGTTAGGCGATTTGATGTCGAACGCCTCCCCGATCTCACGCACCGTCGGCCCATAGCCGCGCGTCTCGATCTTGTCCCGAATGAACTCGTAGATCTCCCTCTAGCGCTCGGTCAGCTGACTGAAGTCCGGCATCGCTCACCTCCCGCGGAAAAAGAGTAGTCGAACGTCTTGTTCTGTTGGTGTCGTCTCTGCGCATCCGGAAAAGAGCTTATGCGCACACATGATCCGTCATAAACCTTAGTATATTAGACAATCGTACACAAAAGGGAAGGCCATTTTCCGAGGAAGGCACGATTTCTTCCGCCGCTTGCGGCTTTGCACGCATGCAAAGCCGCAAGCGGCGACGCGTGGATGAAGTCGGCACGCCAGTTGCTTCCCTCATTCCCCCATACTTCCGACCAAAGGCCGTCCGCCGTGGCGCGGTACTGGCGCAACTACGAAGGAGGAAATTATGGGTCCCTGGGAATGGGTGATACTGCTTCTGGTGGCGGGGATCTGCGGTGCGGTCGGGCAGGCCATCGCGGGCTATTCGCGGGGCGGTCTGCTGGTCGCCATTGCCCTGGGCTTCATCGGTGCCCTGATCGGCGTGCAGATCGCCCGGGCGGCGCACATGCCGGAGGTCCTGCCGATCGAGATCGGCGAGGCTCGTTTCCCCATCATCTGGTCGATTATTGGCGCCGCCCTGTTCGTCGCTGTCATCGGCCTGCTCACGCCTCGCCGCGAGCGCATCTGAGCCTCCTCGTGGGGCTGGTTTCCAACCAGCCCCACGAGTCAAAACCACTCCGCCTTGTCCACCATGTTCTGCAACGGCTCCCCACCGGCGAAGCGCCTCACGTTCTCGACCAGTTGGGCAAGGTGTCGCTCAGCAATGCGCGGCGAACAGCCCGCGACGTGGGGTGTGATCAATACGCGATCGGCCATGTCCCACAGCGGATGATCGGCCGGCAGCGGCTCCGTCTCGAACACGTCGAGGCCGGCGCCGGCGATCTCGTCGGCGCGCAGGGCCTCGGTCAGGTCGGACAGGTCGACGATGGCTCCGCGGCCGATGTTGATGAGATAAGCGGTCGGCTTCATCTGCTGAAACTGTTCGCGGCGGAACCACTTCTCTGTGCGCGGGGTGTGCGGGGCGGCGATCACCACGAAGTCGCTCGCGCTGAGGAGTCGCTGCAATTCATCGGGCTTCCACAGTTCCGCAACGATCCCCTCACCCTTCCCCTCTCCCCCCGGGGGAGAGGGAAGGGTGAGGGGGGGCCGATCGCTGCGGCGCGGGTCGACAGCCACGATGCGCATGCCGAAGGCGCGAGCGCGGCGGGCGACCTCGCTACCGATGGCGCCAAGGCCAATGACGCCGAGCGTCGCGTCGGCGAGGTGCAGGTGGGCCCGATCGATGGCGGTGACGACGCCGGGGCCGGTGGCGAAACCGACCCGCGCCGCCTCGCCGCCCATTGGCTCCCAGTGGTGGGCAAGCTGATGCAGGAAGTAATGCTGAAAGTTGCGTGCGAACATCAGGACGAAGCCAAGGACATGGTCGGCGATCACGTCGGAGAAGAGGCCACGCATGTTGGTCAGCACGCAGGGGTGCTCGACCAGGGCGGGGAAGAGGTAATGCTCCAGGCTGGCGGTCGGCGACTGCACCCAGCGCAGGCGCCGGGCGGCGGCGAGGAGGTCAGGCGTCAGCTTGCCGAAGAAGGCGTCGGCATCCTCGATGGCGGCGCGGGCCTGCGCCACATCTCCGGCATTGAGGATCTCCAATCCCGGCGCGGCGGCGCGGACCGCGCCCAGGCGCTCCGCCTCGATTGCGGGGTGAATGAGCAGTTTGAGATGCTTTGGCATTCCGCGCGACTCCGACCTCAAGGGGAATCCCTTCGTCCTCATAGCTTCAACGTGTTGGCACTGGTGGTACGATAGTTGAGGTCGAGTTCGTCGGCCAGCAACAGGAGGGCCTTGAGACGACGAACGATCTCCGTGAAGTAGGTCATTTCCTCAAGGAGCAGCGGTCGGCCGAGCACCTTGAACTCACGATAGCTCAGCCATTTCTTGAGGACGGGATAGCCGCCGATGGTCAAAGCCCACACATCCGTCGGCACGTTCGCCCAGTAAAAGTGCTCGTTGAAGAACACGTCCACCGACCCGGCGGGATCGGCCGTGCTCGGGACGATCTTGCCCTTGCCGCACATGACGGCGTTCTTCTGCCCGCGGAAGCCCCAGCCGGCTTCTACCTTGAGGTCGGCAGACGGGGCGATGGGGCCGCCGCCCACCTTGCTCGGCACGCCCAGGGCGCGGAGTTCCGGCCGCAGCTTCCCCTTGGTCACGCCCGCGACGGGCTTGTCCGGCAGCAGCAGCTCGGCCACGGTGCGGCCCAATGCGGCGGAGGCGTCCAACACCTGCGGATCGGTGGGGATCGGGATGCGCGGCCAGTCTTGCCGCAGCGCCGCTTCATTTTCCTGGCGGTAGGCGGGGGACCAGAGGATGGCCAAGAGATGGAAGAAAAGCGCTCGCGCAAGTAGCACGGCGTGCCGGCTGTAGGCATGATTCTTTTCGGAGTAGGCTTGCACCCCCCCTGCTTGACAGAGTTTCTCCAGGAAGTGCGGGTTGATGTTTGGCTCGACACCGTTGCCGTTCAGGTCATTGACACGGAGAGCAAGGGGAATCGCGGACGCATCGGGGCGCAAAAGATGCTTCTCACACGGTAGGTCCGAGAAAAATGCGCGATCAAACTGCGTCAGTTTCTCGCGCTCGTTGCTGGTGATGAGGAAGAGGTTTCCGATGAACACGTGCTGGGCACATTCAGCCCGCCGTTCGTTCAGGAGCTTCGCCTCCAGTTCCCAGAAAATGGAGCGGTCGTCAAACGGGCGATAACAAAGGCTCACGAGACGTTCTGGCCTGAACCCGCGTCGCAGCAACTTTTTCCGCAGGGCTGCGGCATCATAGCGTGCGGCATCGGTCATGGCAGCAGGACAGATCTCCATCATTTCCCTGTCAGAAACGGACGGATCAAAATAGGCCCGCATTCGCGTTTCGAGGCGCTTGCGGTCAATGTCGATGAGAAACTCGTCCCGACAGGTTTCCAAGCCGATGAATTGTCGAATCGTGATCTCTGAAATCGAGGGCCACGAGTCATACTCGGCGGCAACGGCGCCGGGCGCGAGTACGAGGCGACGACTCTCTGCCGGCAGCACCTGGAGGTAGAGGGTACGTGGCCTCTTTTGCTTAAGGGTGCGGAGAAGTTCGGATCGCTTGTCGTTGGCCAGGCCCCAAAGATCACGATAGAGCACTTCTGCCAACGCTGTTTGTTTTCGCTTCTTCCGTTTGCCGCCCTTCACGAGGGTAGCAATGGCGGTCCCGACTTGAATGCCCACGGGCCGTTCGTCGGTCGTAAACATGGATTGGTCCGGGGCGCCGGTAGGGGTTCGTTTGCCCGTCTTAAACCTGTCTCCATTACAATTGTCGATCCAAATCTGATGAAAATTCGTCAACAGGCGCTGCCGCATGATCGGGTGGGAGAGGCCGTCAAGCCACGAGTAGTTGCTGATGAAGCTGACGATCCCTTGCGGCGCCAATTCGCCAACTTGGCGTTCCGCGATCCTGAAGAAGCGAATATAGAGATCGTCCAGGGCTTGACGATTCACGCCCCAATCCTGGTAGAGACGATCCTTGTAAGGCTTGATGAGGTCCGCCTCTTCATGCTGCGCCACGCCGGCAAATGCGTTGTAAGGCGGATTGCCCAAAATGACGATAATGGGGGCCTCCTGCTTGACCTTGGCGGCCGCGTCACGCTCCTCCTCAAGAAACTTGAAAGCCAGTAGCTGCCGCGGCCCCTTCGGCAGCTCCCACCCCGTCAGGGCGTTGGTCAGGTAAACCTCACAGCGCTCGTCCTTCGTCAAGTTGGTCCCCAGGGAGCGGAGCAGGATGCCGAGCTGGAGGTGGGCGACGACGTAGGGCGCCGCCAGGATCTCGAAGCCGAAGATGCGCGAGCAGAGGGCCTTCTTGACCCGCGCCGCGGCCATCGACGCGCCGTGCCCCTGCTCGGTCAGCGTCTGCTGGATGCAGCGGGCGACTTCGAGCAGGTACGAGCCGGTCCCGGCGGCGGGGTCGAGGACGTACACCTGATCGTCGGCCAGTCCGTCCGCGATACCCAGTTCACTGCGCAACAGCTGATCGACACGAGCAACCATGTAGCGCACGATCTCCGGCGGCGTGTACCAGACGCCCAGCTCCTTGCGCAGGTCGGGATCGAAGGCCTGGAGGAACGGCTCGTAAAAGAGCGTGATGGCGTGCTCGGCGTCGAAGCGCTGGAAGAACTCGTCCTCGACCACGCGGTTGAGGCTGGTCGTGGCCCACTCCAGCGGCTCGCGCAGCCCCAGGTCGGCCAGCCGCTTGGGGCGGGCGATTTCCTCGTACAGGTCGCCGATCAGCGGCAGGGCGAGGTATTCGCTAGCGTCCTTCCAGTCGAACGTCGCCGGCTTGTGTGGCCCTTGCCGCCACAGCATCCAGCCGGAAAAAAGGCCGTAGAAGAGGGTCTGCACCAGCGACGAGCGGAAGAAGGCTTCGCCCTCCTGGTCGTGGAAGTGCAGGCCGAGCGCCTGTTCCATCGCCTGCCGGAGCGGCGCCAGCGCGGCCATGTCCTGCCGGAACAGGCGGCGGCGGGCCTCGCGGGCGTGGCGGGCCAGGTCGGCGGCCAACTCGCCCGGTCGGGTGATGGGCGCTGCCCGCGTCAGCACACCGCCTAGAAAATCGGTCAAGCCTTCGGCGTGCTGCGCGGCGAGGGTGTGCGGCTTCGACCGCCAAAACGTCTCGGCGTCGGGGGCCAGAGAGTAGCGGGCCTCGACGCGCGTCTGGTCCGCAGCCTGGCGCACCACGAGCAGGAAGTCGCGGTAGTTGGTGACAAGGACGTAGCCATAGTGCTTCCAGTAGCGCGCCACCTGGTTACCGTCGGCGGTGTGAGGCACGTCTTCGGCGACCGGCTTCACCTCGACAACGCCGCGCAGGTTGCCCGATTTGCTCTCGAACAATCCGAAATCCGGGCGGCCACTGCCGGTATCGGCCAACTCCGCCGTGGCCTGGACGGCCGGATCGAGTCCCTGACCGACCACGTTGAGCAGGTTTTCGAGCGCGGCCCGGTACGACAACTCAGGTGTGCCGCGCTCGGTCGCATAGATCTCCTGGAGACGATGGACGTAGGTTTCGACGGGGTTCACGGGGGCGGTCTCCTCGCGGCGGTCAGAGGAGCTGAAACGGCTCGATTGTACTGTGGATCGGTCGGGAAACAAGTCGGCCCGAACCCAGTCCGGAAGCAAACTCCGCCCCTGGATGTTCTCCGAGATCGGAAATGCGGAGCAGCCCGTCTGTTAGGAAAAACCGGACAAGCTCCCCCGTCGCCGGTTACTTGCGTTCGTAGACGAGTTTGCCGCCCAGGTAGGTCCGCAGACACTGGGTATCCTTGAGATCGTCGATGGGGCAGGTGAGGAGGTCCCGGTCGATGACGATGAAGTCGGCCAGCTTGCCCTCCTCGAGCGAGCCGGTCCTGTCCTCCAGGAACATGAGCCGGGCGTTGTTGATGGTGTAGAAGCGGAGGGCCTGTTCGCGACTGAGGGCCTCCTCGGGGTGGAGCCGCCCCTCGTACCACTTTGCCCGCCGCGTGATGGTCACCCACAGGGCCAGGAACGGGTTGTACGGGTTGACCGACCGCAACGAGCCGATCTTTTGCATGTGGTCCGAGCCCCCGCCGGCGACGACGCCCGCCTCGAAGAGACTCTTGAGCGGCTGAAAGTAGCGCAGCCGCTCATAGCCGAACTGCGCCACCAGCGTCCGCGTGTCGAGGTACAACCAGGCCGGCTGGATGTCCACCGCCACGCCGAGTTTGGCGCACTTCGCGACCGCTTCCTTGCTCATGAAGTTCGAGTGCGTGATGCATGGCCGCGTCTTCCGAAGCGGAGGCGACCCGCTCGCGCGGGTGCCCCGGCCCACCTCCTCGTAGGCGTCGAGCAGGGCATGGACCGCACCATCGCCGACGGAGTGGGCCGTGAACTGCAACCCAGACTCGGCCGTCGTCCGGACGATCGCGAGCAATTTCTCCGGCGGAATGAAACGCAGACCACGATATTTCGGGTCGTCGATGGCATAGATCTTGCTCACGCCCCACGGCTCGCGCAGGTAAGCGCTGCCGGTGAGCATGCCGCCGTCGAGGTAGGTCTTGATGCCGACGATGCGCAGCATGGGCCCGCCGCGGCACAGTGGATGCTCGGATACCTTGCGGATCGTCTTCTGAACCTTCTCGGTCGCCCCATCCGTCCCGACGCCGTGCGAGATCGCCATGCGCAGCGACAGCTTATCATTGTCGAGTAGTTTCTTGTAGCGGTTGATGGCAGACGGGCTGGCGTCCCGGTCGATGATGCCGGTCAGGCCGACGGCGTTGTAGTCCTTGAAGAGTTGCAAGAGGCGTTCGGTGCGGTCGGTTTCGGTGGCCTGTCGGCCGCTGGGCTGCGACTTGACGTAGCGCGTGCAGCTGCGGAGGATGCCGGTCGGTTCGCCGGTTTTCGGGTCCTTCTCGGCGTGGCCGGGACCGCCGTCGGTCACCTTGAAGTCCCGATCGATCCCGCTCCGCTTCAGGGCCAGGGTGTTGAGCGAGGCGTCGGGGCCGGTGGCGTAGAGGACGGGATTTTTCGGAGCGGCGGCGTCCAGTTCCTGCCGGCTGGGGTAACGCTGTTCGCGCAGTCGGGTGATGAAGACCTGCCGCACGCCGATCCACTCCCCCGGCGCCAGCACCTTGGCCCGGTCGCGAATGTAGTGGAGCACGTCCGCGATGCTCTGCATGTCGGGGACGGGGTGATCGAACTCCGTCATGCAGGCGTCGGCCGGGTGGACATGCGAGTCGATCAGGCCCGGCAGCACCATCTTGCCCTTCAGGTCGACCAACCGCGTGCCGCTTCCCTTCGTCTTCAGCACTTCCTCGTTGGTCCCGACGCGCAGGAGGCGGTCGCCGCATACGGCAAGGGCCTGGTGGACCGAGAACTTCCCGTCAACGGTGACCACCTTGCCGTTGTGCAGGATCAGGTCGGCGTCGGCCGACCGCACCGGCCCGGCCGGTGCGAGCACGAGCGCGGCACACCCCAGAAGCAGGCCGAGGCGAGGACACATGGGAAAACCCTCGGAAAAGGATGGCGGAACGAGCGAGGTCCGCGCAGCAGGCGGCCGGCGGGCTTCCTGGCGGCGCTGGCCTCCTTGTCCTGTCGCAGCGTCACTGTATGCCCCGGCGGGGGTCGTTGCAATCGCGCCGTGGATTGCGATAGGATGACGGCATGGATACCGGCAAGGTCCTCGACCGCGAAGAGTACATCGAGCAGGTCTACTTCTTCCGCACCCTGCGCGAGCGCGTCGCGGAGAACCTGGCGACGCAGGAGGTGCTCGAGCGCATCGACCAGGAAATCCTCGCCACGACACGGTTACCGTACGCGATTCAGTTCCTCAAGGCGGAAGTCAAGCACACGGGCCTGCTGTCCTCGGGGTTCGAGAAGCTGCCGCACTACTTCACGCCTTTCCAGGCATTTGTCGTGCGCAACACCGAGGACGAGGTCCGTCGCTTCAGCCTGGAGACGGCGCTGACAGTACTGGAGCGCGAGGCAGAGTATCGTGCCGGCCAGCCGACGCCGGCCGGACTGTTCGTCTACGAGTTCGAGGTGATCTGCCGCAACCGCCTCGGCTACGACGGCCTGACAAGCATGTCCGCCGACCCGCTGTTCGACGCCCACTGGCGCGACTACCTCGACCTGGTGCGGCGCCAGGTCGGGCTCGTCGACTTTGCCGACCTCGTTTACATTCGTTCAGAGAATTACGTCAGCGAGCAGCGGCGCCAGGCGCCCGACTACGAACCACCGCTGCCGCCACTGTTCGGCACGAAGGAGGGGCGGATCGCGCGGGCGAACCACGGGCGCGACCCGCTCTACCTGTTCGCGGCGCTGCAGCGGCAACTCGGCTACCCGGTGGTTCCCAGGCCGCGGCCGCGCGAGGACGCGGGCGTCAAGATCGAGACGCTGCAAGCGAAGATTCGCGACCTGGAAACACGCCTGAAACTGATCGAGGGCGAGTTGAGGGGTCAGGTTGACCTGACGCAGTTCGGCAAGCCCGAACTGCTGACCGACTCAGAGGATGATGAATGACGCCGCTTGCGGCTTTAGCCCGACGCGCAAGCGAGGAAACCATCGAACCTCGCTTGCGCATCGGCCTTAGCCCGACGCGCCAGCGAGGAAACCATCGAACCTCGCTTGCGCGTCGGGCTAAAGCCGCAAGCGGCAGGTCCTTGGTTATTTCAGGCCGAGGGACGGAAACAGCGGAACGAGCGCAGCACCTCGAACAGGTCGGAGGTGATGACCACCTCGTCGTCGAGGAAGTCCTGAAGCCACACGTAATTGTGCCGGTGCGCCAGCGCCACCAGCGGCAGCAGTTCGCCGAGGCTGACGCGCACGCTCGCCTCCTGAGCCTCGCCGTTGGAAGCGTCCTCGGGAGCCGGATAAACACGCAGTTGCGGGGCCATGCTCGATCCTCCCTGAGTGGCCGGACTTCCCAGCTAAGACTCCCACGACGTCGGGGGCCTCCACCGCGGCGACCCTGTGAGGACGTCCTCTTGACTATCGGCACAATGCCGCGACCGACTTCGGTGATAGTTGGGAAAGATGAGCAATATTACCCCGGCGAGGAGGATACTCACACCAACCCGAAGCGCCAGCGAGGACGGTCCTCGCTGGCGCTTCGGGTTGGTGTGAGGAACTTCCATGCCGGCGTAATAAAGGGAATCGACGGAGCGGATTGTTCCGTTCCTCGTTGCGGAGCCTGTCATGCCAATCCGGTTTGCCATCCTGGGCGACGGCGCCTGGGGCACCGCCATTGCCCTGCTGCTCGCCCGCAAGGACGACCACCGCGTCGCCCTCTGGAGCGCCCGCCCCGAGAACGCCCGCCTGCTGCGCGAGCGGCGCGAAAACGTCCGCCTGCTGCCGGGAGTCCCCATCCCCGACTGCGTCCTGCTCACCGAGGACATCGCCGAGGCGCTCGACGGGGCCGACCTGCTCGTCTCGGCCGTGCCGACGGTGTATCTGCGCGCGACCCTGGAGCGAATCGCCCCGTCGGTGCCCGCCACGGCGCGCGTGCTGAGTTTGACAAAAGGGATCGAGAATACGACCTTCCTGCGACCGACGGAAGTGCTGCACCAGGTCCTCGGCGTAACGCACGTCGGCGTGCTCAGCGGGCCGAGCCACGCAGAGGAAGTCAGCCGCGGACTGCCGACCTCCCTGGTTGCCGCCAGCGACGACCTGGAGCTGGCTCGCTGGGTCCAGCAGTGTTTCAGCACCGACCGCTTCCGCGTCTACACCAATCTCGACGTGCTCGGCGTCGAACTGGGCGGGGCGTTGAAGAACATCATCGGCATCGCCGCTGGTATCAGCGACGGGCTGCGCTTCGGCGACAACACGAAGGCGGCGCTGCTGACGCGCGGCCTGGTGGAGATGACACGGTTTGGCGTGGCACTGGGCGCCGAGCCCCAGACGTTCGTCGGGCTGGCGGGTCTGGGCGATCTGATCACGACGTGCATGAGCCGGCACGGCCGCAACCGGCATGTCGGCGAACACCTCGGTCGCGGCGAGAAACTGGCCGACGTGGTCGCCGGGCTGGGCGGGATGGTTGCCGAGGGCGTCGCCACGACGCGCAGCGTCCACGAGCGGGCCGAACGGATGGGCATCGAGATGCCGATCACGACAGAGGTCTATCGCGTCCTCTACGAAAAGAAGGACCCGCGCACGGCCGTCGACGATTTGATGCTTCGCGACCCTCGTCACGAACACGGCTGGTGACGCACCAACTTGCCCCTGTCCGAGAGCTTATTGAGCGCCGTGGGCTGGTGGGGCGGCGCGACGGGCGATCAGCCCGGCGACGTACCCGCCCTTGAAGCCGCTGTCGATGTTGACGACGACGACGCCGGCCGAACAACTGTTGAGCATCGTCAGCAGCGGAGCGAGGCCGCCGAAGGCGGCGCCGTAGCCGATGCTGGTCGGCACGGCGATGACCGGGCAGTCGACCAGTCCGCCGACGACGCTGGGCAGGGCGCCGTCCATGCCGGCAACGACGACGATGCAGTCGGCGCGGGCGTAGAGATCGCGGTAGCGCAGCAGACGGTGGATGCCGGCAACGCCGACGTCCGCCAGCAGATCGACTTCGCATCCCAGGGCCTTCGCCGTGTTGACCGCCTCGCGCGCCACCGGCAAGTCGCTGGTTCCGGCGGTCAGCACAACGACACGTCCGGCCACGGGCCGGGGCGCGGCCTGCGGCGCCGGCAGCCAAAAGGTGCGAGCGACGCGGTCCTGTTCGGCGTGCGGGTAGAGCCGGCCAAGGTGCTCGGCCAGCTCGGCGTTGAGCCGCGTCGCCAGGCAGTCCTGCCCGGCATCGACGAGTTGTTGCACGACGCCGGCGACCCACTCGGATGTCTTCCCCTCGCAGAAGATCACCTCGGGAAAGCCGCAGCGGGCGTGGCGGTGCAGATCGACATGGGCGAAGCCGAGGTCCGCGACCGGCGGCGGACCGACGCGCTGCAGCGCATCGTCGATGCTCACCTGCCCGGCGCGGACCTGCTCCAGCAGCTGCCGCAAGTCGTTGGGATTCATCGTGCCTCTTCGACAAGCCGATTCGCCCGACGCGGCAACGAAGGAGGAGATGGTTTGTAGGACGGATTTCCAATCCGTCCGGGGGTGAAGCCGGGACGGTTTGAAAAACCGTCCTACAAACCCTCGGCCCGCGCTCGCGCTTCGGGCGAATTCAGGGATTCATGAACTCTCGTATCGTTGTGACGCGGTGCTCCTTTGCCGAGGCGTAGACTGCCTCGCACAGGGCGACCGTCTCCAGGTTGTCGCGGCCGCTGATCTCCGGCTCGGTGCCGTCCTCGAGAGCACACAAAAGCTGCGCCATCGTGCCGACGAAGGCATCCGGGAACCACACTTCCTGCCAGCGCGGCTGATGCCATTTCGCCTCGGCGCGTGTAGTGAACTCGAGGGTACTCGGCGTGCGCGCGGGGTAGTTCGGCCAGCCGATCGTGCCGCGCGCCAGTCCTTCCGTCCCCTCGACGCGCCAGCGAATGCCGATGTCCGGGGCCGCCCCCTCGCGCGCGGGCCCGGTCCAGACGTCGTCCCAGCCACTTGCCCGACAGCCATTGCCGTATTCAAGGAGATAGAGGTTGATGCCGTCACGGTGAGGAAAGGCCGTGCGCGGGTCGGGCCGCGTGCTCGCCAGGACGCGGTCGGGCGTGCCGAACCAGAAGCGGAACGTGTCCAGGTGATGGATGCTCATGACGAACGTCGACAGCGAGTGCAACTCCTGGTTCCACGGCATCCAGTGCGGGATGGCCCGCATGTCGATGGTGCCGAGCACCGGCTCGCCGAGCACGCCGCGGCGGAGCAAGTCCGCGAGCGCCCGCACCGACTGGTCGTAGCGCATGTTCTGGTTGACCGCCAGCGTGATACCGACCTCGGCGCACAGGTCGACGCACTTCTTCGCTTCGGGGTAGCTCATCGCCAGCGGCTTCTGGGCCAGGATGCCGCGCAGGTGGTCGCCGTGCAGGACGGCCTCGCGGATGATGTCGGGCTGCACGTCGGGCGGGACGGCGACGTCAAGGACCTCGATTTCTGCATCGGCGAGCAGGTCGGCGTAGGTGACATGGACACGGTGGATACCGTGCCGGGCGGCGACAGCATGGGCGTGCTCGGGATCGCGCGAGGCGATGGCGATCGGGTTGAAGCCGGCCTGACGATAGGCGACGAGGTGGCAGTCGCGCATGATGAAGCCGGCGCCGACGCAGCCGATGCGGAAGTCCTTGCGCCTCGGCAGCCGCGGCAGGTAGTCGAGCGAGAGGTCCATGACGGCCTCAGGTGCGGGGGTCGAGCGTTACTCCGCCTTCGGGTACGCAGAGGCATACTCCTGATGTAGCAATTCTTCGAGCCGATGCGCTTCTGCCCACCAGTAATCGGCAAGCTGCCCGAGCAGCGCCCGCTCGGCCTCGGAAAGGTCCTTCCGCCGCTCCAGCTCGTGGGCGTAGAAGCGGGCGCGGAGGCTCGCAACCCAGAAGTCCGGGACCTCGCGGAAGCCGAACCGCTGGTGCCAGGCCAGGCTCGCTTCATTGGCAAGGTGGACCTGACTCTGCAGTTTCGAGGCACCCTCGGCCAGCAACGCCCGCACCGCCCGCGTGACCAGGGCCGTCGCCCAACCCTGGCGGCCGTGCCAGGGATGCACGAACAGGCAGTCCAGCAGCGGTCCCTTCTCGCGCCGCTTGACGAGGGCGGCGCCGATGATCTCCCCACCGACCTCCGCCACGACCGAGGCCGGCGACCACGCGCCGCGGACTTCCCCGAAGAACCCCGCGATGTATTGGGTCGCCTTCAGCCGGAACGCCTGGGCCGAGTAGCCCACGTATTCGGGGGCTTGGGCGAAGGCCGCCAAGAAGGGCTTCTCCAGGGCGCGGGCGTCGTCCGGCGTGACCGGCCGCATCCCCGCCCGCTGCCGGCCCGTGCGGGGCGTCAGGTCGAGGACGAAGGTTACCGACAGGTACGCGGGTCGAACGTGCGCCATGCCGCCGTAATACTCGTACTTCCAGCCCAGGCGGTGCGGTAAGCGCTCGAACGCGGCAAAGGACATCTTGCGATGGATTGGCCGCAGCCGCCGGATGGCCGGCCCCCGTGCAGCGCCGCCGGACATCTCTTTCCCCTCCGTCCGAAGGAGCCCTGTCAACCGCGGCTCGGCGCCAGCACGCGCAGCTCGCGCGGCAGCGGAAAACTGACGTGCTCCTCGCGCACCGTGCGGCTCTCGACCGTCGCCCCGTAATGGTCACGCAAGTGGGCGACGCACTCCTCGACTACCTCTTCGGGGGCGCTGGCCCCGGCGGTGATCAGCACCGTCTCGCTGCCCTGGAACCACTCGTCGCGGATCTCCTGGCGGCTGTCGATCAGGTACGCCGGCTTGCCGCAGGAGGTGGCCAACTCCGCCAAGCGCATGCTGTTGGAGCTGTTCTGACTGCCCAGGACCAGCACGACGTCGACCTCCGGCACCAATTCCTTGACGGCCTCCTGGCGGTTCTGCGTCGCGTAACAGATGTCGTCCTTCGAGGGGCCGACGATCTGCGGGAAGCGGCGCCGCAGCACTGCGACAATCGCCTCGGCATCGTCGATCGACAGCGTCGTCTGCGTCAGGAAAGCGACCCGGGCGCCCTGGGGAAGGTCGATCGCCTCGGCCTCGCGGACATCCTGCACCAGGCGGATGCTCGCCGGTGCCTCGCCCATCGTGCCGAGGACCTCGTCGTGTCCCTCGTGGCCGATCAGCAGGATGGTGTAACCCTCGCGCGCGAAGCGGACCGCCTCGAGGTGGACCTTGGTCACCAGCGGGCAGGTGGCGTCGATGGCGCGCAAGCGGCGCTGCGTCGACACCGCCCGGATGGCTGGTGCCACCCCGTGTGCGCTGTAGAGGACCGTGCTGCCTGTCGGGATGTCGGCGACGTCATCGACAAAGACCACGCCGCGTGTGCGGAAGCGCTCGACGACGTAGCGGTTGTGGACGATCTCGTGGTAGACGTAGAGCGGCGTGCCGTACAGTTCCAGGGCGCGGTCGAGGCTCTCGATCGCCATGTTCACGCCCGCGCAGAAACCGCGCGGGTTGGCCAGGATGATTTTCACGTATTCCGACCCCTATCCTACTGAGAGGAGGGTGGTCGTCTCGCTCCGCGAGACGACGGGGACCACCTTCCCTGGGTATCCTACCAGGGGCGGCGCAAGCCGCCAAGCGACCCCGGAAACGAGCATCGCCACCCGGCAAGGGGTGGCGATGCGTGGAATCCGTCAGGCGGGCGCGCCGAGCTACGGTCAGTCATTGAACTTGATCTTGTCGACCGTGACGGTCAGCTTGCCGTCCTTCTTGACGCAGGTGCCGCTGACCTCTCCCTCCTTGGCCTCGGTGCAGATGGCCTTGTGGGCCTTCTGCCCGGCTTCCTTGTCCTCGAAGACGAGGTAATAGATCACGTCCTTGTCGTCCTTCTTGACCTTGATGACGGTGGCGCATTTCTTCTCGATCTTCAGGTCGCACTTGGCGCAGGTGATGGTCCCCTTGAGGTTCACCTTCTTCTTCTCCTCGGCCCGGGCCGTCACCGTGAAGACAAGGAGCAGCGCCAGTACCGCCAGCATCGACCACACTTTCTTCATCGCAGTTCCTCCCGTGTTAAAGAATCGGGGCAGCTCCAGGTCTGACCCCCCACGAAGTCAGACGGCCCGATCCCCACCACTATTCACGGCGAGTATACGGGCGGCAGCGCTCGAACGCAATGGACTAACAATCCTTTCTTGCAATTTGTGCAGAAGGCGGTTCGGGGGGCTGGAGCACCGCGGCCTCACCCGCGCGGGGTCTGGTACGACGTTTGCTTAGAGGGGTTTGGAAAGCAAGGGACCTTCACGCCGGAGGGGACGTGGCAGGCGGCGGCCCCCGAACTGCCGGAACTGGCGCGTCTGGGCATCACGGTCGTCGAGGTGATGCCGGTCGCTGACTTCCCGGGCACGTTTGGCTGGGGTTACGATGGCGTCAACCTGTTCGCCCCGACGCGGTTGTACGGCACGCCCGACGACTTCCGCCGCTTCGTCGACCGTGCCCATGCCGCGGGGCTCGGCGTGATTCTCGATGTCGTCTATAACTACGTCGGTCCTGACGGCAACTACTTGAAACCGTTCTCGGCGGCCGTCGTTCCGATCGCTGGGAGTCACTTTCCTCGGACGGCGGCTCCCTCGTACTTGGGGATCTCCTCGCCGGGACGCAGCGGGAGCACCGGCGCTCTGCGGTCGGGCATCGGGCCGAAGACGCGGTCGTGGTAGATGTGCAGCCCATGCGTTGCGTGGTACAGTGCTCCGCTCTCGATGCCGCGGTTCTGGTTGTCGAGGATCAGCAACGAGAGCGCTCCTGCCGCATCCTGCACCCACTGCTCCCTGAGCCGGGCCGCCGGCAGCGCGAAGGCCAGCCACTCCAGGACATGACCTGTCGTGCCGATGCGGAGCTGGACGTCATGCAGGTTGCCAGGCCCCGCCAGGTAACTCGTTGAAAAAGTCCCGTCGGGGTTCTGGTACTTCCGCGCACGGTCTGCATAGCGGCTTAGCGCCGCGTCGACGTCCTTCCAGACGCCGACTGTCTTGCCGCCGCGTTCCAGGTGGCGGAAGTAGGCCCAGGTCAGCCCGAACAGCCGGTGCGTCCCGCCGCACGCCGCGTTCTCCTCAATGGGCTGGTTCAGTTCGTAGTGGACCACGTCGCCGAAGGTCAGCTTCTCTCCCTTCTCGTTCGTCCAGTTCAGGTCGGTGCTGAAGAACTCGGCGATCATGATAATTGCCCAGCTCAACTCCTGATCGGACGTCACGCTCGCCCGCAACTTCGAGTGACGGGCGAAGTCCAGGAAGGGATAGTCCTTGCCGTAGACGCGCCAGGTTTTGTCGGCCGTTATGCCCCATTGCGTCATCTCGGCGACGAACTGGTCCTGGTGGCCCTGCCCGACGAACTGCGGCCCGGTGCGGACGTCGAGGCCGTTCTTCGTCGGGATGAACTCCATGCCACGGATCGTCCCCCCCGCGCGGATGTGCTCGATCGCGTTGACCGTCTTGCCTGTGAGTGGATCGGCCAGCGTCGTCTCAAAGCCCATGCCCAGGATGGCATGGAAGACGGTCCAGAAGCCATTGTCCGTCCGCAGTTCACGCGACCAGACCTGTCGCATCGCCGCCTCAACACGTTCTCGCAGTCCGCCGCGCACCGGCGGCAGTGGCTTGGTCACTGGCTCCGGCGGTTGGTCCTCCTCGGTCGGCTCGGGGCGCCTCCCCGGCGAGTCCACCGGAGCGCAGCTCGCCCACAGCACCGCCAGGGCCGCTGGCAACCAGCAAAGATACTTCATGCGTCTCATGCGTGTCTCTCTCCGTTCTGTCCGTTCTCCTCAGGCCCGGACCGGTGCCCCGACCGGCCGCGGCTCCGGGGCCGCAATCCCGGCGGCCCGGCGCCGCGACCGCAGGCTGGGTAGCCGTCCCAGCCGCTCGACCAGCCAGCGCCACTCGGCGGGCGTCAGGTAGGTCAGCGACGCGAGGAACAGCACCGGCCCGAACAGCGGCTCGTGGTAGAGGAAGACCGAGCCGGCCCAGCCCACCGCCGCGCCGCCCAGGAGCAGCACCCGCCAGCGCGGCCGCCATGCGAACAGTGGGAAAGTCAGCTGCCAGGCCAGCACCACGTAGGTCGCGATGCTGAGCAAGAGCATCCGGGTCTGGGCCTCCGGCGCCAGCGCCCGCAGCTTCTCGGGTGTCATCTCCAACGTCGGATTCATTGGATACCAGAGGGCCGCTCCCGACCACCACTCGCCGAACTGCAGCTTGTGCAGCGCG